>JAKPQT010000113.1 GCA_029555885.1 Chloroflexota bacterium | reverse complement strand
CGAGCAGCCGACCGCGGCCTACTGGCGGCCCGTCACCGTCGTGGCCGACACCCGGCTCGCGGCCTATGCCACGGACCGCAGCCGTTACACTTTCGACCTCCCGCCCGGCACAGCCGGCGGCCAGGTGACGGCACGGCTGGTCTTCCGCCGCGCCTACCAGGAACTGATGGAACAAAAAGGATGGACCGACCCCGATATCATAATGGCGGAAAAAACGGTGCGGGTGGGGAGGTAACTGAATGCCCATCAAAGACAAAACGATCCTGGAAGTCAAGGAACTCAAGCAGTACTTCCCGATTACGCGCGGGCTGCTCCAGCGGACCGTCGGCCATGTGCGTGCGGTGGACGGCGTCAGCTTCACCGTCCAGGAGCAGGAGGTGCTGGGCCTCGTGGGCGAAAGCGGCTGCGGCAAGACAACCACCGGCCGCGCCATCCTGCGCCTGTATGATCCGACGGGCGGCGAGGTGTGGTATCGCAAGGCGGACGGCGAGCGCATCAACGTCGCCGCGATTTCGCTCAAAGAGATGAAGCCACTGCGCCGCGAGATGCGCATGATCTTCCAGGACCCCTTCAGCTCGCTCAACCCCCGCCTGACCGTCAAGGACATCATCGGGGAGCCGCTGGTCATCCACGGCATCGCGCGCGGCAAAGAGCTCGACGACCGGGTGGCGAACCTGATGCGCGAGGTCGGCCTGGAGCCGAACTACATGAACCGCTACCCGCACGAGTTCTCCGGCGGCCAGCGCCAGCGCATCGGCCTGGCGCGCACCCTATCGCTCAGCCCGCGGCTGATTATCGCAGATGAGCCGGTGTCTGCGCTGGATGTGTCCATCCAGGCGCAGGTGCTCAACCTGCTCCAGGGCTTGAAGGATGAGCTAGGACTGACGCTGGTCTTCATCGCGCATGACCTGTCCGTCGTGGAGCACGTATCGGACCGCATTGCCGTCATGTATGTCGGGAAGATCGTGGAACTGGCGGACACCTCCGAGTTGCTCGCCAACCCGCTGATGCCGTACACGGAGGCGCTGCTATCCGCCGTGCCGCCGGCGGACCCCGACCTGAAATACGCCCGCATCCCGCTGCAGGGCGAGGTGCCCAGCCCAGCCAATCCGCCGGCCGGCTGCATCTTCAACCCGCGCTGCCAGTATGTGCGCGACGTCTGCCGCCAGGTCGAACCGGCCCTGCTCGAACACCTGCCGGGCCACTGGGCGGCCTGCCACTTTGCCAAAGAACTCAACCTGCGCGGGGTCGGAGCGTGACCATGAATACACCGAATCGAGGGCTGGCTTTCATCGCGTACCTGCTCAGCGTCGTGGGCTGGCTGGTTGTCCTGCTCGTGGGCCGCCGCGACCGGTTCGCGGCCTTTCATGCGCGGCAGTCGCTGGCGCTGCTCCTGTTCCTCGTGCTGGTCACGGCGGGGTGGTATGTTATCTTCTGGCTGACGTCGTTCGTTCCCTACTTGGCAATCGTCGGCCTGTCGTTGTTCAGCCTGGTCATCGCCGCGTATGTCTTCGCCCTGTATGCCTGGATCCGGGGCATGTCGAATGCGCTGAACGCGCGCATGACCGCCCTGCCCATCGTGGGAAAGCTGGCCCAGCGGCTGCCGCCCGCGTGAGGGCTGCCCCGGCAACGGATGTAGGCGAACCTTCGGTTCTACATCCGTTGCGCTGCGCGCCCTTCCACGACCAACTCCCTCCCCAGCCGCACCACCTCGCGCACCAGCAGGTCAAAGTCCTCCCGACGGCTGCGGTGGTTGGTGATAGCCGCGCGCAGCGCGTAACGGCCGCGCAGCGTGGTATATGACGGCGCAGCCACCCCGCTCTCGTGCAGCCGCAGCAGCAGCTCCTGGTTGAGCGCGTTGAGCGCGTCGTCATCCAACCCGCCCGGATTGAAGCGGAAGCAGACGATGTTGAGGTCAACCGGCGCGATGAGCTCCAGCTCAGGCGTGTCCGCCACTAGCTTCCCCAGGTAGCGCGCCTGCGCCGCGTTCTGCGAGATGAGCCGGCCGTACTTCGCGACCCCGTGCTCGCGCAGCGACATCCAGATCTTGAGCGCGCGAAAGCTGCGCGTCAACTGTACCCCGTACTCGCTGGGCCAGCGCGCACCCGCGGCCAGGCCGCGTTCAGCGTGTTCCAGGTACTCCGGGGTGAGGCTGAAGGTGCCGCGATGCGCGGCCTCGTCGCGCACGGGCACGCAGCCGGCCTCGAACTGCACGTACAGCCACTTGTGGAAGTCCAGGCCGATCGAGTCGGCACGCGCCAGGCCCGCCAGGCGGGGGCGCAGGTCCGGCGCGAGGACCGCCAGCGCGCCGATAGCGCCGTCCACGTGGAACCACAGCCCTTCGCGCGCAGCAATGTCGGCCAGCATGTCGAGGGGGTCCAGCGCGCCGCTGTTGACCGTGCCCGCGTGGCCGATGAGACAGATGGGCTGCATCCCCGCAGCGCGGTCCGCGGCCAGCGCGGCTTCCAGCGCCGGCACGTCGATCCGGAAGGCATCGTCAACCGGAATCAGGCGCAGGCTCTCGCTGCCTAGCCCCAACAGCTCCACCGCCTTTTGTATCGAGCTGTGCGCCTCGACGGAGGTGTACACGGTCAGCCGCGCACGACACTCGTGCAGTCCGATCTGCCGCACATCGAAACCGGCACGCGTATTGCGCGCCACGGCCAGAGCGACGAGGTTCGCCATGGAGCCGCCGCTCACCAGCAGGCCGCTGGAATCGGCTGGGAATCCCATCAGGGCTTTCGTCCAGTCGATGACCTGCCGCTCGACGTAGATGCCCACATGCTCGGCCCCACCCATGTTGGGATTCAGCCCCGCGGCCAGCATCTCGGCCAGCATGCCCAGGGCGGTGCCGTTGCCCATCACCCAGCTCCAGAAGCGCGGGTGGACGTTGCCCATCTGGTAGGGCAGGATGTCTCGCTCGAAATCCGCGTAGATGTCGGCGGGCGAGGTCGGGTCCTGCGGGACAGGATGCTGGAAACGCGCCTTGACTTCCGCGGGCACAGGCTGCCAGACTTGCCGCTCGCGCGCGGATGCCAGCCATTCGAGCATGTCATCGACCATCTGATGACCGAGCGCGGCCATCGCGTCCCAATCTTCCGGGTCCAGCGTCTCTTCTATCAATACGGAATCGTCCATCGGTAACTCCTCTCTGGCAAACCTCAAATGCCGCACTAAAATAGCACGAACGGTATTGCGCGTCAACCATTTCCCTGTCTTTCCAGGAATTCCAGTTTCTGCGGTATACTTTCCTTCACAAGCCATCAACCGCCCATGAATCTAAATCCACGGAGATAAGCCATGCCAAAAATCACCTTTCTCGGTGCAGGCAGCACCGTCTTCGCCAAGAACCTGCTCGGTGACATTCTCTCATACCCGGAGCTGGCGGATTCCGTCATCAGCCTCCACGATATCGACGCGGAGCGGCTGCGCACGACTGAAGTCGTCGCGCATCGCATCGCGGGCGTGCTGGGGGTCCGCCCGCGCATCGAGGCGCATCTGGATCGCCGCGCCGCGCTGAAGGGCGCGGACTACGCTATCTCGATGTTCCAGGTGGCCGGGTATAAGCCGGGCACCGTCGTTGACTTCGAGATTCCCAAGAAGTACGGCCTGCGCCAGACCATCGCGGACACGCTGGGCATCGGCGGCATCATGCGCGGCCTGCGCACGATCCCCGTGTTCCTCGACATGTGCCGCGACATGGAGGAGCTGTGCCCCGACGTGACCCTGCTCAATTACGTCAACCCGATGGCGATGATCACCTGGTCCATCCTGCGGGCCAGCAGCATCAAGACCGTCGGCCTGTGCCACAGCGTGCAGGGGACGGCGGAACAACTTGCGCGCGATATCAACGTACCCTTCGAGGACATCAACTACGTCGCCGCGGGCATCAACCACATGGCCTTCTACCTTAAGTTCGAGCGCCAGACGCCCGACGGCGCCGAGGACCTGTACCCCCTGCTGCACCAGGTGGTCGCGGAGGGCCGCGTGCCCGACTGGAACCGCGTGCGCTACGAGATGCTGACCCGCCTCGGCTACTTCGTGACCGAGTCGAGCGAGCACTTCGCAGAGTACACGCCCTGGTTCATCAAGCGCGACCGGCCCGACCTGATCGAGCAGTTCAATGTCCCGCTGGACGAGTACATCCGGCGCTGCGAGGTGCAGATTGCCGGGTGGGAGGCCACCCGCACGGTCCTCGAACACCCGGACGCGCCGGTGGACGTCGCGGCCATGCGCGCAAAGCTCGCCGCAGCCGGCGCATCCGAGGGCGAACTGCGCTGGGTCAGCGCCAGCCTGGAAGGGTTGAACAAGGTGGAGCGCTCGCACGAGTACGGCTCCGGCATCATCGAGGCGATGGAGACGGGCACGCCGGCGGTCATCTACGGCAACGTGCTCAACCACGGGCTTATCGACAACCTGCCCGCGGGCTGCTGCGTCGAAGTGCCCTGCCTCGTGGACAAGAACGGCATCCAGCCGGTGCGCATCGGCACGTTGCCCGTGCAGCTCGCCGCGCTGATACAGACCAACGTCAATGTGCAGGCGCTCACCGTCGAGGCCGCGCTGACCGGCAAGCGCGAGCACATCTACCATGCCGCCATGCTCGACCCGCACACGGGCGCCGAGCTGAGCCTGGACCAGATCTGGCATCTCGTCGATGACCTGATCGAAGCCCACGGCGACTGGCTGCCGAAGTACCACTAATAGAACGCAGATAACGCTGATGATCATGATTTGCGCTGATACATGCATTTTTCAAAATCTTCAAAGATCAGCGCATATCAGGGCCAACCTGAGGTTGGCACATCAGCGTCATCAGCGTTCTATCCATCCCAACTCCACCCTAAAGGAGCCCTACATGCGACCTGTGACCGCGCGCCAGGTTCACCTGGACTTCCACACCTCCGAGCACATCCCCGGCGTCGGCAGCCGCTTCAGCAAGGCCCAGTTCCAGGAAGCCCTGCGCCTGGGCCGCGTCGACTGGATCAACATCTTCGCCAAGTGCCACCACGGCTGGAGCTACTACCCGACCGAGGTCGGTGCGATGCATCCCACCCTGTCGATCGACCTGCTGGGCCAGCAGATCGAAGCGTGCCACGAGATGGGCGTGCGCGCGCCGATCTACTACACCGTCGGCTGGTCCGTCCACGACGCCGAGACGCACCCCGAGTGGTGCGTCCGCAAGCCGGACGGCGCCATTCTCGCCACCAACTGGGATCCCAACGCGGGACCGGATGACCCCAAGCCCAACTTCTCCTGGCAGTTCATGTGCCCGTCGGGCGGCTATCTCGACCTCATGCTGCGCCAGACCGAGGAAATCTGCCGGCGATTTGCGGTGGACGGTCTGTGGTACGACATCACCGCGGGCCCGCCGTGCTGGTGCGAGACGTGCCGCGCGGGGATGGCGGCCGAGGGGATCGACCCGGCTGACGAGGAGGCTGCGCAGCTTTACAACGTCGCCAAGTGGCGGCGCTTCGCCGAGCTGACCAGCGCGATCGTTGCGCGCTATCACCCGGAGGCCAGCGTCTTCTACAACGGCACGACCGTCCTCCACGGCAGCGGCCCCCACGGCCGCCACCCGAAGTACCGGCTGTTCGACGCGAATACGAATCAAGAACTGGAGGACCTGCCGACGACATGGGGCGGTTATGACAAGCTGCCTCTGCGCGCCCGCTTCTTCCAGAACACCGGCAAGCCGCTGATTGCCATGAGCGGGAAGTTCCATACCTCCTGGGGCGAGTTCGGCGGGTTCAAGCACCCGGACGCGCTGCGCTATGAGGCGGGCGCGATGCTGGCCTATGGCGCGGCGTGCAACTTTGGGGATCAACTGCACCCGGCGGGCGAGATGGACCTGGGGACCTACCGCAACATCGGCGCGGCGTTCGAGTACGTCGAACAGATCGAGCAGTACGGACTGGAGGCGGTTCCGGCCGCGGACCTGGGACTGTGGTTCTCAGGCAGCCAGGCCGACGACGAGGGCACCGCGCTGATGCTGCTGGAGACGCAGCACGATTTCGCGGTCGTCGACCCGGCGGCTGACTTCGCCCGCTATCGCGCCATCGTCCTCCCCGGCGCGGCCTGCCTGAGCGCCGCCGATGCCGCGAAACTGGCGGCGTATGCGGCAGGCGGAGGCAAGCTCCTCGTGACCGGGGAGAGCGCGCTGGATCAGGCGGGGACGCACTTCCTGCTGGACGTGGGCGCGGACTACCTCGGCCCGGCGCGCTACGACGACGACTTCACTGTGGTGGAAGCCGGCAGCGCGTTGAGTGAGGACCTGGTCAGCAGCCCGTTCCTCAATTACGCGGCTGCGCTGCGCATACAGCCACACGCGGGCACGGAGGTGCTTGCCGGCCTGCGCGAGCCGTACTTCAACCGCACGTACGGCCACTACTGCTCGCACCAGAACACGCCCAACCAGCTCGAACCCGCTCCGCATCCAGCGGCCATCCGCCGCAGGAACGTGGTCTTCCTGGCCCACCGGCTGGGCAAGCTGTACTACCAGCACGGCGCGCGGGTCCACCGGCAGTTGTTCGCCAACGCGCTGCGCCTGCTCTACCCCGCGCCGGTCGTCGTGACGACCCTGCCCAGCGCGGGCCGCGTCAGCCTGATGCACCAACCGCAGCACCGCCGCTACGTCGCGCACCTGCTCTATGCGCCGCCGCTGCAGCGGGGCCGCTGCCTCGTGATCGAGGACACCCCGCCGCTGTATGACGTACCGCTCACGGTGCGCGTGCCGGAGACGATTACCGCCGCGCGGCTCGTGCCGGACGACACCCCGCTATCCCTGATGCACGATGACGGCGCGGTCTCGGTCACGGTGCCGCGGGTGCAGAGCCACCAGGCAGTCGTCCTGGAGTATTAGACCTCAGCATATCGGATTGCGGCAGGTAGAGACCCGTTTTCTGCGAGAAAACGGGTCTCTGGCAAGGACGGGCCGGCTATTCCGCACAAGCAGAATCAGGGCTGGAACGGCGGGGGATCCTGAACCTGCACTTGGTTGACGGATCCCTGTCCGTTCTCCCCGCGCACCTGATCCCCGCCGGCCCAGGCCGGCACCGCCGTTGCAAGGATGAGCAGAGCCACGATCAGCAGGCTGGCAAACGTCTTTCTCATGAGGGTTCCTCCTCAAGCTGGTATTGTAGTGGTAGGAGATGTTGTGATTCCCATCTCCACTGCTACAAACGTCGGAAACACCATAGGCATACGGGGTATCTCGACGAATATTGCGAATTGTATAATCTCAGCTTCAGGAGCTCAACTCTAACTTCAACACCGTCGCGTGCGGATCGACCACGCGCTCCGGCACGACAATCGTCACCTCACCGACCGGGTCCGCACCGAACATGCTCTCCATAATCGGTGCGCGGGTGGTGAAGGACAGCGTTTCACCCGTACCGAGCGCGGTGACCGCCCTCACCCGTTTGATCGGCAGCCCCCGCACAGTCACCGTATCGTAGGGTTTCATCAGCAGGTGCAAGTAGAGTGTATCCCCGCGCCGGGTCGAAGGGCCGTAGAACTGCCACGGCTCCAGTCCCGGCGTCGTCCCGATGATGCTCTCACCGTGGCGGGCCATCCATGTCTCAATGGTCGCCAGCCGTTCGAGCAGTTCGGACGGCAGCTTACCATCAGCCATCGGTCCCACGTTGAGGAGCAGATTGCCCCCGCGACCGGCCACCTCGCACAGGGTGTGAATCAGGTGACGGCCCGACTTGAAATGCTTGTCATCCGGATTGTAGCCCCAGCTCTCGTTGATCGTCATGCACGTCTCCCAGGCCTGTTCCAACGGCTGGGACGGCACAAACTGTTCCGGCGTAACGTAATCCCCCGTGCCCGGCAGCCGGTCGTTGATCAGGATGCCCGGCTGCAACTCGCGAATCATGGCCTCCAGCTCTGCCCCGCGCCATTCTTCGCGAGTGCGCTCCCAGCCGCCGTCGAACCAGATGATGTCGATGGGACCGTAATCCGTCAGCAGTTCGCGAACCTGCCCGAACATGAAATCGAGGAAGCGGCTCCACGCCTCCGGCGACGAACGCCGCCAGTGGCCCCAGGCATAGGGCCGGTCCGCGTCTGTGAAGGCGGGATAGTCCGGGTGGTGCCAGTCGATCAGCGAGTAGTAAAGGCCCACACGCAGGCCCTCGGCGCGCATCGCGTCGAGGAACGCGCGCACGATATCGCGGCCATAGGGGGCATGTTCGATGGAGAAATCGTTCTGCTGCGTGTGATACATGGCAAAGCCGTCGTGGTGCTTGGATGTGAAGATGGCATACTGCATCCCAACGCGCTTTGCCAATCGCGCCCATTCGGTCGGGTCATAGGCGGACGGATTGAAGGTAGCCGCCGTGCTGTGATATTCGGCCACAGTCAGCGGTTTTGCTTCCGGCAGCGCAGCCACCCCGCCGACGAGCGGCCACGACAGCTCGCAACCGTGTTGGCTGCAATGGCTCCAATGCACGAACATGCCGAAGCGCGCCGTGTCGAACCAGGTTCCCGTGCCTGTCATATCAGTCCTCCAATTCCGCGGTCAACTGCTTTCGCAGCGCCGGCATCGCGGCCAGCGTCTCTGCGCTGACCTCAGGGTACTGCGGGTTCATCTCCTTCAGCTTCTCCGCGATGATGCTCACGACGGCCAGACGGGTGAACCAGCGGCGGTCGCCCGGCACGATATACCACGGCGCCCATCTCGTGCTTGTGTGCGTGAAGACATCCTCGAACGCGGCCATATAGTCGTCCCAATACTTGCGCTCCTCGATGTCGCGCGGGTTGAACTTCCAGTGCTTCTCCGGCGTGTCGATGCGCTCCAACTGCTGCACGGCCTGTTCTTCCCTGGAGATGTTGAGGTAAATCTTAACGATCTCGGTGCCGTTCTCTACGAGGTACTTCTCGAAGTTGTTGATCTGCTGGAAGCGCATTTGCCACAAGCCATCGCCCAACGTCTTAGGCGGCAGCCGCTGCGGCCCCAGAAACGACGGGTGCACGCGCACTGCTAGCACTTCCTCGTAGTGCGACCGGTTGTGGATGCCGATGCGCCCCCGCTCCGGCAGCGCCCTGACAATGCGCCACAGATAATCGTGGTCCAACTCTTCAGCGTTGGGCACCTTGAAGCTAAAGACCTGGACGCCGGTCGGATTGACGCCGCTCAACACATGGCGGATGACGCTGTCCTTGCCTGCCCCATCCAACGCCTGGAAGATAACCAGCAGGCTCTGCCGGTTCTCGGCGTACAGCTTATCCTGCAATTCAGCGATCCTGGCGACCCCTTCGGCCAGCAGCTCCTCGGGGTCCTCCGGCTTCTCATAGCCCGCGGTGAAGCCAGCATCGTAGTCCTTCATCTTAATCTTGCGGTTTGGTGGCACGCGAAACTCGTCCGCCAGTTTGGCGAGGTCCATCATACCCTCCTGTGACATGATCCAGTGGTTGACTTGTCCCCGATTGTACTATGGACAGAGGAAAACGTGAAGAGCGCGTGTTACAACCGGCTGAGTATATACACTTGTTTAAGGATAGCTTAAGGTTGGGAGAAGCTAAAGTGGATGGCTTCTCACCTTTTGGTGAGCCCCTCAGTAGTACAATGGTCGTGTTTGTGAGAGTAATGGCACGGAACCGTGCTGATAGCTACCCACGTAATACGTCAAAGGAGTGAAGCAACAATGGCAGCGAAGAAGTCTATGGAAGCGACGAAGACTGCGCAGCGAATGTTCGAAACCCGCATTGATATCAAGGCAGAAGCGCGTGAGCAGATGGTCGAGCTGCTGAACACTCAGCTTGCGGCCACGTTTGACCTGTACAGCCAGAACAAGCACGCCCACTGGAACGTCAAGGGCCGTGACTTCATGCAGCTTCACGAGCTGTTCGACCGGCTGGCGGAAGAGGTCCTGCCGCTTGTGGATGAGATTGCCGAGCGCATCACTGCGCTGGGCGGCGTGGCCGAAGGCACCGTGCGCCGGGCCGCGGGCAGCAGCGAGTTGAGCGACTTCCCTGAGGGCGTGGCGGAGGGCATGCAGGTGGTGGAGACGATGGCGGGCTGCTATGCGGCCCTGGCTGCCAGCACCCGTGAGGCCATCGACACGGCCGAGCAGGCGGAGGATATGGCGACCGCCGACCTGTTCACCGAAGTCGTGCGCACGCTCGACAAGCACCTGTACTTCCTGGAAGCGCACTTGCAAGCTTAAGTCGGTTGAAGGTTTGAAGGTTACAGGTTGCAAGTTGCGGACTTGAACCTGTAACCTTCAAACTTCAAACCTGGAACTGCCGTTACGGATTCCCCGCCATATCCAGCCGCGTCATCTGCTCCGGCGACAGGACTACATCCAGCCCCTTGAGATTCTCCGCCAGCTGCGCCAGCGTCGTCGGCGCGGTCAGCGGGATGATCGCCGGGTTGCTGGCGAGCAGCCATGCATAGATGATCTGGTTGACCGTCGCGCCGTGTTCAGCCGCGACGGCTTCGAGCGCAGCCAGCCGCGCGTCCGAATCCGGCCCGGCATACTGCGCGGGCAGCGGGCGATCGGCCCGCGAGTATGCGCCCGCCAGCAGGGGGCTGAAGGCCAACATGCGGAAGTCAGGATTCTCGCGACAGTAGTCGAGCAGGTCATCGTTGCCGCTACGCTGTGCGCCGAAGCTCGCGCCGTTGCGCGGCCGCAGGTACGTGAAACGCTGCTGCACGCAACAGTACTCGGCCCAACCATGCGCCCGGCTGACTTGCCGCGCCCGCTCGATGCGCCAGGCCAGGTAATTCGAACAGCCGAGGCTGCGCACCTTACCGGCTCGCACTGCCGCATCGAAGGCCGCCAGCGTCTCCTCCAGCGGGTCCTTGCGGATGTCCGCGTGGGCATAGTATAGGTCCACGCAGTCCACGCCGAGCCGCCGCAGGCTGCCTTCCAGCTCTGCGTTGATGGTTGCGGCCGAGAGGCTGGGCCCGATGTCCGCCCGGTTGAAGCCGACCTTCGTCGCGATGACCACCTCATGCCGGTTGCGCCGCAGCTTCAGCCATTTCCCCAGTATGGTCTCGCTCTCGATGCCGATGCCGCCGGGATGCCACATCGAGTAGTTGTTGGCCGTGTCGAAGAAGCGGCCGCCCGCCTCATAGTACGCGTCCATGATGGCGAAGGACGTGGCCTCGTCCACCTTCGTGCCGAACGGCAGGATGCCGAGGCACAGCGCGCTGACCTCCAGGCCGGAATGCCCCAACGTCAATGTGCGCATGGTTCCTCCTCTCAAGCAAACAGGTTGATGGATTGTCCATCTGCGCACAGTCTAGCGTTTGATGCAGCAGGGCGCAAGTCTGCTATAATTGGTGCAATTCATCCTTCATTCCTCGGAGGTCCCATGCCTGCTGCTACCATCCTCGGCATTATCGCGGGTCTCGTCATCCTGGTTGTCGGCGCCGAGCTGCTGGTGCGCGGCGCGTCGCGGCTGGCGATTGCCGTGGGCATCTCGCCGCTTATCATCGGGCTGACAGTGGTCGCGCTCGGCACCAGTTCGCCGGAAATGGCGGTCACAATCGGTTCAGCCATATCCGGCCAGGCCGACCTCGCGGTGGGCAACGTCATCGGCAGCAACCTCTTCAACGTGCTGTTTATCCTGGGACTGGCCGCGGTCATCACGCCCCTGGTCATCTCGCAGCAGTTGGTGCGCATCGACGTGCCGGTGATGATCGGCGTGTCGCTGCTGCTGGTGCTCTTTGCGCTGGACAGCACCATCTCCCGGCTGGAAGGGGTAATCCTGGTGGCCGGCGCGCTGGCCTACACCGCGTTCGCCATCTATGCGGGCCGCCGCGAAAGTCCCGCAGTGGAGCAGGAATACCGGCAGGAATTTGGACAATCTGCAGATCGAAGTCCGCGCGGGATACTGCTCAACGTCCTGCTGGCAGTCGTGGGACTGGCCGCACTCGTATTCGGTGCGCGGCTGCTGGTTAACGGCGCGGTGGCGATCGCACGCGTGTTGGGCGTCAGTGAGCTGATTATCGGCCTGACCATCGTGGCCGCAGGCACATCGCTGCCCGAAGTCGCCACGTCGGTGCTTGCCAGCCTGCGGGGCGAGCGGGACATCGCCGCGGGCAATGTGGTCGGCAGCAACATCTACAACGTCCTGTTGATATTAGGGCTGGCCGCGGTGGTGGCCCCGGCCGGGCTGGCGGTTGCGCCCTCCGCACTGACGTTCGACCTGCCCTTCATGCTGGCAGTTGCTATTGCGTGTCTGCCGCTCTTCTTCAGCGGCTACCGCATTGCGCGCTGGGAAGGGTTCCTCTTCCTCGGCTATTACATTGTCTACACTGCCTACCTGGTGCTGGCAGCGACCGAGCACGACGCGCTGCCTGCGTTCAGCGTGATCCTGTTCGAGTTCGCCGCGCCGCTGACGGCCATCACGCTGGCGGTGATCTTCGTGCGCGCGCTGCGGGGCAACCGAGCGCGCAAACCGTAGGGGCGCACCGATGTGTGCGCCCCGCACCGATGTGTGCGCCCCAGGGCAGGCACACAGGCCTGCCCCTACGGTCACGCGCACAGCCGGTCCAGCTTCGCCTCCACGTCGTCCAGCCGCTTGTGGATGCCGGCCAGCTCCTCCACGATCTTGCCGTAGCCGTTGACCAGGCCGGGCAGCAGGAACGCGGCCCCCGCGGCTGCGGGATGCTCCCACGCCACCTGCTCGACCGCGACCCGGTGCGCGGTTGCGACTGAACCGGACAGTGCCAGCGCGCGCACGAATTCCACGTTGTAGACCACGGCCGCGGCGTCCGTCACCCCGGCCCACAGCCCCACCGTCGTGATGCCGCTCTGGCTGAGCGTCTCGGCCAGGCTCGTCAGGGCCTGGTCGCGCGCTGCGCTGAAACAGGCCGACAGCACCACCACGCTCGGCGGTGCCTGGCGCATCATGCACGCCAGCCAATCGCCGCCCACCGGCCCGTCAGCCAGCAGCAGGCGGCCCGGCGCGCCGTGTCCCGACCACAGGATGCAATCCCACCACTGGTGCAACCGCCCGGCGACGGTCGCGCGCAAGGCCTGCTGCCCCCCGCAGACCTCCAGCTCCACCCCCGGCACCGCGGCGATCTGGGTCAGTTCCTGCATCCAGGCCAGCGGCGCCAGCCCCTTCGCCTCCGCGGCCACCAGTAACACCCGCAGCTTGCCCGCCATCGTGATCCCCCTATGCCTCAAATGACGCCCGTAATCTGCCCGTCGACCACGGACACAGTCTGCGCACCGACCGCCAGGCTGCCCGTCCAGCCCGCGGCCTGGGCCAGGTAACGGCCGTCGCCCGTCCGCCGGTTGAGTGCATCGTCATCCGCGGCCGCGTCGGCCACCGCGCTGATGCGCTGGCCCCCCGCAGCCAGCCCGCCCGCAGCCGACAGCCGCCCCGCGCCGTCCACTTCGATGCGCGTCTGGTTGCCCACCTGCACCTGCATCCGGCTGGCGGCCGCGCCGCCCCCCTTCGTCGTCTCCAACCGCAGCCGCACGTTCGCGCCGAAATCGCCGTCTACTTCCAGGTCCAGCCGGCCGTTCTCCGCGGGTGCGGGCTGGGCCGTCGCGAGGCTGACCCAGGGCCCGCCGTCCGCCGTCGCCTGCAGGGCCGCCACGTCCTCGCCCTCTGCGGTGACGTAGCGCAGCCGATTACTCATCCCATCGCCTTCCCGAAGTGCCAGCCCTGCCTCATCCATTGCCACGGTCGGGGTGTAGAATGCCCCGCGAATGACCAGGTCGCTGCCCGTCCACTTCAGCGAGCGGTCCGGCCCGCCGATGTTCAGCTGCGCGGCGCCGTTGCCGTCCACGCCAATCCAGAAGCCCCGGTGCGTGTCGTCGGTGTACGCCGTCTTGCCGAACCGGATGATGCCGCCCGGCGCGACCTGGAGCACGGAGCGCAGCACCAGCAGCGTGCGCGCCCCGATCCGCTCTGCCACCCGCCCCCAGCCCGTGCGGGGGTCCGGTTGCCATGTCATGGGATTCCTCCTCAATCTATGCCAGTAGGACGGGTTGGCAACCCGTCCTACACCGCCCGGCCAACCCGTCCAATGTGGGGTTCTTATAGGACCCACACCGGCAGCGCGACCGGCGGCTGGAAGGTCGGGCCGAGCCAGGCCAGCCGGTCCAGCACAGCCCGGTAATGCTGCCAGGCCTGGGCTGCCGCGTCCTTCAGCAGGCTGAGCGCCAGGCCGCCATCTGCGCTGACATCCGCCTCCGCCGCGACGACCGCCTGCCACTGCGCCGCGTACTGCACATAAGCCGTGACAGCCTCCAGGTGTGCATCCGGGATGGTGAGGACCGCGTCGCCCGTCGCAGGCAGCGCGTGGCCGGTCAAGTAATCCACGATGGCCGTCTCGCCGTCGCGCACCGGCTCCGCAAAGACGATCTGGCCGGAAGTCGCGCTTTCCGGTGCGGAGTCCTCTGCCACCCCGCGCACTGCGTAGACCGCCCCGCCCATGCGGAAGATGGCAGCATCCTCGTCCGCCCAGGTCAAACAGCGAGCCGGTTGCGCGGCCGCGGGATACTCGACGCGCACCACGGCCTGCAGCCCGTAGCCGCCGGGCAGGTCATAGGCCTGCTGCCCCGCGGCCAGCGTCAGCGTTGCGCGCTGCCAACGCGGGAAGTGCGCTGAGTAAAGCCGGATGCCGGCCAAGATATACGCGTCGAGCGCGGCATCCGGCCAGGTCGTCTCATCGGCCAGCGCCAGCCGCACCTGCCCGCGCAGTTGAGCCAGTGTCGTCATCACTCCTCCTTTATGGCCTCACCCCGTGCGGCCTACGGCCGCACGGGGTGAGAGCCTGACCTGCGGTCAGGTTATGCCACGGTGTTGCGCTTACGCAACATTCGCCTTATACAGCCCGCGGTAGTCCTGCGGACCTGCGGCGTACACCCAGCGCACCTTGATCGGCAGCACGTCGTTCGTGAACATCAGGCCCGACGTGGGCGAGGCGACCGAGAACAGCTCCGGCGTCTCGCCGTACCGGAACCCGATTCCGATGGTCGGGTAAAGCCGGGGATCGGCCACCGCGGCCCAGTTGTTCGTATCGGTCCACAGGTCGACCACCACGATGCGCCGCCGGGCCGCGTCCAGGCGCGCGTCGCGCGTGCTGCCCTCCGCCTCCGGGTTGATGTCGTTGTTTGCGGTGCCGGGCAGGTTCTCGCTGGCGAGCATGGTCAGCGCGGTGTTTTCCAGTTCCGGCGGCACGAGCAGGAACCGGGGCGTGGTCAGCCATCCCAACCGCTCGCCGCTGTGCAGTTCCGTCTGCTGGCGCATCGCCAGCTTGGCGGCACCCCAGCTCGTCGCGTCGAGCGCGGCCGTGCCCAGGTTGTCATGGTCCGCATGGAAGAGCGCCTTGCCGTCGCTCATGTTCGGCCCGACGCCCGCATTGGCCGTGAAGATGGCCGCGATGGTCTTGCCCAGCGTGAGCCATGCGGCCTGCGCCAGCGCGCGCGGCGCACTCCGCAGCCGCGCGGTGTCATCCTTGTCGATGGCCTCCAGCGTGAGGCCCAGGTAGCCGCCGCGCTTCTGCCAGCTCGCGGTCTCAGCCGCGTCGTCCCACGTCAGTTCGGTGTAGGCCGCACCCTCGTTGACCGCGGGCAGCTCGCCGACGCCGCCCAGCAGCACCCACTTGATATCCTGGAGCGAGCTGAAGTTCTCCTTCGTGACGAACCCCTCCCACCAGCGCGGGTACTGCTGAAACTCGCGGGTGATGGCCTTGTTGAGCACATCCGCCACGAGGTTGGACATGGTGGTGCTGTTGACATTCGCCAGCGTCACCTGTTCGGCCTGGAACTGCCCGGTCATCTCGCGGTCACCGCTGAGCAGCAGGTAGGCCTCGCGGATGCCCGACAGCCGGGCCACGCCCTGCCGCGGGCTGCGCCCCTCGACCAGCGCGGCCAGCGCCTCCGCGACGTGGTCCAGCCCGCTCGCCATGCCCGTGATGCGATTCTCCCCGGCCAGCGGCCGCGTGCCCTGGACGGCATGGCGGCCTTCTTCTGCGGCCCAGGCCGCGCGCACCTGCCGGATGCGGGCATCGAGGTCTGCGGCCGTCCACTCCACGGGCAGGCCGCTGCGCACGAGCGCCTGGAACGGGCCGGGCAGCCCGCTGGCAGCCAGCCGCGTCTCCAGCAGGCTCCCGCGCAGCGCCTCCACCAGCGCGGCCGACTGCGCATCCGCGGCGGCTGCGGCCGCAGGCTGTTGCATCCCTTCGAAGCTGTCGTGGCTCGTCAGCGCGACCCGTTGGATCGCCGCGACCCGATGGACGATACCAGCGTCTTCCGGCACCGTGCCGGCCGCAAACTGCGTTTCCCCGTGTGCCATGTTGTCCCCCTCCCTTGAGTCTGTGAGCCTGGCGGTGAACGCCCCGCCCGCGGCGGGCCGATACACCGCATCCACCTGGTCCACCTTCACGATATCGAGCACCTCCCGCAGGCCGTCCGGTCCCGCCGGACCCAGCCGCACCCACGGGACCGCGCTCAGTCCGATGTCCGGTGCGGCCCGGCCCGCGGCCCGTGCCGCCAGCCCCCCGTCGATCAGCCGGCCCACGGTGCGCGCTGCGTCCGTGTCGGCCAGCCGGTAATCCGCCACGATCGCGTGCAGCCCCTCATCCCATGCCGCGTGCTCGACCATGCCGGCCAGCCGCTCCAGCATGGGGTAGCCATGCTGGCCCGGCACGGGCGGCAGCGGATTGAGGAAGCTCGCCAGCCCCTCGAACTTCGCCACGTTCCGCCGCAGCACCTCTGCCGGGCAGTGCAGGCCCTTTCCCTGCCACACCCCGGGCCGGATCAGGATTACGCGATACGTCGCACCCATGTCACCTCCCTCTGCGAGTTTCAGGTTCATAGGTTGCAAGTTGCAGGTTCGTCCGTGGAGGACCTGTGAGTGCGAGATTCTCAGCTTGCACACTGTCCCTCTCTAACCTGTAACCTGCAACCTTTCAACCTCCAACCTAATCTGCATCCGCCCATGTGCCCGTGGTGGCGTACGCGGCCCAGGTCGTGTTGTCGAGTGCGACCAGGCAGATGGAGTGGCCGGGCGTGTTCGTCGCGATGCGGTCGCCCGCTGCGTTGGTCAGCCCGGCAATCTGGTCGCCGGCTGCCGGGTCCACGTACAGCGATTGCGCGGCCGCGACATAGAAGCAGAAGTTCCGCCCCGCGGCCGCCGCGGGCAGGCTGCACGTGACCGCAGAGGTCGCGCCGCCGTTGTGGACGAACGCCAGCGTGTCTGCGCCGGTCAAGAGACAGTCCTCAGCCCCGGCCACAACATCGCGGCGGGCCGTGAGCACGAGCTCGCTCGCTACCATCCGGCTCGCGGCCGCGTCGATGCGCAGTGCGATGCCCGCATCCGTGTTGCCCAGTTCGACCACCTGTTCCGCGTCGCGCACGCTGATCTGTGTGCCATTGCCCGCGAGAGCCACATCGCCCAGGCTGACCTCCGCGGCGCCCAGGCTCACCGGCCCGCCGCCCCCGGTCAGCGCGCCGGCCACGGCCAGATTACCTGCAACTGCCAGGGCGTTGACCGCCAGATCGTCGAAGTTCGTCGTGCCCTGCACGGTCATGCCGGGCGAGTCTGCGGCCGGCATGCACGCAGCCACGAGCAGCGCTCCCAGCAGCACCGCCGCCACAGCCCCCAACCACTTGTTCACGTAATGCACGTTGGCTCCTCCTCATTGCTTACTTGTTACTTGTTACTCGTTACTCATCACTCGTCAGCCCGCCGCCGCCAACTCCCCCTCGCTGACCGGCTCGCCCGCGAACTTAAGCACCAGGCGCAGCGCCAGCCGCCGCCATGCGCTCTGCGTCTCACCGGCAGGCGCAGTCCGCTCGATGAGGCTGAGCGCGCGGGCCAGCGACTCCGCAGACTGCGCCAGCGCGGCGTTGTCCTCCGGCGCGATATCCGGCAGCGCGATGCGCAGCGCGCTCAGGGGTTGCTCCGGCCCAGCCACCAGCCCCAGCCGGGCCGCCCGGTTGTACGCAGCCAGCACGACGCTGCCCAGCACGTAGCCGAAGTACGCCTGCCGTGCGGCCATGAAGCGCGTGCGCTGTTCGCCCATCGCGCGGGCCGTCGCGAGGTTCGCCTCCTCCGCCTCACCGATGTCCACGAGGCTCGTGCCCGGCCCACCCGCGACGATCATCCAGCGCATCGCCCGGCCGTCCGCGGCCGCGTCCGCCGCGTGCAGGTTCGGCGTAACGGCTTGCCATTCTTCGTTATCGCGATCCACGACCAGGACCGAGCCGGGCTCCGGCGCGCGGCGGTACTCGGCCCGCTTGGCGGGCACCGCGCGGCCCGGCACGCGCACGACCCAGAGGAACGCACGCACCGCCGCGTTGAGCCGCAGCCGGTCCTCCAACCACCGGCTGTAGCGCCGCACCCACGGCAGCACCGGCGCCAGGTCGCTCTCCCCGCGCACGCAGCCGACGGGCCGGTTGACCGCGAAGTGCAGGCACACCGGCGCATACCGGCCATCCTCCCGCGGGACATCCGCCTCCGGATGGTCGGGGCTGCGCCACCAGCGCCCGCCCTGACCGTAATCCGGGTCCTCCGGCCCGACTGCCTCGTGGCACGCGAGTTCCGTCTCGTAGTCGCCGGGCTGCGTCTCGACCCGGTCCACCGCGCTGGCGGGCAGCGCGCGCACATAGCTCATGCCGTCGGCCCGGTTCAGGTGAAGCGTGATGAACAGCTCGCCCGCGCGGGTCAGTTCATCGCACCACTGGTACTGGCGCAGTTCGAGCCGGTTTTGCGGGTCGCTCCAGAAGCGGGCGGCGAAATCGGCCAGCGCCGGCTCCTCCGCGCCGAGCGTGATGCCCTCGCCCACGACGTACGCGGTCACGATGGACACCAGGCGGCGGGCCAGCGCGTTGTGACGCCACGCAGCCCGCGCGTCGTCGAACTCCTGGCGCAGCTCATCCCACGGCTTGTCGAGCTGCGACCCGGCGCTGAACCCGACCAGCCCATCGTGCAGCGCGCCGACCGGCTCCGCCGTGACCTGCGCGAGGGCTGCCAGCCGCTCCGCCAGCCAGCCAGTCAGCCGTTGTCGCCGCCACGCGATCGTGCGGTTCTGTGGCATGGATTGACCTCCTTTCTTGTGTACTGCATTCACCACCCCGCGGTCTCCCGTTCGTCCGCCACGCGCTCCGGCGGGAGGATGACGCTGGCGACGGCCTCCGAGGGCGCACAGTAACGCGCGGCGGCCTGCGCCAGCACCCACGCGGTCGCCCGGTCATCGTGGTCGCCGCTGCCCGCGGCCAGCGTCGTCCCGCGCACCTCCATGAGCTGGCGCAGCGTCTCGCGGTCGCGGACGCGGGGACAGCCGTCGCGCAGCACCTCGGCGGCCGCGTCGTATGCCAGCGGCTTGCCCTGCCCGCTGGACAGCCAGCCGGGCCGGCCGTCGCGACCGCGCAGCACATCGCCCTCGCCGTGCTCGGCCAGCCACAGCAGGACCGCATGACCGTGGTTGTTGCGCTCCACGAGCAGCCCCGCGCCGTACCATTGGCGGAGGGCCGCGAGATAGGCGGCAAACACCGCGGGTTCGAACTGCCCGGCGAGCACCGCAACCTGGTCGCCCGTCGCCGCGTCGAGCACGCACGCGGCGCTCTCGTCCGAGCGCGGGTTGCCCTCCGCCGGGTCTGCGCCGATGACATACCATCGTCCCTCCTGCGGTTCCTCCCAGACGGACAGACCGGGCATGTTCGAAAGTTGCGAGGTTGAAAGTTGCAGGTTGTGACCCTCACCTTCAACCTGTAACCTGCAACTTTCAACCGCCGTATCGTCCGCCCGCGCGAGCCATTCCGCGGCGAAACGCCGGTCACGCGTCCGGCCCGCGAGCGCCTCCACGTCATTGGCCGGATATTCCTGGTACAGCGAGTCCAGCGTGCCCGTGCGGGCCAGGATGTCCTGCCGCTGCGCGGCATACCACGCAGGGTCACGCTCGGGACGCGCCGACCACGGCAGGAATATGGCGTGCCAGCCGCTCTCGCCCTGCCGCGCGGCCCGGTAGATGCGCTTGAACGCGGACTGCGGCCGGTCCTTATCCACGGTCGAGAGCAGCACGAGCGAGCCGCCGCCGTCGACCGTCGGCTTGACCGCATCGAGCAGCGCATCCAGGCTGTCGCCGCCGGCTGACCCGCCCACGTGGTCGGCCTCGTCCACGATCGCGAGCGTGGCCGTATAGCTGCGGCCTCCGGTCGTCGGGAACGCGAGCGCCGCGGACCCGTTGGACAGCCGGAATTCGTGCGCGTTGCGCACGCTGACCGACCGGACGTGCTGCCACGCGGGCAGCCGTTCGTACATGCCCGCCAGCCGGAAACCGAGCAGATGCACGGCCTCGTCGTCCCGCTGCGAGAAGAGCAGCACCGTCGCCGCGGGGCGAAAGAGCATCAGCCAGAGCGCCCGGCCCACCACCAACCAGGTCATGCCAAGCTGCCGCGCCTTGAGGATGATGACCAGGCGCTCGCGCGCCAGCGAGTCCGCCACCTCCGCCTGGCTCGACCACAGGCGGAAGCGCGTCCAGCCGCGCGCGGTCGCGTCGTAGAGCGTGCCGTAACGGTCCAGCCAGTAGGTGAACGACTTGTTGCACGCCTCATACTCGGCCTGCAGGCGGTTCATCTTGCGTCCAGCGGCCCGCTGCGTGGCCCTATTCGTCGTCCGCATCGGCCAGGCTTTCTGAGGCGCGAGCCGCCTGCGAACCGGCGAGGTCCTCCAGCGTCAGGCTCACGGTGGCCGTGCAGCGGGCGGCCTGCTCGCGCGCGGCGGCCAGGAGCATCTGCGCGGCCTTCAGGTCGCCGTCCAGCGCGCGAGTCCAGAGGGTGCGGGCCAGCCGTTCCTCGCGACTCAGAATCATGACTTCCCCGTCATCATCGAAGCTGACCTGCTCGTGACCGATGCGCCGGAGCAGGTCGGCCCAGCCCTTTGCGCGGATGCGCCGGCCCTTCGGATGCCCCGATTGCCCCTTGACCCACCCTCTTGGCTCGCTGGTGCGCATAGCTTCTCCTGTCCGAGGGCAAACCAAACCCACCCACATGGACGTGCGGATGGGCCGCGATTCGCTAAGCGTGATTCATTCGTCACTTTCAGTATACACCCGAACATCCGTTCTTGTCAAGACCCCAAAATGCCACAATCCTGTAAATCCCATGAATCCTGTCCAGTCTCAAGGGCAGCCACCCATGTTATAATGGCGGCCATGCCCGCCCTGTCGTATCTCATCTTCTGGAAGCCCTACGGTGTCCTGGCGGACGCCGACCCGACTGCGCCTGATGCACGGTCCACCTTCCGCGACTACGTGCCCGTGCCCGGCGTCCAGCCCGCGGGCCGGCTGGACCTCGACAGCGAGGGACTACTCCTGCTAACGGACGATGGCGCGCTCGCCCACCGGCTGACCCACCCCGCGTACAAGCTGCCCAAGACCTATCTCGTGCAGGTGGAGCGCGTGCCGGATGCCGCGGCGCTGACTGCGCTCCAGACAGGGGTGACCTTTCGCGGCGCGCGGCTGGCCGCTGCGTCCGTCGAGCTGCTGCCCGCCGAGCCGGAGCTGCCCGCGCGGGCCGTGCCGGTGCAGGTGGCGCGCGGCACGGCGGTCGCCTGGCTGCGCGTCGTGTTGACCGAGGGCAAGAAGCGCCAGCTCCGCCACATGACCGCCGCGGTCGGCCATCCGGCGCTCCGCGTGGTGCGCGTGGCGTTCGGCCCGCTGACCCTGGCCGGGCTTGCGCCGGGCGAGTGGCGGACGCTCACCGCCGCGGAGGTGCGAGCGCTTCGCGCGCCGCGCCTTTGACAGCCCGCCGCGGCTGCGCTATATTCCCCCCGATGGCCCTCCTCTCGCACCCCACACCTGACACGCAGCGCACCGCGGCGCGGGCCACAGGCGTGATCCTTGTGGTCCTGTTCGCCGTGCTCTACCTGCTCACGCTCGACAATGGACTGCGGCCCGAAGAACTCGCGGGCGGCGACCTCATCACCCACCAGTACGCGCAGGTGCAGGGCCGGCCGAGCAACGCGCCCGGCTATCCGCTCTACACGATGGGCGGTTGGCTCTGGTTCCGCGCGGGCCGTGCGCTGCTCGGCGCGGACCACAACCCCATCCCCATCCTGTCCAGCTATTCGACGCTCTGGGCGCTCGCCAGCCTGGCGCTGCTGCACGCGTTGATCCTCGAATGCCTGGGCGCCGCGCGACGCTGGCCGATCGCATTCCTCGCGTCCGCCTTCTACGGGCTGACCTACTTCTTCTGGTACTACGCGGTCACGACCGAGCAGTACACCTCGTCGGTCGCGTGGACGCTGGCGGTCTGCCTGCTCGCCTTCAAGTGGGAGAGATCGGGCGAGCATCCTGAGCGGGTGCACGGCTCAACCCAGCAGACGACGGACGACCAGTCGAAGGATGCCCCACGCCCTCGCATCCTTCGACTGCGGGCATCGCGCCGCGATGCGCCTCCGCTCAGGATGCTCGCCAATCAAGGACGCGCTCCCGCCTCCCGCGACGACCGCTACCTCCTGGCGCTGGCGTTCCTCGCGGGCATCGGCCTCGCGCACCAGGTCACGGTGCTGTTCGCCGTGCCGCCGCTGCTCTGGTTCGTGCTCAGCCGCGAGTCGGGCCTGCTGCGCCGCCCGCGGCTGATCGCCGCGGCGCTGGGTCTCGCGCTCCTGCCCCTGCTGAGCTACGCCTACATCTACATCCGCGGCAGCCAGCATCCCGAATGGCGCGGGATGGGCGTGTGGACCAGCAGTTGGCACTGGTTCCTCAGCTTCGTCTCCACCGGTCAGGGCCGCTCCGAGCTGACCTGGGCGTTGCAGCCCTTCCTGACCGCCGAATTCCCCGCGCTCATCTGGCGCGAGATGACGTGGCCGGGGCTGCTCGCCGGGCTGGCCGGCCTGGCCGCGCTGCCGCGGCGCCGGGCGGTCACGCTCTACGCCATCCTGGCGATTTACCTCGTCTTCTGCTGGATCGACCGGCTCGGGAACTGGTTCCAGGTCATCATGCCCGCGTACGCGCTGCTGGCGGTGGGAATCGCCGCGGGCGCGGCGTGGCTGTGGGAGAGCGTCTCGGGGGCGCAACTGCGGCGTCCTTCGACTCCAGGCGTCGCCCCGCGACGCCCACCCGCTCAGGATGCGCCGCAGCACACGCAGTCGAAGCATCCTGAGCGGATGGGCGCCGCCATGCGGCGCACGCAGTCGAAGGATGCGCCGCATGTACAAATCGTCCATCTCTGGCGCGGGGCGATCCTCGCCGCGCTCGTCGCGCTGGCAGCGTACCGCGGGCTGCTGTCCTACCCGGCCGCGGATGCCAGCGACCGTCCGGAGGACACGGCCCTCGCCCCGGCCTGGGCCATCCTGGCCGACGACCCGCCGCCGGGCACGGCCGTCTTCGGCACACAGCCCGAGGTGCTGGCGTTGAGCTATGTCACCGACATCTGGGGCCAGCGGCCCGACCTGCGCCCCGTGACCAGCAAACAGGCGCGCAGCTTGCTGCCTGCGCCCGGCTTCGCCGCGACGGAGGCCGCGCTGCCGCTCGTGCCGCTGGAGATCAGCACGGACGCGCGCTACAGCGCGCTGGGCCGGACGCTGGTCGCCGTCGCCGACAAGGGACAAAATGACCAAGTCGAGATGGAGGGTGAACTGGCCGCGTGGGAACACGACTTCGGGGGTCAGGTCAGGCTGGTGGGGGGGCGCTGGGGGGTCAACCGGGCGACCGGTGAGACGGTGGTTATGCTGGCATGGCAGGCAGGACCTGCGCTGGAAGCCGAGTGGTCCGTGTCGGTCCGGCTGGCCCAGGACGGAGTGGAACTGGCCCAGGTCGACCGGGCACAGCCGGTGTTCGGGGTCTACCCCATGTCCCGCTGGCAGCCGGGCGAGGTCGTCATGGACGCGTACCCGTTCCGCCTCCCGCCTGCTGCCGCACCCGACACGGTCATCGTCATCCTCTACCGCCAGACAGAGACCGGATTCGAGAACCTGGATGTATTCAGCCGCGCCTTGCAGGAGTAGTAAGGACCGGGGATCCGATAACCAAAAGGAGTCGAGGCTTTAGCCGGTCTCGCTGGCGACACAGGTGCACGCCCAAACCGGCTAAAGCCTCGACTCCAATATGTCTCTTCCGCGTGGTCCGTGTGTTCCGCGGTGGCTATACCTGGGCAGCCCGCTCGACAATCACGTTGATATGCGCAAAGAGGCCCGGCCCGAGCTTGAGCTGGACGCGGTGCTCACCCAGCGCCTTGATGGGGTGCTCCAGATCGAGGTAGCGCCGGTCCACCGGCAGGCCGGTCTTCTTGCTCAGTTCCTCAGCTACATCCGCCGCGGTGATGGAGCCGTACAGCCGGTCGCCGTCGCCCGTCTTCGCCTTGAAGAGCACTTCCTGGCCGTCCAGCCGGGCGGCCAGCGCCTGAGCCTCGCTGACCTTACGCTCCTGCTTGCGGGCCGCCGCCTCCTTGGCCTGCTCGGCCTGCTTCACCGCGCCCTCGCTGACCGGCTGCGCCAACTTATTCGGGAACAGATAATTGGTCGCGTATCCTCCGGCCACGTCTTTGATTTGCCCGGCGTGGCCTAACCCCTTAACTTCCTTCAAGAGCAGCACGCGCATGAAACTACATCTCCTTGATTGAGGTGAAGGAGATTATAACACGTCGGCCTTCCAGCTTCCAGTTTTCAGCTTCCAGTCGTCACCCACCCCACGCGCCGAAGTAATAGCGCCAGTCCGTATCGTGCGCATCGGGATGCATCACCGAGCGCGCCGAATTCGAAGGCTGGTCTTCCTCTGTCTGCGTAGCAGCAGACGCCGGATTATCGCCCGGCGGCGAAGCGTCGGTCTGAGCGTTGAATGGAGTTTCCTGCGTGTTCATGGCGCCCTCCTGGCCGGCCAATGGTCTGCACGATGGTCTGCATGACACAAAAAAGCGGGGCCTCCCGCATGGGAGGCCCCGCTTGCTAACGGGTCTACATCGTCCCTGTCACCTGCGCTTCACTCACCCAGACGAGAGTAGCTCCTTGTCTCCAAGGAGCGTCATAAGCGACAGGATGACGAGACGCGTACGCATAGATATACTTCCTCACTGGCGAGATTACCACAGGGCCGGAAGGGTGTCAAATCGCGAAAACCAGGGTATACTACCCCCACACCACGACGGAGCAGCCGCATGGCGCAACACACGCACTCACCCTATCTCGAAGATATCCCCCTGGCCGAGGCGCTGGCCCGCTGGTGGACTGCGCTGGACGCGGCCGGGCTGGCAGCCCCCCTGCCCGGCGAGTGGGTCACGCTGGAGGCTGCGGCCGGCCGGGTCACCGCGGAGCCGGTCTGGGCGCGCATTTCCTCGCCCCACTATCACGCGTCCGCGATGGACGGCTATGCCGTCGCCGCGGAGGACACGCGCGGCGCCAGCGAGACGCAGCCCCTCCGGCTGGCCGTCGGCAGCGCCGAGCACCACGGCCGTGCGTTCTATGTCGACACCGGCGACCCCCTGCCCCCCGGCACCAATGCAGTCATCATGGTCGAGGACGTCCAGCCGGTGCACACGGCAGACGGCGCGGAGATCGAGATTCTCGCGCCGGTCGCGCCGTGGCAGCACGTCCGGCCGATGGGTGAGGACATGGTTGCGACCGAGCTGATCCTGCCCGCCAACCACAAGCTGCGGCCCCAGGACATCGGCGCGGCCGCAGGCGCGGGCCACATGCGGCTCAACGTGCGCCGCCGCCCGCGCATCGCCATCCAACCGACCGGCACGGAACTGGTCGCGCCGGGCAGCGCACTGAAGCCCGGCGACATCATCGAGTATAACTCGCTCGTCATCGCCGCGATGGTGGCAGAGTGGGGCGGGCTACCCACGCGCCTGGCGCCGTTGGCCGACGCCTATGACGCGATCCGCGACCGGGTGCTGGAGGCCGCCGCGACGCACGATCTGGTGATCGTCAACGCAGGCTCATCGGCGGGTTCGGAGGATTTCACCGCGCGCATCGTGGCCGAACTGGGTGAACTGCTCGTCCACGGCATCGCCATCCGCCCCGGCCACCCGGTCATCCTGGGCATAGTCAAGCTGCCCGGCGAGACGCGCCGCGTGCCGGTCATCGGCCTGCCGGGCTATCCGGTATCCACCGCCCTGACCTGCGAGCTGCTCGTCAAGCCGACGGTCGCGGCCTGGCTCGGCCAACCGGAGGTCGAACGCCCAACGGTCGAAGCGGTGCTCACGCGCAAGGTGGTCAGCCCGCAGGGCGACGAGGAATTCCTACGCGTCACGCTCGGCCAGGTAGGCGAGCGGATCGTCGCGACGCCGCTGCCGGGCGGGTCGGGCGTGCTCATGTCGCTCGTGCGCGCAGACGGCATCGTGCGCATCCCGCGCGGGGACCAGGGCTACGAGCCGGGCGAGAAGGTAACGGTGCAACTGCTGCGCGCGCCCGAATCGCTGCGCCGCACGATCGTCGCCATCGGCAGCCACGACCTCACGCTCGACCTGCTGGCCGACGAGCTGGGGCAGCGCTATCCAGGCCACAAGCTGTCATCCGCCAACGTCGGCAGCCTGGGCGGGCTGATTGCGCTGGCCCACGGGGAGGCGCACCTCGCCGGCTCGCACCTGCTCGACGAGGCGACGGGCGACTACAACAGCGCCTACATCCGCCGTCTCTTGCCCGACACGCCGGTCGTCCTGCTTGGCTTCGTGGAGCGCGAGCAGGGCTTGATTGTCCCGCGCGGCAACCCGAAGGACATCCGCAGCCTCAATGACCTGGTGCGGCCCGACGTGACGTTCATCAACCGGCAGCGCGGGGCCGGCACACGCGTCCTGCTCGACTACCGGTTGGCGCAGGCGGGCATCGCGTCGCGCGCCATCCAGGGCTATGAGCGACAGGAGTTCACGCACCTGGCGGTGGCTGCGGCCGTGGCCTCCGGCGCGGCAGACTGCGGCATGGGCATCCGCGCTGCCGCGCGCGCGCTCGACCTCGACTTCGTGCCCCTGGATCACGAACGGTACGACCTGGTCATCCCGGAGCGGTTCTACGAGTCGGCCCTGCTCGCGCCGCTGCTGGCGATCATCCGGGATCCGGCATTTGCCGCGCGGGTGCAGGCGCTCGGCGGGTATGCGACGCCCGCCATCGGCCGCGTGCTGGCGCATCTGCCGGCCGCGCAGGAGTGAGGGGCATGAGCGACAGGCCGAAGGTGCTGCCGTTCCCTCATTTCGACCGGCCCACCGTGCGCGTGCAGCTTTTGGAGGGCCGGGGGCGCCCGCATGAGGAGACGGTGCGGACCGAACTGACCGCAGAGGGGTACCAGGTCGTACGCTGGAGCAACGAGCCGGCGACCGGCTACCCGCCGCACGCGCACATTTACCCGGAGCTGATGGTCGTCATCGCGGGCGACCTGACGCTCATCCTGCCCGCAGAGGAACGCCTGCTGGCGCTGGGGCCGGGCGACCGGGCGCATGTGCCCCAGGGCGTGCTGCACGGCAGGATGGCCGGGCCGGAAGGCGTGACGTACCTGCTGGCGACGAAGTAGCATAGCCCCTTGTGGGCGTCTCCACGGGCACAAGGCCCTATGCTACGAGGAAATCGGAAGCCCTCACGTCACGTTCACCCCGATCAGCCAGCCCACGCCGAACGTGACGGCCGCGGCCGCCAGGCCGAACAGCACCTGCCGCAAGCCCGACATCAGCGGGCTGCGACCCGTCATCAGCGTGATGGCCGCGCCCACGACAAACAACCCGACCGCACTGACGACCGTGCTGGCGATGATGCCGGGCGTGCCTGCCAGGAAAATGTAAGGAAAGACGGGGATAATCGCGCCCAGCGCGAACAGGAAGAAGGAGGTCAGCGCGGCTTCCCACGCGGAACCGCCGAGTTCCTGCGGGTCGATGCCGAGTTCCTCGCGCGCCAGCGTGTCCAGTGCGGTGCCCTTGTCGGAGAGCAGCCGCCGCGCCATATCGCGCGCGGCCTCCGGCGCCAGCCCCTTCGCCTGGTAGATGAGCGCCAGCTCGGCCATCTCCTCTTCGGGGATCTCGGCCAGCTCCTGGCGTTCGATGTCGATCTGGTGCTGGTACAGCTCGCGCGAGCTCTGCACTGACAGCCATTCGCCCAGCGCCATCGACAGCGCGCCGGACAGCAGCCCGGCAAACCCTGTCAGCAGGATCGTCCGGTTCCCCACCCCCGCGCCGGCCACGCCCATCACCAGGCTGAAGACCGAGACGAGGCCATCGTTCGCGCCCAGCACACCGGCGCGCAGGGCATTGCCGCCGGCCGCCCGGTGGCGGCCTTCGAAGCGCGCGAGCGCGCTGCCTTCCACGCCGCGCGTTGCGCGCGACAGGTAGCGGAAGGTGCGCGCGTGTGACTTCTCGTGCGCGGACAGCTCCCCGGCATCGGGCTGGCCGTCATACTGGTTGCCTGCGCGGTTCTCGGTCTCCGTCAGCGTCGGGAGGACGAACGCCGTCCCGAAGCGCGCAGCCAGTCCGCTCAGGATGCGCGTGCGCCAGCTTGGATGAAACGCGGGCACCTCCGCCCCAGCCGCGCGCAGCTTGTCCGCCCAGAACTCCACGTGTCGCTGCTCGGAATCAGCCAGCTTGCGATAGACCGCAGCCAGCTCAGGCTGCTGTTCGGCCGCGGCCAGCCGCTCGTACAGGGCCACCGCGTTGCGTTCTTCGGTCAGGTTCTCCAAATAAAGTTCGGTATCGCGCTTGGTTGCCATGCGTCCTCCTCTTGGCCGCACTGTACGCCGCAACGCAGGTTCGGTCAAATTGGATTCTTACCGTGGTGTCTGGGGCGGCTGCGCCGCCCCAGACACCACAGATGACACAAAACAAAACCCCGCTGCCAGGCTGGCAGCGGGGGATATGCTCACAGGTACTGCATCTGTCTAGCGGCGCTTGAGCAGGTCGCGGATCTCGGTCAGCAGTTTTTCCTCGGCGGACGGAGCGGCCGGAGTGGCGGGCTGCTGCTTCTTCATCTTGTTGAGCTGGCGCACGATCAGGAACAGCACGAAGGCGATAGCCAGGAAATTGATGACCGCCTGGATGAAGTTGCCATACGTCAATTGTGCGCTGCCGACCTGCAATACCAGGCCCTTGAAGTCGACGCCGCCGATGATAATGCCGATGAGGGGCATCAGCAAATCATCGACAATCGATTTGACGATGGCGCCAAAGGCTGCGCCGATGATGACGGCAACGGCCAGGTCCACAGCATTGCCACGGTTGATGAAATCGCGAAACTCTTTGAGCATGATCCCTCCTATGGTGAAATGGATGAAGGGTATAAGCATAACGAGGCCGCTGATGCTATAGCCGCTCCGTTCTTAACGGTGGACCCCCGCTCTTGGGTTGTCGGTCTATTCGAGCGTCTTGTGCAGCCGCTGGGCCTTCATGACCCAGCCGTTGACCATGGCGAGGGCCGGCACACGCCCAACGAGCTTCTGCTCGCCGTTGATGCGGTTGAACTGGTCGCGCAGGTCTTCCGGGCAGCGCGCTGCCAGGTCGCCTACCGTACGCACGCCGGCGGCTTCCAGCAACTGCGTATACGCGTCGCCAACGCCGCGAATGCGGGCAAGTTCCGCGCGGTGAACCAGGCGGGTGATTTCCCGCACATCCACACCCGTGGATGCAGCAAGATGCTCGATGGCCGCC
>JAKPQT010000110.1 GCA_029555885.1 Chloroflexota bacterium | reverse complement strand
CGATGCGCGACACCAGCACGCGCGCCATCGGCCCGATGTGGCGGGCCAGCAGCGCTTCGAGCATAGGCGTCAGCGCGTCATTCGCGATGCCGGGCTGCGCGTCGTCGGTGCGCCGCGTGATGCCGGTGCGGCTGTCGAGTTCGAACACTTCCTGGCTGCGCGAGGCGATCTCGACGCGCTGGCCGGTGTTGTGCAACCCGTCCGGCGTGCCGCTGCCCAGCGCCGACACGGTTTCGTAGTAGGCCCGCGACACCAGCACCTGTCCCGGATAGGCCAGTTCGGCCAGCGCGCGCGCCGCGTCGAGGCCGTCACCGTACAGGTCGAGCGCACCGCTGTTGGCACGCGCCACCCGTACCGGTCCGAGGTTGATGCCCTGCTTGAGTCCGCCGCCGGCATCGCCGAAGCCATCGATGAAATCCAGCTTGCGCAGGCGCTGGGCGACCACGCAGGCATCCTCGGGCTGGCCGAGCAGGCACAACGCGGCACCGTCCGCCGTGTCATGGATGAGCCGGCTGTCGGCGTCCCAGACTTGGGTCATCCCGAGCTTCTCGCCGAGCACGCCCTTGACGGCGCGCGCATTTGCGTGAGTCATGTCGGCGGTCCTTACAGCTTGATCTCGATGTTGACGTCCGCCGGCAGGTCGAGACGCATCAGCGAGTCGACGGCTTTCGGCGTCGGGTCGATGATGTCGATGAGGCGCTTGTGGGTGCGCATCTCGAAGTGCTCGCGGCTGTCCTTGTACTTGTGCGGCGAACGGATGACCACGAAGACGTTCTTCTCCGTGGGCAGCGGCACAGGGCCCACCACCGTCGCGCCGGCACGGGTGACCGTGTCGACGATCTTCCGCGCGGAGTTGTCGATGACCTCGTGGTCATACGACTTCAACCGGATGCGGATCTTCTGTCCCGCCATATCAGGCTTCCGTTCTCTTGAGCATCGGTCCTACGTGTGTGGCCGGATCCCCTGGACCCTCCGACCCCCGCGGTCGGGCGTGTCGCGCCCGCTCCGCGTCCCGCGGGCACACGCTCACGCGTGCATCCGCTCGTGGGATCACAGGTTCCGGGAGACCCGGAACGCCTGACTCTTCGCGTGGACCCGCCCCGCGTCGCGGTTCGGCACTCCCATCGCGGTGGGCAACCGCACTCCCGCGTCCGAGGACAGGGGCGCGTGGCTGCACGCCAAGCAACCTGACAAGTGTGCCAGAGCCACACGGCATACCCCAAATCGGGGCTGGCTCTCCCTGCGACCGCCCCTTACACCCCTTGGGTATGCCGTCCGCGCACCTGCGATTTCATGGCGCGTCCCAGCC
>JAKPQT010000107.1 GCA_029555885.1 Chloroflexota bacterium | reverse complement strand
GCCAGGTCATCTACGGCGGCATCCGCGACGCGCAGCAGATTCTGGAGATTCCAAAGCTCGCGACCTTCTGCAAGGGCATCGACCCGACCGGCATCGCGGACGTCACGCTGGTCGGCCTGAACACGCCCTGCCGGATCGGCGCGGCAACGTGCATGCCGGGCGACGTGGTGCTCGGCACCTATTCGGGCGTGCTATTCATTCCGCCCCACCTGGCGGAGGAAGTCGTGGAACATTCGGATGACATGCGCCTGCGCGAGGCGTTCGGGTTCCAGCGGCTGCGCGAGGGGGTGTACAACTCCAGCCAGATGGACACCAAGTGGACCGAGGCCATCGAGGCGGATTACCAGGGCTGGTTGCAGCAACGCACGCCCGCCGAGGTCGACCGCATCCTGTGGGGCGCGTAGGCGCGCGAGGTCAATCCTCCGGCCAGACCCGGTAATACATCAGCCACTGGTCGGGCGTCTCGCGAATCCAGCCCTCCACCACGCTGAGCATCCGGCGGACGTTGTGCTGGATGTCGCGCTCCCGGTCGCCGGTGCGCTCCATCTCCAGGTGGGGGGCGGCCATGACGTAGTAGCCGCGCTCCGGCGTCCAGCGGCAGGAGAGCGGCAAGAGCACTGCGTTCGCACTCAGCGCCATCCGCACATAACCCGTCGGCAGGCAGGCCGGGCGACCAAAAAACATGGTTCGCTCGGCTGCCTCCACCGGCACGGGCCAGTCCACCCCGATCAGGGCAATGCCTCCCTCGCGCAGCCGTTGGATCGCCTTGCGCAGCGCGGGGCCGTCGATCGGCGTCTCCTCGAGGGTGCCTCGGTTGCGCAGCTCCGAGATCATCCGGAAGCCGCCCTCGGTGCGGGCCGTCGAGAGAATCTGGATGGGGATGTTGCCGCAGAGCGCGAACGACAGAAATCCCAGGTTGAAGGCGCTCAGGTGCGCGCCGCAGAGGAAGATGCCCCGCCCAGTCGCGCGGGCCGCCTGAAAGTGGGGCCAGAAGTCCGCGCCCAGCTCCACGCTGTTGATGATTGCATCTTCGCCGTGTGCAATGGCGTGGACGACATCATACTGGCTCATCCCCGCGTGGCGCAGTACCGCCGCGACCGCCGCGTCCACTTGCTCCGGCGCGGCAGCCGGCCCCAACACAACTGACTGGTTGGCGTAGAGGGTGCGATAGGCGAAGGCGTGTTTGCGCAGATACAACTGATGCGCTACCCAGCGCCCGATAGCATGTCCCATGCGCGGCGGCAGCCGGCCCAGCGTGAGCCAGAGGCGCGTGCCGAACTGTGAAACGGCGAACTCCTGGATGTTCACGCGCCCCCCTACTGGCCGTACTCCCACCAGAAGTCCTCGAGGGCCTCGCTCGCGTCTGCCGCGGGCTCCCACACCCCGCGCTCCTTGAGCCGGTGCATGAGCGTGAAGGCGCGGCGCAGCTCCAGCGCATTGAGCGCGACCTCGATATCGCGCAATTCCGTCGGAAAGCGCGCGGCCTGGCTCCGCAGGCTGGATAACAGGATTTCGGTGATATTAGCTTCGGTCATGGGCACCTGTCCTCGGATGTGACTCGGATAGCTGTATTTGGGTTGTTTCAGTATACCACAAATGTCGCACGAAGCGCGACCCGTGCTGCGGATTGCCCACGCATTCCAGATGTAGCTGGAGTCGAGGCTTTAGCCGGTTTGGGTGTCTGCGTTCGTGCTCGCCCAAGCCGGCTAAAGCCTCGACTCCAGTCTTCTGCTGGCACCGCACATGGGAGTTCTCGCGGTCCCTCATCCGACGATTTCGCCGGGGTTGTACCTAAACCGAAATCCAACAGGTTTCTCATCCGGCGTTAATCCAACGGCCGGTAGGCTGGCGTATACTGGAGAGTGAGTATAGCAACTTAAACAGTGCGTAAGTCGCTAAAACAATGCATCGCATCAGAAGGAGAGACGATGAACCGCAACCACCGGCCCTACACCCTGTCCGGCAAACTGTCAGCCTGGCTCGCAATCGTGGCGTTGGCCGCGCTGTTGACTGCCTGTGCCGCACCCGCGGCCACCACCGGCAGCCAGCCCGCCGCCATCTCTGCACCGACCGAGGCTCCCGCGGCGACCGACGCACCGACCGAAGCGCCCGCGGCAACCGACGCACCCACCGAGGCACCAGCTGCCACAGAAGCGCCGACTGAGGCGCCTGCGGCCACCGAGGCTCCGACCGAAGCGCCCACTGAGGCGCCCGCGGCCGTCAGCAACACGCCGGTCAGCTTCACCGGCGACGTCATGCCGATCTTCCAGGCCTCATGCATCAAGTGTCACGGCGGCGAGGACGGCGAGAAGGGCGACCTGGATTTGCGCACCCATGAGGACGTGATGAAGGGCGGCGAGCACAGCCCGGCGGTCATCCCGGGGGATGCGGCGAACAGCTTGCTCGTCAAGCTCATCGCCGAGGGCAAGATGCCCAAGCGTGGCGCCAAGCTCAGCCAGGATCAAATCGACCTGATTGCCCGATGGGTCAACGAGGGCGCACAGAATAACTAACCTCACCCCCTGGCCCTCTCCTGAACGGAAAAGAGCGTTCAGAAGAGGGGGCCGGGGGGGTGAGGTCATCTCACTCCACCGGCACGGCCGTCAGCCGGGCGGCGCAGTCGGTTCGATTTTTGAATCGCTTTATGTGGGAGAGCCTCCTCCCCCACCCCGCCCTCCCGCGGACGCCAGGTGTCTGGATGGTCAGGTCGCGTGGCCGGGAGGCGGCACTGCAAGGGGGAGGCGGCGTCCGCCTCGCCGTTCGACGAACAGCGCGTCATCCGCCGGCCAGAGCGAGAGCGCACCGCCGCCCAGGTATAGGATGCCGATCAGCGCGACGATCAAAGCGGCGTGCTGCGGCTGATAACCCCGCGCCAGCACGTCCAGGCACATGGCTAAAAGGACGAGCAGCGCGGCAAACCGGTTCCCCACGCCCAGCAGCAGCGCGACGCCGCCCACGAGCGCCAGCAGGCCCACGATGCCCATACGCGGCGCGAGGTATAGTACGGCGATCAGCGTCGCGGCCAGCCGCAGCGCCACCGGCAGCCAGCGGGCCACCCGGTCATAGACGCGCGCAACGGCCCGATAGCCCGGCCCATCCGCCGCGACTGCGCCGCTCATCACCAGCCAGTCGCGGACGAAGCCCAGCAGGAGCGGCGCGAGGAAACAGACGCCCGCCACGGTCGTCGCGGGCGGACTAAACAGCGGCATCAGCATGACGCTGGCGAAGGCCATCTGCAGTCCGGCCGCGATCCGGCGGATGACCGACGGAGGAAGGGGATATATGGGCCGGCCCCGCCATTCCAGCCAGCCCAGGCCCGCAATGAAGATGTACCGCGCCAATCCCCACGCGAGATACCACCACGGCAGCTGCCCGTAGCGCACGACCAGCACGGAGGCAATCAGGCCGGCGAAGCAATCGTACTCCATGTCGAGCTTGACGCCGAGCGCAGTCACGCGGCCTGTCCGCCGCGCGACGTACCCGTCGAGCAGGTCCAGCCAGATGACGCCGCTGTAGAGCACGAACGGGAACCAGGCCAGCGGCTCCGGCGGCCGCGGCAACACGACGAACCCGGCGAGCGTGGCTGCCATCAGCCCGCGCGCGAGCGTGATAGTATTGGCCGGCCCCAGGTCGCTGAAGAGCGGGCCCGAATCAGGCGGTGCGTTGAGGTGCAGGTTGCGCAGGAGGAAGAGGAGAAGTGCGATGAGCGCAGGCAGCGTCAGCGCCGCCCAGGCCAGGGCAGCCGCGTTGCTCCAGATCGCGCGCAGGCCAAAATAGCCGCTGACCAACAGCCCGCCGGCGACAAGCGCGCCGAACTGCCACTGGCGGAGGAGCTGTGCTGGCAGACTGGGGACCGGCTGTGACTTCGTAGGCCACCTCGCGGCCATGATCCCGATAATGTTGTGCTGTTGACTCAGACGGGCGGGCCAGACCTCGTGCTCGCCCTGCTCACCCGACCATCACTCGTTATCCCGCGACACATGGATCGTGGCATCCGCAGGGAGCGCCAGGCCCGCCTCGACTTCGATGGCCTTGACGATGCCGCTGGGGACAGGGCAGGCCGGATGCGCCAGGCACTTCGGCGCCAGCTCATGCAGCTTGGGCGTGCTGCGCCGCCAAGATATCTCTTTCCAGGGGTCTACGTCCTGCAGCTCGCCGGCCAGCTTGCAGACCGACTTGCAATCGCTCGTGATGTCGAGATGGATGGTGCCATCGTCGTTCTGCCGGGCGATGACGGTCGTATGGAACCCGCAGATGCCCGCGTTGATTTCGGCTTTAGCCATGTGCGCCCTCGTGAGTGGAGTTATGGCCTGGTGGCAGACCCGGCCACAATATTTGTGCCATAATAGTGCAGCGCAATCAGTCTGTCAACTGTAGAGGTTCGGTTCCAATAGGTCCAATTGCCGTGGTCTGCTGAAGATTGGAGTCAAGGCTTCAGCCGGTCAGGCAGGCTGCACGCACACACAACCAAACCGGCTGAAGCCTCGACTCCATCTACATTTGGGGTTCACTGGCTCACCCATCCAGCAGGTGCCCCTCGTAAATGCGGCGGATGACATCCTCGATGTCCGGCTCCTGCACCGAGAGGTCAAGGACCGCGCCGGCCTGGAACAGCAGCGGGACGACCTGCGAGACGCTGCCGGCGCTGCCGTTGCCGCCCACGCGCAGCCACACCCGGTTCGCCTCCCGGCGGAGCAGCTCCGCGCCGGGCAGGTTCAGGTCAGCCGGGACGCTCTCGAAATCGACGACCAGCACCCGCCCCTCACCGAAGCGCTGCCGCAGGTCGGTCAGCGCGCCATCGTACACCAGCCGCCCGTGGTCGATCATCATCACCCGGTCGCACAGCTTCTCCACATCGCCCAGGTCGTGCGTCGTCAGGATGACGGTCGTGCCCCGCTCCCGGTTGATCGTCCGGATGAACGTGCGGATGCGTTCCTTTGCCACCACGTCCAGGCCGATGGTCGGCTCGTCGAGGAAGAGCAGCGCGGGGTCGTGCAGCAGCGCGGCGGAGAGGTCCGCGCGCATCCGCTGGCCGAGGCTGAGGCTGCGCACGGGCATGTCGAGGAAGGGACCGAGCTCCAGGAGGTCATCGAATAGCCGCAGGTTGGCCCGATAGCGCGCCTCCGGCACGCGGTAGATGTGGCGCAGCAGGTCTAACGACTCGATGACGGGCAGGTCCCACCAGAGGCTCGTCCGCTGGCCGAACACCGCGCCGATGCCGCGGACGTGCTCCGCGCGCTCCTGCCACGGCACGCGACCGGCCACATCGACGGCGCCTGACGTCGGAACGAGAATGCCGGTGAGCATCTTGAGCGTGGTGGACTTGCCCGCGCCGTTCGGCCCCAGGTAGCCCACCAGTTCACCGGCCCCGATGTGGAAGCTCACCCGGTCCACGGCGCGTACGACGTGATACTCCCGCGTGACGAGGTTGCGCAGCGCGCCCAGCCCGCCCCGGTGGTGCCGGTAAACCCGAAATTCCTTGCTGAGTTCGGTGACGGTAATCATGGTGCACATCCTGGATTTACCTCACCCCCCGTCCCCCTCTCCCGGACGGGCCCATCCAGGAGAGGGGGTGGCGTCGCAGACGCCGATCGCCGGGGGTGAGGCCCAATCACGACCCCGTGCTCTGGTAATGCTGCACGCCGACGCGCCAGACGCGCACGGCCACGGCGAACACGAGCAGCGCGACCAGGGGCGCGATGAACGGCAGCCATGCAGGCATGCCCGTCGGGTCCGGCTTGCCCAGCAGGTAGAGCGCCGGGTAGTAGTTGATGAAGGCCATCGGGATCACGAACGTAAAGACCGACCGCATCCACGCCTCGTAGATGTGCATGGGATAGCTCGTCATGAACTGCCCGCCGTAGGTGAAGATGTTCGACAGCTCCGCCGACTGGGGCGACCAGAAGGAGAACGTCGCGCCCAGGATGAAGATGGCCATGAAGAAGAGCGCGCCCCCCGCCAGCATGACACCAAAGAAGGCCACGTGGCCGAAATCCCAGGCCGGCCGCAGCAGATACAGCCCGGCGCCGAGCGCAAGCGCGCCCTGTGCCATCCGCCCGAACCGCCGCACGGCCAGCGCGCCGGTCATCATCTGGTAGACGACTGGCAGCGGCCGCAGCAGCACCCGGTCGAACTCACCCCGGACGACCCACTGTTCGA
>JAKPQT010000104.1 GCA_029555885.1 Chloroflexota bacterium | reverse complement strand
GCGAAGCAGGGTTGCACGTGGTCGCCGCGACCCAACGTCCCGCGGCTGCACAGGTCGACGGCATGATGAAGGCGAATTTCCCCGTGCGCCTGGTCGGCAGCGTGGTCAGCGCGGAGGATGCGAAGGTGGCTTCAGGACTGGCAGGCTCCAATGCCGAGCGGCTCCTGGGACGAGGTGACTTTTTGCTGGTCGCCAAAGGCCAGGTGATTCGTTTCCAGGCCGCGTATGCGGATAGCCGCGAGCTGGCCGCGCTGGTCGCGCAGGTGCGAGCCGGCGGACGCCGCAGGCGGTCGTGGAGTGGGCAGCACATGCTTGCCCTGCCAGCAAGCAGCGCGAACGGTTGATCATCGCGCAGCACTCAAGACTACGGAGAACGACGTGAAACGTCTCATACCACTGATTTTGCTCGGTTTCGGGGTGGCGCTGGCCATCGTCATCGGACAGCGGATGAGCACCGACGCGATGGCGGTCGTCATCGGCGTTGCGGTCGGCGTGGCCGCGAGCGTGCCGACCAGCCTGCTGCTGGTCGCGCTGCTGAGGAAGGAGCGGGCAGGCTACGATCATCGGGCGCAGGAGATGCCTCGCGATGCAGGCTGGAATCCATATCCGGCTCTGCCACCGCAGCCCAATGTCATCGTGCTGGACCCGTCACAGTTTGCGATGGGGCGCAATCCCCAGTTCCAGATGCCGCTGCCACCGGCCGAGTACGCGTCGGATGCCGGAATGCGGCGTCTGCGGGTGGTTGGCTCTGACGATGAGTGGAACGGTCGTGACTGGTAGTGCAGCCCTGCCCGGGATGATTGCCCCGGGCGGCTGCAGGTGCTTCACATGGAGGAACAAATGGCAGGTTCGGTGAATGAGGTGCGAGTGAGGCTGGCGGGGGATGGCTTCTATCCCCAGGTGTTTCGCTGGGCGGGACGGGATTTGCGAGTGCTGTTCGTCGAAGGGCTGCGGACCCGGGGCGCCGAGCGCTGGTTCCGCGTGCGGACGGTGGAAGGGGTGTATGAGCTGGTGCACCAGACTCGTACCGGCGTATGGCTGCTGCGGCGAAGCCCATCATGGTTCGGTCGCACGATGGCACAACTGGCGCGTGCGCCGCGCTACTCGCTGCCCGCCGGTGCAAGGCGGGCAGGACACGGCGTCACTGGCGCGGCATCATAGAAGACGAAGGAATCGCCGTCTTCACAGGGAGGTGGACATGCAAGCAGGCTTGCTCTGGTTCGATAGCGAGCCCAGCCGGTCGACGATCGTCAAGGCCACGGCGGCTGCGGAGCGTTTCGAAGAGAAGTACGGCATTACGCCCGATGTTTGCTACGTCAGCGAGCGGTCTCTGAAAGAAGGGGAGGTGAGCATACCTTTTCGGGAGGGGAAATTGCGTCTCGTGCCGGCCCGCAACATGCTGGTCAACCATTTCTGGATCGGGCGCAACGACGGCTAGGACTGCATGAGCTCGGCCAGCAACACGTCCATAGCTTCGCGATCGGTCATCTTGCCGGTCTTGATGGATTCATCCGCTGCCAGGATGCGCTCCATTGCCTGCTGCAGCCGCGCGAAGCTATGGCGGTTGGCCTGGTTGACCAGCCCGGTCATCTTCCATTCGAAGATTCCCAACGTGCGCGCGATGTCCGCCGCGCGCACTCCCCGTGCCTGAAGCGCCTTCAACTGGATCAGCTGCCGGTAGTGCCGGGCGATCATGCCCAGGAGCCGCAGGGGCGGCTCGCCGTCGATGTCCAGCGCGTGGGTCATGAGCCGGCCCGCGACCGGCCCGTTGCCGCTGCCCAACGCATCGACTAGCTCGAAGATGTTCGCGACGCGCGTCGCGGGCGTCAGCTTGCGCACATCCTCGCGCGTCACCGTTCTTCCGCCGGCATAGTCGCCGAGCTTGATGATCTCCTGATCGAGCTGTCGCAGCTCGTCGCCGACGAATTCCGCCAGGTCCATCGCCGCACCCGCGTCCAGC
>JAKPQT010000093.1 GCA_029555885.1 Chloroflexota bacterium | reverse complement strand
GGCGGCCCGAGAGGGCACCATTGAGGAAGGGCTTGGCCACATCCACGTCATGCGGCCGGGTTACCTGGAAAACGGACAGGCGGACCCCTACAGGTATTTGACGCCGGAGAGTGCACTGCAGGTCCCGGCCATCGAGAAGCTCCTCCCCACGCGCGTGGGCGGCCTGTTCATGGACCCGGGTACAGGCAAGACCCGCACCGCCATCGAGCTGATCGCCCGCCGTCAGGCCCGCATCGACCGCGTGGTCTGGTTCTGCCCGGTGACGCCCAAAGAGACCATTCGGCAGGAATTCCTCAAACACACCGACCTCCCCGCGCGCGCCATCTACGTCTTCGACGGCCGCACGACGCAGCACAATCTGCCAGCCGACGCACTCATCTACATTGCCGGCCTCGAATCGGTCGGTCAGTCCGACCGCGTCACGCTGGCTGCCAACGCGCTCATCACCGAGCGTACCTGCGTAGTGGTAGACGAGTCCAGCTTCATGAAAGGTCACACGGCCAAACGCACCGAGCGCATCACGGCCATGAGCCAGCGTGCCCGCTATCGCCTCATCCTGACCGGTACTCCGCTCAGCCAGGGCGTCGTGGACCTGTTCGCCCAGATGCGCTTCCTCTCACCGGCCATCCTGGGCTATCACTCATTTTATTCATTTGCCGCGAACCATCTCGAATACTCGGACAAATACCCCGGCAAAATTGTCCGCGCCCACAACGTCGAACATCTGGCCGCCAAAATACAGCCCTACATTTACCAGGTCAGCAAGGACGAGTGCCTGGACCTGCCACCCAAGCTCTACGACGCGGCCTACTGCCAGTTGACCGCGGAGCAGGAAGCAGCTTACTGGCAGGCCAAAGAGGAGTTCCTGCCGCTGTTGGCCGACGTGCAGCCCTGGCAAGAGCCCTACGTCCTGTTTCAGCTTTTCAGCGCGCTGCAGGAGATCGTTTCAGGTTTTCGCCAGCGCAAGAACGGCATCGAGGAATACCGCTACAACCGGCTCGCGCTGCTGGCCGACCGCATTGCCGCCATCCCTGAGACGGCCAAGGTCGTTATCTGGGCCCGCTTCCGTCACAGCGTGGCGCGCATCATCGCCGCGCTGGAGGCAGAACACGGCGCCGGCACCGTGGCCCAGTTCCACGGCGGCATCCCGGAAAAAGCGCGGAGCAAGGCTATCGCGCGCTGGCAGCAACCTGACGGCCCTCGCTTTCTCGTCGCGACCCAGGCCACCGGCAGTTATGGCCTGAATGACATGCTCGCAGCCAACTACGCCATTTTTTACGAGAACGGCTTTAAATACATCGAGCGCATCCAAGCCGAGGACCGGCTGCACCGCAACGGCCAGACGCGCCCTTGCACCTATATCGACCTGGTCACGCTCAGCGGTATCGACCGGCGCATCCAGGCCGCGCTGAGCGCCAAGGCTGACGTAGTCGCCGCCTTTCGTGCGGAGGTCCGTCAGGTCCGTGACCGCCAGGACCGGTCCGCCCTGGCCGCCCTGGTGCTGGAGCTGTAGCATGAGCATCTACCTCGGCTACCCGGACGCCGCCGAACGGCAGATCGTGTCTGACTATCGCCAGGCCCACGCCGCGATCCGCAAAATCGTCGTCATCGCGCCCGACCGCTTCCCGCTGTTCATCCCGGATGCCGACCAGGTCCGCTATGCCGATGTCATCATGTACGTGACCTTCTACCGCCTCCTGCAGGAGATCGACCGGGACACCCTGGTCGTCCTGCACGAGGTCCTGCGCACCCAGAACCGCTATGACCTGGCCTATAACTGTATCCGTAACTATCTCAACCGCACGCCGCACGTGCTCGTCTTCCAGACCCTGCCGCAGATCGACACCGCCGAAGACTTCATGATCCTCTTCGA
>JAKPQT010000083.1 GCA_029555885.1 Chloroflexota bacterium | reverse complement strand
AAGCAGCCGGCCGCTGCCGCAGAGTCCTCTGCTGCGGCGCTCACCAGCGAGGAACCTGCGCCGGCCGAGGCTGGCGCGATTACGGCCATCACCGGGCAAATCGCCTATCGTCCGCGCATCGCGCTGCCCCCGGATGCTGTGGTCGAGGTAGAACTGCAGGATATCTCGCGTGCTGATGCGCCGGCGACGGTTATCGGCCAGCAGCGCATCGAGACCGGCGGCCAGCAGGTCCCCATCCCGTTTGCGGTCGAGTATGACCTGTCGCAGATCGACCCGAACGGCGTCTATGTGTTGGTGGCGCGCATCAGCGAGGGCGGCACGATGACCTGGAGGAATCCCGAGATCCTGCGCGTGATTACGGGCGGCTGGCCCACTGACCAGGTTGAGATTCTGGTGCAGCAGGTAGACAACTGAGCTCTGCAGGAGGTCATCCGTATGAAAGCTAAGCCGTTTGTCTTGACGATGCTCCTGGTTGCGGTCTTTGCCTTGACGGCAATCGGCGTGTTTGCCGGGCCGCCTGCCTCGGTGCTTGCGCAGCAGGGGACGCCCCGGCTGGTCGCGACGGTGCCGCCGCCCACGCGGGTGCCGACGCGCACCGCGAATGATGACCTGGCGCGGGTGAAGGCCGCGGGCAAGATTCTCGTGGGCACATCCCTGGACAATCCGCCGTTTTCCGGTTATGACGACCAGTTTGCGCCCACCGGCTTCGATATTGCGCTCATGGAAGCGCTGGCGGGCCAGTTGGGTGTGAAGATCGAGTTCAACGATTTCGCTTTTGAGGGCCTGCTCAGCGCACTGAAGCTGGGCCAGGTCGATGCCGCCATCGCTGCGATCTCGCTGACGCCCCAGCGTCTGGCCGAGGTGGATTTCACCAACATCTACTATGTGGGCCGCGATGGGCTGCTCGCGCGGCCAGATGCGCCGTTCAGTGTTAAGGATATCAATGACCTGGCCCAGCTCAAGGTGGGCGTGCAGGTTGGATCCGTTTATCAGACGTTTCTGCAGGAGACGTTGGTGGACACCGGGCTGATGCCTGCGCCCAACCTGATGGCCTACATCCGTCCTGAGGAAATGGTGTGGGCCCTCGAAGATGAGCTGCTCGATGTCGCGATGCTCGACCTCGAGCCCGCGCGCACCTTTGCGGCCCGCGGCAAGGTCAGGCTGGTGGGCGAGGGGCTGTATCCGCAGGTCTATGCCATTGCGGTTCGCAAGGGGTCATCGCTGCGGGTGGAACTCAATCGCGCGCTGGCTGCACTGCAAGCGCAGGGCGTCATCAAGCAACTTGCCGGGGAATACCTGGATGTGCAGCTGGTGACGCAGCCTGCGACGCCGACGCCCATCCCGACGCCCGCGTTCACGCCCACGCCCGTGCCCTGCACTGATGGCATGGCGTATGTGGCCGATCTGAATTATGACGACGGGAATATGAAGGCGCCGCCAACGCTGCGCCGGGGCCAGAATTTCACCAAGACCTGGCGCGTGCGCAACTCTGGCAACTGCAGTTGGACCGCCGACTTCGCGCTGACCTACGTCCGCGGCAATGTCGCGGCCGCGCGCATGGGGGGCGATCCGGTCCCGGTGGGCCGGATCGTGTTGCCGGGCCAGACGATTGATATCAGCGTCCCGTTGACCGCGCCGCAGGCTCCCGGCGTCTACCAGGGCTTCTGGCAAATGACCAACACTGAGGGCGTGCGCTTCGGGCAGACGGTCTGGGTCGGCATCCGCGTCCCTGCGCCGCCGACGCCCACGCCCCCACCCTCGCCGCCATCCGTGGCCGGCATCAGCTTCTCCGCGGATCGCACGACCATCAAACAGGGCGAGTGCGTCACCTTCCGTTGGGATGTGACCAACGTCAAGGCGGTGTACTTCTACCCGCAGGGCCAGCCGTTCGATCGGTACGGAGTCGCAGGTCAGGCGAGCAAGCAGGAGTGCCCCGCCGCAACGACAACCTATACGCTGCGCGTGCAGCTCCGGGATGACCAGATCCGGGAGCAGTACATCCAGATCAATGTGACCCCGGTCGATAATACGCCCTTCATCGTGCACTTCAGCAGCAATCCGGCGTATGAGGTGGCGGCGGGCGCGTGCGTGAACCTGTGGTGGGAGGTGCGCGGAGATGTCAACCGGATCGCGCTCGTGCGCAACGGGTTCCCGCTGTGGGACTATGCGCCGGTGCAGGGCTCGAAGCAGGACTGCCTGACGACGCCCGGCGCCGCGACCTACGAGCTGCAGGCCTTCGGGCCGGGCGGCATCGTGGTGAAGGCGCAGCGCAACATCGCGGTCCGGTAAGCCGGGGCTGTACAGTGGGGGTTGTGGGCCGCAAAGCGGCCCACAACCCCCACTAGCAGATTACTCCACCCACACTACGCGCCCCGTCTCCCCCGTCTCATACCCGCCCAGATCTGCAATCGCCTCACGCAATGATGCAATTTGACACAATTGCGATAATTCATTATGCTCGGTTAAAGC
>JAKPQT010000058.1 GCA_029555885.1 Chloroflexota bacterium | reverse complement strand
CCGCAGCTCCGGCATCACCGTCGCCTGGATCACGACAGCCAGCGCCAGTACGGGAAGGCTCAGATAGCCGCCCACTCACCGCCTCCCGGCTGCGCCTAGCCCGGCTGCTCGAACACAGACAGGTCGACAGGCTGGAAGTTGGTGATGACCAGCACCGTCTCCAGGCGGTCAAAGTCATTCAGGCTGCGAATCTCTGCCTCCTGAAACAGCTCAAACTGGAACTGGCGGATGCTGGTCACCTGGCCGATGATGATCCCTTCCGGGAAGTTGCCGCCCAGCCCGGAGGTCACAGCCGTGTCGCCTTCCTGGAGGGTGGCGTTCAGATCGATGTAGGTCATCCGCAGGCCGCCAGCCTGGCCCAGCACACTGCCCTCGGCGCGGGAATTCAGCAGGCGGGCGTTGACCGCGCTAATCGGATCGGTGATCAGCAGCACCTGCGAGGCGTTGGCGCTCACCTGGGTAACCCGGCCGACCAGCCCCTTCTCCGTGACCACCGGCATCCCTTCGGTCACGCCATCGCGCGCTCCGCGATTGATGAAGATCACGCGGGTGAAGGCGCTGATGTCCCGGCCGATGACATCGGCCACCAGATACTCCTCATCCTCGCGGGCGCGGGTGTAATCCAGCAGCGCGGCGATGCGGTCGTAGTCGTGGCGGATCTCGCGCAGTTCCACGATCTCCGCCTGGTACGCTGCCAGAGCGGTCTCCAGGCTGAGATTGCGCTCCTGAAGCTGCTGGATGGTGAGTACGCCTTCCGCCAATCCGCTGGCGCGCAGCACCAGGCTGTTGGCGGCGCCTTCAACCCACTGGAGGGGAATCGCCAGCAAACCGCTCACCGGGCCGGTCAGGCCCGCCGCGCTGAGCACAATCAGACCCACACAGAAGACAACGCCGATCACAAACAACAGCAGGCGGTTAGGGCGATTCATAGGCTCTGCCAGTGGACATGCAGGCCGCCGGCGACCAGCGGCGGCCGCTGCGAACGGGGATTGGCTATCTCAGGAACTCAGGCAGCAGCCAGCCCGGGGCGATGAGGGAGCAGCGGAAGGGCCGGCAGGCGCGCCGGTCAGTGCTGGGTGCTGCCGCGCTCCAGACCGACCAGCAGCCGCCGCAGGTTGTCATAGTCCTCCAGGATGCGGCCCGCACCGCGCGCCACGCATGTCATGGGATCGTCGGCCAGCCAGACCTTGATGTTGGTCTCTTCGGTCACGCGTTCTGTCAGGCTCTTGAGCTGGCTCCCGCCGCCCGCCATGCAGATGCCGGTTTCCATCAGGTCGGCCACTAACTCCGGCGGCGTCTCGTCCAGGGCATCCTTGATCGTGTTGACGATGATGCTCACCGAGCCGGCCAGCGCCTCCCGCAGCTCAATCGAGCTGACCTCGATCGCTTCCGGCAGGCCGGTCACCAGGTTGCGGCCGCGCAACGTGATCGTGCGCTCCTCCGGCAGCGGGTAAGCGGAGCCGATTTCCATCTTGGCGCGCTCCGCCGTGCGGTCGCCGATGAGCAGGTTGTATTTATTGCGCATGTACTGCACGATGTCTTCGTCCAGTTCATCCCCGGCCACGCGGATCGAGCGGCTGATCACAATCCCGCCCAGGGAGAACACCGCCACTTCGGTAGTGCCGCCGCCGATATCCACGACCATCGAGCCGTGCGTCTCCGTGATGGGCAGCCCGGCGCCGATGGCCGCCGCGACCGGCTCCTCGATCAGAAAGGCCTCCCGCGCTCCGGCGCTCATCGTGGCGTCGTAGACCGCCCGCTTCTCCACTTCGGTCACACCGCTGGGAATCCCTACAACCACGCGAGGGCGCGGCACGGGCACCCATGTCTGCTCGTGGACCTTGCGGATGAAGTAGTCGAGCATCGCTTCGG
>JAKPQT010000278.1 GCA_029555885.1 Chloroflexota bacterium | reverse complement strand
TGGGACGACGTCACCGGCAAGTTCGACTTCACCAACGATCTGTTCGTCGAGTACTTCGACGTCACCCGCAAGTCCTACGATGTCATGGGCGCGGACCAGGTCGCCGGCCTCCGCCAGGCGGAAGGCATGGGCGGCTGGGGCGGCTCGTACAACGCCGAGGCCCAGGCCATGATCATCGAAGGCTACTGGCATCCTGGCGAGACCAACGCGCAGGCGCCGGAGATTGCGAAGAAGAACGCCGCCACCTGGTCACCGGTGCTCGACAGCCTGAAGGGCACAAAGGTGCAGGTCGCCGGCGGCCACACCCTGGCGATCTTCAAGGGCGCGCCCCACAACGCCGAATCCTTCAAGCTGGGCGAGTTCTTCAACACCGACGCTGCGCTCGACGTGCTCTTCAAGCAGGTCGGCTGGATCGTCGGCAAACAAACCTGGCTGGAAAAGCAGGACACTAGCGCGTATCCGGGCCTCCAGTTCTACTTCGATAGCGCGAGCGAGGCGACCGATTGGTACCAGCTCCGCCGCTGCCCGCTGCACGGCTACATCTGGGGCCAGCTCCCCGAAGTGCGCGAGCAGTGCTACCGCGGCGTCATCACGCCGCAGCAGGCTGCGGAGGAAATCCAGAACCGCGCCGTGACCGAGTGGGCCAACCAGGGCCTGCCCGAGGCCTGAACCGAGCAGGACAAAACCAGACGCAGCACCGAGACAGGATTCACAGGATTGGCAGGATGGGCCGGACAGCCTCCATCTATCCTGTCCATCTTGTGAGTCCTGTCCTCGACCATCTCCCACGGAGGTCAATGATATGGCAGTTGCGAGCCTCAGTCCGAAGCGGTCCGCACGGCTGACCAAGGGCGAGCGCCACAACCTGATGATGGGCCTGCTCTTCGTCTCCCCCTGGCTGCTCGGCTTTCTGATCTGGACGCTGTACCCGCTCATCTCCTCCGTGTTCTTCAGCTTCACGCGCTATGACTTCATCACGCCGATGAAGTTCATCGGGCTGGAGAACTATGTCGAGATCTTCACCCGCGACCCCCGCTTTTACAAGGTCGTCTACAACACGTTCTATTATGTAGGCATCGGCGTGCCGCTCGGCGTGGCTGTCGCGTTCCTGATGGCGAACCTGCTGAACGCGGACATGAAAGGCCGATCGTTCTTCCGCGCCATCTTCTACGTGCCGTCCATCATCCCGGCCATCTGTTCCGCGATGGTCTGGCTGTTCATTTTCAACAACCAATACGGAGTTATCAACAACGTCCTGCGGGCAATGGGCCAGCCGATCATCCCCTTCCTCTCGAACCCGACGCTCGCTAAGCCGAGCTTAATCATCATCCACCTGTGGGCCCAGGGCACGGCAGTCGTGATCTTCCTGGCCGCGCTGCAGGACGTCCCGCGCTCACTCTACGAGGCCGCGACGGTGGACGGCGCAAATGGCTGGCATAAGTTCCGGCACATCACGATCCCGCTTTCCAGCCCCATCATCATGTACAACCTGATCATGGGCCTGATCGGCGGCTTCCAGACCTTCCTGATGCCGTACCTGCTGACGAACGGCGGACCGATGGCCTCGACTGAATTCTACGCCATGCACCTGTACCGGAACGCCTTCGAGCTCTTCCGGATGGGCAAGGCATGTGCGCTGGCCTGGCTGATGTTCATGGTGCTCGCGGCTTTCACGATCATCATCTTCCGCACATCGGCCCGCTGGGTGTTCTATGGAGGTGAGAAATGAGCACGGCTGAGACCACCGTCACCCCCACCCCACGGGTTCGCGAAGCTGGCAAGTGGACGACCCAGAGAATCACGGGCCTCCTGCTCAAGTACCTGATTGTCATTTTCCTGGCCGCATCCTACGCGTTCCCGCTCTACTGGATGGTCAGCTCCGCGCTGAAGGATGATCCCCAGGTCTACCGGATCCCGCCGGTGCTCATTCCCAGTCCGGCCCACTGGGAGAACTTCATCAATGCGTGGAGGTCAGACGAGTTCACGCTCTACACCTTCAACTCGATCTTCCGCTATGCGCTGCCGAACACGCTATTCACGGTGATTTCCTCCACGCTGGTGGCCTACGGGTTCTCGCGCATCAGGTGGCCGGGCCGCGACAAACTATTCTACCTGTGCATCGCGACCATGCTGATCCCGTACACGGTTACGATGGTGCCGCTGTTCATTGTGTTCAAGCGGCTGCAGGATGCGGGGCTGGGCCAGTGGATCGGCACCTACAACCCGATGGTCGTGCCCGCGCTGTTCGGCAACGCATTCTACGTCTTCATGCTGCGCCAGTTCTTTATGACGCTGCCGGAAGAGCTGTCGGATGCGGCGCGGGTGGACGGGGCCAGCGAGTTCGGCACACTGGTGCGCATCCTCCTGCCGCTGATGAAGCCGGCGCTGGCCGTGGTGGCACTGTTCCAGTTCATGGGGACCTGGGCCGACTACCTGGGGCCGCTCATCTACATCAACAAATACACGATGTACCCACTGGCGCTGGGCATCCAGAAGCTGCGTGCGATGATGTCGCAGGTCGGCAACGCGCCGCTGGCCTATCCCTACCTGATGGCGGTGAGCACGCTGGCGGCCGCGCCCATCATCCTGATCTTCTTCTTCGCGCAGCGGACGTTCATCGAGGGCATCGCGCTGACGGGGTTGAAAGGGTAGCGGACGATACGATTGAAGATTGCAGATTTGCAATTGGAGTCGAGGCTTCAGCCGGATGGGTGTGAGCATTTACGTGGCTGCCCCAACAGTTGAAGCCTCGATTGTTTATCCAAATCCGGGGCTGTAGCTGAACGTCACAGACCGCGCGCGGCCGCGATGAACGCGTCGATGGCGGATGGGTCGATGTCGCTGGGGAGCGGGCTGCCGGTTGTCAGCACGAACGGGTTGCCTGCACCCGACTGGCGGAGCTGCTCCTCGATGGCGCGGGCGATGGCGCGGGCGTCGTTCTCTGCCAGCAGCCGCTCCGAGTCCAGGTTGCCGAACAGGCAGCGTTCCGGCCCGAAGACCTCCCGCACCCGGGCGATGGTCAGGTCGATGCCCTTGCGGGGCTGTTCGATGGCGAAGGCGTCGATGGGCAGGCTCGCCTCCAGTTTGAGCAGGGGCAGGACATCGCCTTCGTTCCAGAGGATGACGCGCAGGCCCGCCCGGTGCGCCGCCTCGGCCATCGAACGCTGGTACCGCAGTGCAAACTGCTCGAACATGCGCGGGGAAATGATGTCGCAGGAGGCCCAACCGTCGGCAATATAGACCGCCTCCGCGCCTGCCTCGGCCAGCTCGGCCATGCGCAGCTCGTCGCCCGCAGCATACCGGTCGGCCACATGGTAGAGGAGTCCGGGATCGGTGATCATGGTCTCCATCGCCCGCTCGAAGCCGAGCGCATAGCAGGCGCAGATGTAGCCGGGCGAATGATGCGGCAGCACCAGCGCGCGGTCGCCCACCTCCTGAATGAGCCTGCGCAGCCCGCCGAGATAGACCTCGCCCCAGCCGGTGAACTCCGGGATCAGCCTGTCGGCGTCGGCTGCCGAGCGGATGTCGCCCAGCGGGTCACAGACCTTGGCTCCGGTCTCCTCCTCCTGCAAGGCGAGGCTGTCCTTCACCAGCCGGTACACCGTGCCGGTGTTGTTGTCGCGCACCCGCCAATGATGCGGGTCTTCGGCCAGGAGAGTAGGCTCTGCGGGGCCGTCGCCCGCGCCGGAATACCACATCACGTCCGGCCGGTGGCGTTCCAACAGCGCCATGTGCGCGCGGTGCCAGGTCTCGCTCCCGCCGCAGGCCAGCTGCCACGGCGCCAGGTCCGCCACCCGCCAGGTGTAGTCGAAGCCCCATGTCAGCGGCCCGACGGGCACGCGGTCGACGCGCTGCCCCGCCAGCGCCTGCAATACCAGTTGGCGCCCGGTGGTCATCTTGTGAGTCATGCACGGTTCTCCTGGATGTATCATATCAATGCCGGCGGAGCTGCTCCAAATCCATCGGGGAGGTAGAAAACAATGAAGATTGCTGGGCTGCGCAGACTCGAGGAGACCGTCGTGCGCGTGCCGAGCCAGGGCGATAACTGGCACATGTCATGGGCCGCGGACGACCGACAATACGTCAGCCTGTGCGATGGGAGCGGCTTCCCGGGCCTCCCACGCGCCGACTACAACAGCCGCGCGTATGCCATCGCCGGAGACCCGCCGGACATACGCTTCGAGCACCTGCCGGGCTATCCCGAGCTGCTGACCATCCCGGGCACGCGCGATATTCACCGCTACTACAATTTCGGCATCCTGGCGCTCGACGGCCACATCTACCAGTTCCTCAGCACGCCCAATCACCCCTTCGGCGAGCCGGAACCGCGCTTCGTCGGCATCAAGCTCATCTGGTCACCCGACAATGGCGTCACCTGGCACAACCAGGATGGCTCGACACCGGTGCGCTGGGAGCCGTGGGACACGCGCAGCCGCGCCAACATGCTCTTCTTCGATGAGCCGGGCGACGCCTTCAGCCTGCTCACCGTGGTGCAGATGGGGCAGAACTACGCGCATAACCATGACGGTTATGTCTACCTATACTCCCCCAACGGCAATCTCGAGGGCACGATGAACCAGCTCGTGCTGTGTCGCGTCCCGCGCGACCACATCCTCGACCGCCGCGCCTACACCTTCTACGCCGGGCTACAACGCGATGGTAGCCCCGCATGGACGGCGGACATCGCGGAGCGTGCCGTCGTCCACACCTTCCCTGCGGGCTGGGTCAACCGGTTCGTCCATCCCTACGCATGGCACCCCAGCGTCGTTTACTATCCCTCGACCGGCGAGTACCTGATGGCAAACTGGGGCATGGGCACGAACGCAAGCGGCGACTGGTTCACGCGGCCGAGTTATCTGGGGTTCTGGACGGCCCCTGACCCGTGGGGTCCGTGGACGCAGGTGCACGAGGAGCCGGCGTGGATGCCCGCAGGCGACCGCGGTGCGCGCGCCTACCAGCCGCAGATTGCCCCGAAGTGGATTGCCCCTGACGGCAAGTCGTTCTGGCTAGTGTGGACCGATTTCCAGGTGCTCGATGGGCAGCGCCCCTACTACGCCTTCAACATGCAGCAGGTCGAGGTGCGGCTGGCGTAGCACGAGGGCATCCTGAGCGGAGTGGGGCCTCAGTAAGGGCCGAACGCAGTCGAAGGATGTCTGAGCAGCTCACGCAAAGCCGCAAAGAATTACTATCTTCCTGGCGTCCTTTGCGTCTTTGCGTGAGGTCCGTTTTGCTCGCCCAAAGCCTCTCATAACTTCCGGGCCGTCACGGCCAGGCTGTACACCTCCACCCCCGCGAGCTCGCCCCCGCTCAAACTGCGCGTGCCCGTCACATCCACGAATCCGGCCTGCCGCACCAGGTCCAGATACTCCTGCTCCGGCAGGGCCCCGTTGATGCAGCCCGCCCACATCGCGGGGTCGCTGCGCAAGCTCATCGGCAGCGGCCCTGCCGTCACCATATCGCTGATGCTCACCCGGCCGCCCGGCTTGAGCACGCGATACGCCTCCTCGAAGACCCTGCCCTTGTCCTCGGCCAGGTTGATGACGCAGTTGGAAAGGATGACATCGACCGTGCCATCCTCCACCGGCATCGCCTCGGCCTGCCCCAACCGGAACTCCACCTGGCCGGCTCCGGCCTCGGCGGCGTTGCGTTGTGCCCGCTCGATCATCGACGGCGTCATATCCAGCCCGATGACACGGCCCTCCGGCCCAACCCGACGGGCGGCATAGAGCGCGTCGATGCCCGCGCCGCTGCCGATATCCAACACGGTCTCCCCCGGCTTGAGCGAGGCCATCGCCGTCGGATTCCCGCAGCCCAGGGACAGATTGGCAGCGTCTGCGGGCACCGCAGCGATCTGCTCCGCGGTGTAGCCGGTGTCCCACAGGACGATGTCTGCCCGGCCAGCCTCGACCAGCTCCATGGCGTGCGATGCGGCTGACTCTGACCCGCTACAGCAGCTCGGCGTTGCTGCAGCATCAGGCCCGCCGCAGCAACTGGTCTGTCCTGCGCTATCGCCACAGCAGCCGCCGCCCTGCGCCAGCGCACCGTAGTTCTCCTGTACCGCCGCGGTCGCGCCGGTGACGCGGCGGCTGCCGGTCGCCAGGAAGACCCCGATGTCCGCACGGCCGGCTGCATCAGCCTCGGAAGTCGAGCTGCAGGTCTCCTGCGTATCCTCCACGATGAGATTGACCAGGCCGGCTTCCCGGAACCAGCCCTTGACAGCCCGCCGATCGAAGCCCAGCCAGACATCGGCCATCTCGTCCCGCAGCCACGCGTGTTCATGCCGGTCTAGGTCGGTCAGCACCAGCCGGCCGCCCGGCTTGAGCACGCGCACCATCTCCTGGATGGCCGCCTGCGGGTCGAGACAATGGTGCAGATACATGTTGGCAAAGACGGCATCAAGCGTGGCATCCCCGAATGGCAAGGCCGCACCATCCGCCAGCCGATACTCCACATTGCTGAATCCGGTGAGATTGCGCCGCGCAACCTCCAGCATGGCGGGCGAGCCATCAACGGCATAGACCCGCGCAACCCGCGATGCGAGCCCCGCGGCGACGAACCCGGTCCCCGCGCCCACATCCGCCACGACCATCTCCGGTCGCAAATGAGCACGCGCGATAGCTGCATCGCGGACTCCCTCTCCAAAGTAGCCGGTGCGGAGGTCGTCCCACTGCCCCGCCACTCGTTCGAAATACCCCGCCGCAGCCGGCGTCATGCCAGACTTGACCATGTTCATGTTTGTCTCCCTGTTTCAGGTTGCGATTCATCGTAAAACAACGATGATTATTGGCAAAAAAAGAGCCGCACTAATCGCAGCAGCCCTGTTCGCCGTCAAGGTTAACGGGCGCAAAACGGTCTCCGGGCTCGCAGCAACCGGGCAACCAGTTCTCGATCTGCTCCTTCAGCCAGCGGATGCCCGTCTCGCTGAGGCAGTAACAGGTTGCCGGCCCTTCGATCTCACCCTCAATCAATCCCGCCTCGCGCAGCACCTTGAGATGCTGGCTGACCGTGGACTGCGCCAGCGGCGTCGTCTCGACGATTTCCTGCGTGATGCACATCTGCCGCTCGGCCAATGTCTGCATGATGCGAAAACGCACGGGATTGCCCAACGCCTTGAGCATCCGTACGAGGCGTTCCTCGCCCGCTGGACTGGCGGCGGCGGGCACGTCGGTGTTCTGCCCTTCCTGCAGGTTGATCGTTGCCATTGTCATACGCTCCTTATATCGTATATATACGATATAAGGAGCGATTTGTCAAGTCCCCAATTACGCGCTGTTGAGCAACTCGCCGATACGCGCCGCGATATCGTCGCGCACCTGACGGAAGACGGCCAACACCTCATCCTCGGTGCCGGTTGCCTTTGCGGGGTCCGGAAAGCCCACGTGGACGCGGCGGCCCTTGCCCAGCCACACGGGGCAGTTCTCGGCCGCGTCGTCGCACACCGTCACGACCAGGTCGAACGGCACGGCCCGGTATTCGTCGGCGGACTTGGAGCGGCCCGCGTGCTGGATGCCGATCTCACTCAACACTTGTACGGCCAGGGGATGGACATAGCCCGCGGGCTGCGTCCCCGCGCTGTACGCTTCCCAGGCGTCACCCCACCGGGCGTTGACGATGGCCTCGGCCATCTGGGAGCGGCAGGAATTGCCGGTGCACAGGAACAGGACTTTCGCCTTACTCATTTGGCTTCCTCTCTATCGGTTTATACCCAGGCTGCGGCCGCACGAGAGACCGGACGCCCGGCTGATGGTTGCTCCCGGATACCCAATTCGGACCCTGCATCAGCTTCTGGTCTCAAAGCGCAGTTCGCCGAATTGCTCAGTAGTATACTGCAGATAGAAGGGCGAACTGAAAAGCGCCACGTAGTCGCCCTCAGAATCACGCGCCAGCACCACATCGTTGCGATGAGGCAGGCGCAGGATGGCCTCCTCAGGACCACTGATCCAGCGCACCAGGCTGAAGTTCAGTGGCTCCAGGGTCGTGCGGACCGCATACTCGTTCTCCAGCCGCGCCTGAACCACATCGAACTGGAGCTGGCCCACCGCGGCCAAAATGGGCTCCCGCCGCATCGCATCCAGCCGGTAAAGCACCTGGATCGCGCCTTCGCTCTCCAGTTGCCGCATACCCTTGGTAAACTGCTTCTGTTTCGCGACGTCGGTGTTGCGCAGCAGCGCGAAGAGTTCCGGCTGGAAGCGCGGGATCGGCGCAAACCGGATCACCCGGCCCTCAGCCAGCGTGTCGCCGATCGCCAGATTGTCGGTGTTGGGCAACCCCAACACATCGCCGGGATACGCCTCCTCGATGACCGTCCGCTCATTGGCAAAAAGGCTGTAGGAACGCTGCAATCGCAGCGGCTTGCCCGACTGCGCGTGGACCACCGTCAGCCCGCGCTCGAAGCGCCCGGAACAGACGCGCACGAAGGCCACGCTGTCACGGTGCTTGGGATTCATATTGGCCTGAATCTTGAACACAAAGCCGGAAAATCCTGGCTGTGCAGGGTCGACCGGCCCCACATCGCTCAAATAGGGCTGCGGTCCGGGCGCCAGTTCGACGAAAGCGTCGAGGAACTGGCGCACCCCGAAGTTGGTCAGCGCGCTGCCGAAGAAGACCGGCGTCTGGCCGGCGGCCAGCACCCGGTCGTGGTCAAAGGTAATGCCGAGGCCATCCAGCAGTTCCACATCGGTCTGCAGCACCGCGATATCGCCCTCATCGAGCGTCTCCGCCCACGGTGCATGCGCCAGCGAAACGAAAACCTCAGGTGAGATGCGCTCGTTGCGCTCGGTGCGCTCGTAGAAGAAGACGCCCTGCGCGCGGCGGTCGTAGACCCCCCGAAAGCTCAGGCCGTTGCCCAGTGGCCAGTTCATCGGCACCGGCTGCATGCCCAGGATGGACTCGATCTCGTCCAGCAGCGCCAGAGGATCGCGCGCGGGCCGGTCCATCTTATTGATGAATGTGAAGACAGGAATACCGCGCTGGCGGCACACCTCGAACAGTCGGCGAGTCTGTGCCTCGATGCCCTTCGCCGCATCCAACACCATCACCGCACTGTCGACCGCGGCCAGGGTGCGATAGGTGTCCTCGGAGAAGTCCTGATGGCCCGGCGTGTCCAGCAGGTTGAGGACGTGACCCCGGTAAGGGAATTGCAGCACCGTGGATGTCACGGAGATGCCGCGGTTGCGCTCGATGGCCATCCAATCCGAAGTCACGCTGCCCTGGTTGCGCCGCGCGCGCACGTGCCCCGCCAGGTCGATCGCGTTGCCGTACAACAGCAGCTTTTCCGTCAACGTAGTCTTGCCCGCGTCGGGATGCGAGATGATCGCAAAGGTGCGCCGCGGGGCGCCCGCCGGTGCGACCTGGACTTGGAGCGGTTGATCTATCGTCATGCCGCGCGCTCCACAACGGGCTGCGCCACCGCGCGGCGATTGCGCAGCCAGAAAAGGCCGCCCGGCAGACTGGCGACCAGCTGGATCAACTGCACGAGCAGCGACACGGCCAGCGCGTGCTCTGCGCTGACGCCGACCGCGCCGTAGAAGAACGGGTAGACCGCCTGGCTGACGCCCAGTCCACCGATGGAAATCGGCAGCATCAGGGCCAGCGCCACGAGCGGGTTGATCAGGAAGATCATCGGCAGCGACATCTGCCCACCCATCGCCTGCGACACGAGCCAGTTCACCAGCGCAGTACAGACGATGCCGAGCAGGGCGATGCCGAACGCGGTGCGCAGCGCAGCGGTCCGATGGCGGTAGATGTCCAGGGCATGCGAGATGTGCTCCCACAGCGGGGCCAGGAGCTGCAGGCCACGCCAGGCAAACATGCGCGTCATCAATGCCCGCAGACGCCGGCTGAGCAACAGCCCAAACCCGACCAGGATTGCCACCACGGCCAGGACGGCAACCCCCTGGACCGGCCGCAGTTCCCCGCGACCCAGGACGTTGACCGCAATGATGCTGGCGACCAGCGCAGAACTCATATATGCCAGGAAGCCCAGGCCGCGGTCCAGCAGCACCGACACTGCCGCGTCGGCCGGCCGCTCGGTCAGGCGGGCCAGCCCGAACCCGCGCATGATGTCGCCGCCCAGGTTGGCCGAAGGGAGGAAGTTGTTGAAAAAGAAGCCGATGAACTGGAACCGGAACACCGTGCGGCGGGGCAGTGTGAACCCCTGGGCGCGCAGCAGCACGTGCCACTTCGCGCCGTCCGCCAGGATAGCGAGCACGAACGCAGCCAGGGCTGCCAGGAGATAACCCGGCCGCGCCGCCGCGAGCTGGCTGCCGACCTCCGCCAGCGGAATGCGGCTGAACGTCCAGGCGACCAGCCCCACGCTGACCGCGACCTTCAGAAGCGCGAGGGCCCTATCCTTCATATCAGGGACCTCCGTCCGTCACGCTGACGTCGTCGAACATCGTGTTGCCGCCCGGCTTATTGCCCCCATCTGCCGCGAGGGGATGCACCGCGCGCAGGAAGATCGTCATGCGCCCGGTCGTGGCCCGCACCGTTTCCTGCGTCGCCACCCATTGGTCCGGCGTCATGTCGCGCCACGGGCGCCACGTCACCGAGCCGGCCTCAAAGTTGTTGCCGCCGCCCAGATCGATACCGAGGTACAGCGCCAGGCCGCTCTCGCTGGGCATATAGCGTGCCCATGCCTCTATCACGTAGCGATGGCCCGGCACGACCTCAAACGTGCGCCAGATGCCGGCCTCGCCGCTGCGCCAGTCGAAGCTGATCTCCTGCGAGCGTTCGCCGCTGTGGACGTTGGGCAGATACTTGTTCTCGTTCAGACGCGGGGGCGCGGCCGGGTCATGGACCTTGCTCAGGGGCTGCCAGCCGTTGGCAACGAACGCAGTGAAACCCTCGTGCGGGCTCGGTGATTGGTAGAACCCTTCTTCCAGGTCCCAGCTCCCCCCGCGATAGGGCGGCAGCGTGGCGGCCGGCGCGGGCTGCGGCGGCCGAGTGGGCACCGGGGTCGCGGTCTCATCTGGGCTGGCGGGTATGGCGGAAGGGGCCGGGGTCGCTGACGCCGCGGGCGTCGCGCTGGCTGGCGGCTCTGTAGGCGTGGCCGGCAGCTCGGTCGGGCTAGCCGTTGCCGCCGGCGTATCGCTTGCGGCCGGCAGCTCGGTGGCGGTGGATGTCGCCGTCCGCGCGGGCGCCGTCGGCGTATCCGTCGACAGGGCTGCGATGGGCAGGGCA
>JAKPQT010000053.1 GCA_029555885.1 Chloroflexota bacterium | reverse complement strand
GCGAAGCGCCGGCTGACGAGATAGAGCAGGCCGACCGCAGCCCCTGCAAAGAGCGCGGACAGGAGATTGATCCGCCCCGCGGCATCCCACACAGGCAGCAGGGTGGCGGCGAGCTTGCCGAGCAGCGTGTAAAGCGGATAGCCGCTGGGATGCGCGATGCCGAGCGTGGGCAGCACCACGTGAAATTCGAGGCTATCATCGAACAGGGTCGCCACCGACCGCGCCGCCGTGGCCGCGTACAGGATGAACGCCAGCAGTCCCCCAAGCAGCGCGATGGCCGCGTCACCCACAAGACGTTTCACAATGCGTCACTCTCCTGAGTTGAGACGGTGCTCCATGTCCGGCCAGTGCGTTCCTTTCCAATAGGTGCGGCCGCAGCGATCACCGCCGGAAGACCGTCTGCGTGTGCCACACGTAAGGCGGCACCAGTCCCTGCGCATCCGCATGGGACAGCTCGACCAGCAGCCCATTGCACTCCGCGCACCGCCTGAATGGTTCGGGGACGGGGCCGCGGCGGGCGAGTGCCGCGCGCGCCTCGGCGATCTGGCCATCCAGGTCTTCGGCCTCAATCAGTAGTGCGTGCACGCCACGCCGGCCCGCGAGTGCGTGATCCTTCGTGACGATCAGCCGGTCCTCGGCTCGCGCGGCCGCGATCAACTCCTCGTCAGTGCCCTCACGCCAGAATGCGGCATCGTAGCCTGCCAGCCGCAGCCAGCGCGCCAGCCTGCCCAGCATCGCATCGACCAGCAGCGACGGAGCCGATGACATCATCTCTCGGGCCTCTCAGCATCCTGAGCGGAGCCGCGAAGCGGCGCAGTCGAAGGAGGCGCCGCGCTTTGGAAATGGGCCGATTTCTGTGATACCATAGATTCTATGCTCGAGCAACCCCTGTTAACCCTCGGCCTGGCCTTCATGGTGCCCATCGGATACGCATTGATCGGCGCCAGTGGACTGCCTGCGGAGCGCACCCGCCACGCGGTGGTGAGCTTTCTGGCCGCGCTCGGCCTGGCCCTCGTGGGATATGTTATCACAGGTTTTGCGCTTCAGTTCGGTGGCGTCGGCCTGGTGCACGAGATCCCGGGTTACGACGGCCTGATCTGGGAATGGTCCGCGCTCGGCGTCACCTGGGGCCCGGGTTGGGGCATGGCCGGACTGGCGGGCTGGTTCCTGTCCGGCG
>JAKPQT010000050.1 GCA_029555885.1 Chloroflexota bacterium | reverse complement strand
GGCTCCGCGGGCACCATCGGCGCGGGCGACTACCTGAAGAAGCTGTTCCCGCAGAGCAAAATCGGTGCGAGCGAGGCGCTCCAGTGCCCCACGTTGCTACTCAACGGGTTCGGCAGCCATCGCATCGAGGGCATCGGCGACAAACACGTGCCGTGGATTCACAACCTCAGGAACACCGATATGGTCATGGCGATCGACGATGAGGCGCCGATCCAACTCATCCGCCTGTTCAACGAGCCCGAAGGCCGGAAGTACCTGGCACAGATGGGTGTCGCGCCTGACCTGATCGCCCAACTGGACCTGGTCGGCATCTCCGGTGCAGCCAACATCCTCTCGGCCATCAAGATGGCGAAGTGGTACGAGTGGGGCGAGGGCGATGTCGTGCTGACCGTTCTGACGGACTCGATGGAGCTGTACGCCAGCCGCCTGGACGAGCTGACCGCGGAACGCGGGGAATACACGCCGCGCGATGCGGCGGTGAGCTACCACCAGTACCTCATGGGGGCGACGACCGACGCGATGGAAGAACTTTCCTATCCGGCGCGCAAACGGGTGCACAACCTGAAGTACTACACCTGGGTCGAGCAGCAGGGCAAGACCTACGCCGAGATCCAGGCGCAGTGGTACCAGCGCGATTACTGGACGGGCGTGCAGGGCCAGGCAGACGCCATCGACGCGCTCATCGAGGAATTCAACGCGAAAGTGGGGTTGATATAGGCCGCACCAGAAACCCAGTTTCTGGCAGAAACCGGGGTTCTGGATTAAACTGAACACAGTCTTGCAGAGAGGCGCATCCAATGGCGGAGAGCAATTTTACCCTGACCGCGCTGAACGGACAGCCGCTGTATGGCCGTGTGTGGTCACCTGCCCGGCCCAAGGCTGTTATCGCCCTGATCCATGGACTGGGCGAACACAGCGGGCGCTATACCCACGTCGCCGCAGAATTCAACCACTCGGGATATGCGGTGTTAGCGTGTGACTTGCCGGGACACGGCAAGACCGCAGGACCGCGCGGGGTGACCCCGCCGTTCGACCAGTTGAGCGAGAGCTGTGCCGGGCTCCTTGCAGAGGCCGAGCAACGCTATCCTGGCAAGCCCCGTTTTCTCTACGGTCACAGCCTCGGGGGCACCATCGTGCTGTACTACACCATACGCCGGAACCCGCAGATTGCGGGCGTTGTCTCGACCAGTCCGGCCCTGCGGCTGGGAGGCAACCCGCAACGCGCCAAGGTGGCGTTCGGCAAGCTGGTCGGCCGCCTTGCACCCAACATCGTCATGGTGAACGGGCTCGAACGGCAAGCCTTGTCGCGCGATCCCCAGGTCGTTGCGGCATACGCGGACGATCCGCTGGTGCATGACAGGGTTTCCGCGCGGCTTGGCATCGGCGGCATCGAGGCCGGCGCATGGCTGCTTGCGCACGCAGCCGAATTTCCGCAGGTGCCGCTGCTGCTGGTCCACGGCACTGCCGACCGCATCACCTCCGCCGCCGGAACCGAGGAGTTTGCCAGCCGCCTCAAAGGCGACGTCATACTCAAGCTCTGGCCGGGCCTGTACCACGAAACGCACAACGAGCCGGAAAAGACCGCCGTACTGTGCGACAACATTGCCTGGCTGGACGCGCATCTGGAATAGAACGCTGATGAACGCTGATTTGACTGATTTTCATGATCCCCTATATGAACAGTTTGATCAGTTCCATCTGCGTAATCAGCGTGCTATACTCATCTTGGAGTCTTCACCATGTCCGATATCTTGCGGCCGCAACCGTTTGGCCTGTTGCTCAGGCGTATCCTGAAGGAATACGAGACAACGCAGTCCATCTTCGGGATTCACCGCTCGTTCTTCTACACGCCGAAGCCCGGCGCGCCCTACGTGACGCGCGACCTGTACGGCAAGCTGCTCCTCACCCCCATCGGCCCGTCAGCCGGGCCACACACCCAGCTCAGCCAGAACATCGTCACCGCGTGGCTCTGCGGCGGGCGATTCATGGAGCTCAAGACGGTGCAAATCCTCGACGAGCTGGAGATTCCGCGGCCCTGCATCGACATGACCGACGAAGGATACAACGTCGAGTGGTCGCAGGAGCTCAAGCTCGAGGAGTCGGCGCAGGAGTACATCAACGCGTGGGCGTTCGTCCACATCCTGCCGCGGCTGCTGGGCTGGGAACATGCACCCCACGGCGCCATCTTCGACATGAGCATCGGCTACAATCTGGAGGGCATCCAGAGCCCGCGCATGGTCGCATTCATGGACGCGCTGGCGGATGCATCCGGACCGCTCGCGGGGATCAAAGATACGCTCCGCCGCGATTTTCCGCAGTTCGCGGATATCGACATCCCCGGCCGCATCACGAACAGCGTCACCCTGTCCACGATGCACGGCTGCCCGCCGGATGAGATCGAACGCATCGCGCGCTACCTGATGACCGAGCGCGGGCTGCACACCATCGTCAAGCTGAATCCGACGCTGCTGGGCAAGGAGCAGGTGCTCGACATCCTGCACCGCAGCCTGGGCTTCACCGAGATCAACATCCCGGACAGCGTGTTCGAGCACGACCTGAAGTACCCGAAGGCGCTGGAGTTGATTCGCACGCTGCAGGATGTGGGACGCGCGCAGGGGGTGACGTTCGGCGTCAAGCTGAGCAACACGCTGGCGATGCACAACCACAAAGGGTGGATGCCCGGCGACGAGATGTATATGTCGGGCCGCGCGCTCTATCCGGTCACGATGAACCTGTTTGCGAAGCTGGCGCACGAGTTCGACGGCAATTTGCAGGTGTCCTACTCCGCGGGCGCGGATGCGCTGAACGTTGCGACGATCCTATCGTGCGGCGCGCTGCCCATCACCGCGTGCTCCGACCTGCTCAAGCCGGGCGGCTATGCGCGGCTCGGCCAGTGGCTGGAGAACCTCGAAGGGGCGATGAATGCGGCCGGCGCGACCAGCCCGGCTGAGTTCAGCCGGAACAAGCTGGCGAACCTGACCGCGGCCGCGGCGGACGCGCTGACCGACCACCGGTACAAGAAGGAAGCCTTCCCCTACGGCCTGCCGAAGGTCAACGACGGGCTGGGCTTCTTCGACTGCGTGGTCGCACCCTGCATTGCCCACTGCGCCGTTTGCCAGGACGTGCCGGAGTACGCGTGGGCCATCAGCGAGGGCAACTACGACCAGGCCCTGGAGGTCATCCTGGCGCGCAACCCGCTGCCCGGCGTGACGGGCTATGTCTGCAACCACCTGTGCCAGACGCGCTGCACCCGCAACGACTACGAGCAGACCATTGCCATCCGCGCGCTCAAACGCTACGCGGAGGAACACGGCCAGGTTGCGCCGCTCGTCCCTGCAACACCGACCGGCAAGCGCGTCGCAGTCATCGGCAGCGGGCCGTCCGGCTTCTCCGCCGCGTTCTACCTGGCGCTCAACGGCGTCAAGGTGCATATGTACGAGGCGCGCGACGTTATCGGCGGCATGATGCGGCTCGTGCCGGTCTTCCGCCTGCCGTGGGAGGTCATCCAGCGCGACGTGGACCGCATCCTCGACCTGGGCGTGGAACTGGAACTGAACCGGCGCATCGCGAACCGGCCCGAAGCCCTGCTGTCCGAGGGCTACGATGCCGTATACGTGGCGACCGGGTTCGAGCGCGATACGCCGCTGGACATCCCCGGCATCGCGGGGCCGGGCGTCCACGCCGCGCTCACGCTGCTCGACCGCACGCGCCGCGGGGAGCGGGTGAACCTGGGCCGCAAGGCGCTCGTCATCGGCGGCGGCGACACGGCGATGGACGCCGTGCGCACGTCCCGCCGACTGACCGGCAACCCCGCGACCATCGTCTACCGGCGCACGCGCGCGGAGATGCCGGCCAGCCCGGAAGAGCTGGAGGGCGCGCTCGAAGAGGGCAACATCCTCGAAGAACTGGTATCTCCGGTCAGCGTGGTGCGCAAGGACGGCCAGGTCACGGGCCTTCACTGCGTGCGCAACGCGCTGGGCGAGCCCGGGGCGGATGGCCGGCGTCGGCCCGTGCCCATCCGCGGCAGCGACTTCATTATCCCCTGCGATGCGATTATCGTTGCGGTCGGCCAGAGTCCGGATGTCAGCTTCCTCGACGGCAGCGTCGTGACGCTGTGCGACGAGGGCGGCATCGGCATCGACCCGGCGAGCGGCCAGACCGCCGCGGCGGGCATCTACGCGGGCGGCGACGTGGCCCAAGCCGGGCCGGAGAGCATCATCGCGGCCTGTGCGGACGGCCGCCGCGCGGCAGAAGCCATCTGCCGCCAGTTCGGGATCAACTTCGCCCAGCCGCCCGCGCACATGCCGAAGCTATCCGAGGATCATATCCTGGCGAACAAGCAGATGCGCGTGCGCAAGCTGCCCCAGCAGCAGCCGCCCATGCTGCCGATCGAGCTGCGCGAGGACTTCGATCTGATCGAACTGACCTTTACCGAAGCGCAGGCCCGCGCCGAAGGCGCGCGCTGTCTCCAGTGCACGAGCTACTGCGACAAGTGCGTCGAGGTCTGTCCCAACCGGGCGAACTGGACGTTCCACATCGAGCCGGTGCGCTGGCAGGTCCCGACGCTGGCGGTCCAGGACGGCGGCTTGATCGTCGCGGGCAGCGAGGCCTTCGAAGTCGTGCAGGACCGGCAGATTCTGAACGTGAACGACTTCTGCAATGCGTGCGGCGACTGCACCATCTTCTGTGTCCACGAGGGGCAGCCCTGGTTCGACAAGCCGCGGCTGTTCCTGAACGAGCCCGACTTCCTGCTGGCCGACCACAACGCCTACCGCATCA
>JAKPQT010000275.1 GCA_029555885.1 Chloroflexota bacterium | reverse complement strand
CGCGGTCATCACCGGCAGCGGCCGCGGCATCGGCCGGGCCATCGCGCTGGAGCTGGCCGCGCGCGGCGCCAACGTGACCGTCAACTACTTCCGCCACGCAGCCCAGGCCGAGCAGACCGCGGCTGAGGTCGAGGCCGCGGGCGGCCATGCCCTCGTGGTCAGAGCGCACGTGGGCGAGATCGAGGGCGTGCAGCAGCTCGTCCAGGCCGCGGCGGAAGCATTCGGCGGGGTGGACATCTTCATCGGCAATGCGGCCTCCGGCGTGTTGAAGCCCGTCGTTGCACAGCAGCTCAAGGGCTGGGATTGGGCGCTCAACATCAACGCCCGTTCCATCCTGTTCGGCGCGCAGGCTGCGATTCCCTACATGCAGCGCAACGGCTGGGGCCGCATCATCGGCATCACCAGCTTCGGCTCGCGGCGCGTCCTGCCGGAGTACAGCGTCGTCGGGGTCAGCAAGGCGGCCATCGAAACGCTCATCCGCTATCTCGCGGTCGAGCTGGCGCCCCAGGGCATCATCTGCAACGCCGTCAGCCCGGGGGTGGTCGAGACCGAGGCGCTGAACTTCTTCCCCAGCAAGGATGCAATCCTCAGTGAGGGGCTGCGCCGGACGCCCGCGGGCCGCTTCGTCACGCCGGAGGAAGTCGCCCGGTTTGTCGCCTGGCTCTGCACCGATGATGCGCGCATGATCGTGGGCCAGACGCTCATCATCGACGGCGGATACGAGTTGATGGCGTAACGGGCGGCAGGTCAACCATCAGGCGGCACAGGCAAGGATGCGATGCGCTATCACGATTTCACGCTTACCATCACCGAGCACGAAAAACAGGGCTATGACCTGACGGCCACGAGCAGCGAGACGGGGCGGGTGTCCGTCGTGCTGCCGCTGCCCCCGCCGGAGCTCAAGACCCGGCTCGGCCGCGTGAGCGAGGTGCTGCATGGCGGCGCGGCAGACGAGGCCGCACGCACCGCGGGCGAGGCCCTGTTTCGCTGGGTCGCGCCCGGCCCGGTGGAGTCGCATCTGCGCGTCGCCTGGGATCGGGCGCAGCGGAGCCGCGCGGGACTCCGCATCCGGCTGAGCATCGACCCGCCGGAGATTGCCGCGTGGCCGTGGGAGCTGCTGCGCGATCCGGCGCGCGGCCACGTTTTCGCAACCTCACCCGCCACCCTGCTCGTGCGCTACTATGACCAGACCCAGCACTTCGGCAGCCTGGCTGAGCAGGAGACGGCCCTGCCGCTGAACCTGCTGCTAGTGCTGCCCGCGACCTCCGACCTGCAACTGGCCCAGGAACGCCAGAACATCGAGCGCGTGGTGGCGGCCATGCCGGACGTGCTGCGACTGCACGTGCTCGATGGGATTGTCACCCGCACGGACCTGACCGACGCGCTGCTCGTCGGCAACTATGACATCGTCCACTTCAGCGGGCACGGCACGTTCACCGATGGCCGCGGCTACATCAGCCTCAACCATCCGAACGGCAAGCTCGACTGGATGGATGGTGCGGCCCTGTCGCAGATTGCAGTCAACTATCAAGCCACGCGCCTGGTGATCCTCAACGTCTGCAGCAGCGGGCGCGTCGATGATGCACGGGCCTTTCAGGGCCTGGCGCCGCAGATGGTGCGCTTCGGCGTCCCTGCGGTCGTCGCCATGCAGTATCCCATCGGCGACGATCCGGCCATCACGTTTGCGCGTGAATTCTATAAATCGCTGTGCCTGGGCGAAGGCGCAGGCCAGGTGGATGTGGCGGTCGCCTATGCGCGCAGCATGCTCGCGATCGTATATCCTCACAGTCCGGCCTGGGCTGCGCCCGTCCTGTACACCCACGCGGCCGACGGCATCATCTATCGGCTGACACCCGCGACAGACAGCCGCTCCGCGCTGGACCCGATCCTGCGCCGCGCGCGCCTGGAAACACTCCAAGCCTCGCTGGATGAGTCCGCGGCGCTGGACGACGACTACAAGGGCGCGGATGCCACGAGCCTGTTCGCCTGGCGCCAGACCTTGCGCCGCGCGGAAGAATCCTACCGCGCCCGGCTGAATGACCCGCAGCGTGAGGTGCGCGACCTCGCCCAGCGCGGCCTCGAGCTAGTCCAACAGCGCCTTCAGGCCCTGGATGCAGCGTTGACGGCAGCGGCGCGCAAGTAACGTTTTGTGGACACAAAAAGGCCGGCTGAGGAAATCGCCTCAACCGGCCTTTTGTTTAGGTCTACTCATCGCCTACATCCACCCCCTGCGCACGAACACGCGAATCACGATCAGCACCGGCACCAGCGAAACCACGATAATCAGCGGGAACGCCCACGGTATATCCCCCATTGGCACCGGCACGTTCATACCGAACAGGCTGGCAACCAGGGTCGGCAGGGCGATCACGATCGTTGCAGCGGCCAGGAACTTCATCACGATGTTCATGTTGTTCGAGATGATGGACGCAAACGCATCCATCATGGAACTGAGAATGTTGCTGGCGATGTTCGTCATTTCGATGGCCTGCTGGTTTTCCGTGATGACATCCTCCAGCAGGTCCTCGTCCTCCGGATAGGTGCGGAAGAAGCCCGACCGGTGCAGCCGCTCCATCATCAGCTCGTTGGCCTTGAGCGCGGTCGTAAAGTAGACCAGGCTCTTCTGATACTTCAGCAACCCCAGTAGCTCGCGGTTCTGCATCGACATCTGGAGCCGGTCCTCCAGCGTATCGACCGATTTGTTGATCTCGCGCAGATAAGCCAGGTATTTGCTGGCAGCATTGAGCAAGAGCTGCAGGATGAAGCGATTACGCTTGGCCGTCGAAAGGCCCCGAATCCGGCCGCTCGCCATCTCCCGCAGGATATCGTGGTCATGGCGGCAGACCGTCATGATCCACTGGCCGTCCAACACGACCCCCATCGGGATGGTCGTATATGGTACATCGGACTGCGCGCCCTGGTAAAAGGGAACCCGCAGCAGGATCATGGTTTCGCCGTCCTCGCGCTCCACGCGTGGCCGCTCATCGAGGTCTAGCGGATACGTGACGAACTCGTACGGGACATCGAGCTCGCGCAGCTTCATCAGCTCCTCGGGAGTCGGGTCAACCACGTTGATCCAGCAGCCCTTCGTGATCTCATCGATAACTTCGAGTCCCTGCTCTCCGGTCTTGTACATCGTGATCATTGCTGCCTCCTTGCCGGCAGCCTGACAGACCCACGCGCGTGCGCGCCACGCGTGGCCTGACCCCAGACGTGACGAGACGCCGCGCACCCGGTCACTGCCAGGATGAGACGGCCTGTTCAGAGTATCAGAAATGACAGCAGGAGCAGGTTAACGCTGCCGGCCCACCTTCTCGCAGGTGCTCCGGCGGCCAGGGGGTCTAGTTCCTGACGGGGATCACCAGGGAGGGGTCGAGCATACGCAGGGGCCGGCGCAACACCGGCTGCTGCTGTGTTTGATTGTGCCGGAGCGCCGATCCCACCGACCGGGTCGGTGGCGTCGGACTGCCGGCGCTGCTCGTACTACCAGGTTTTGTATCCATAAACCTAAGTTCTACATCCTCGGGCGCTCGATGCCCTGGAACCTCGGCACGTGCTGGCCGGGCTCCCGGAAGCTGGGCTCCCAATCGCTTCAATACACCGCTGCGATTAGCAGGTATTTCGTTCGTCTATTGTACTACGCGTGGCAGATTTATCCAAAAACCGGCTCGTAGATCGGAATTCCAGATATGGCCGGCAATCTTCCGCATGGCGCCAAATTCGAGATTTCCACTACCACGTCGGCAGCACGAATGGCGGCTGAGCTGCTGCGCGGCCCTGTGAATAGTCCAACGCCCAGGCCAGCGCATCCTGGTCACGCCACGGGTGCTCCACCGTGCCGAAGCACATCGACTGTTCGTGGCCCTTCCCACACACCACGACTACGTCGCCGGGCTGCGCCTGTTGCACCGCATAGAGGATCGCGCGCTGGCGGTCGGGGATGCCCACGAAGTCGCGGCCCTCCACCCGCCCCAGCATGACCATCTCGCCGGTCGTCTCGGCCATGATGGCTGCCAGTTCTTCCGTGCGCGGGTCCTCGGCGGTGACGACCGTGAAGTCGGCGCGGCGCGCGGCAACCTGCCCCATCAGGCGGCGCTTCTCGCGGTCGCGCAGGCCCGCGCTGCCGAAGACGCAGATGACGCGCCCCTCGCGGCCCGCCAGCCCGCGCACCGTGTCCAGTGCAACCGCCAGCGCATTCGGCGTGTGCGCGAAATCCACGATGGCGGTAAACGGCTGGTCGCGGTCGAGGCGCTCCATCCGGCCGGGGATGCCCGTCATGGCGGCAACGCCCGCGGCAATGGCGTCCGGCGGCAGCCCCAGCGCCAGCCCGGCTGCGGCGGCCGCAAGGATGTTCGAGACGTTGAAATCCCCGACCAGCGGACTACGAATCTGGAACGGCGCGACATCGGTCGAGGCGTCACCCGTGACCGCGATCGTGCAAGACAGCCCGCGGGGAGCATGTGTCACGTCGTGCGCGGTCAGGTGCGTGCCCGGCCCGGTCGCGGCACCCCGACCATAGGTGAAGGTGCGCGCCGCAGGCAGGCCGGCCAGGTATTCGAACGAGGAATCATCGCGGTTCAGCACCGCGCTCTTCGGCGGCTGGCTGATGCCCGGCTTGACCGCCAGGTGGGGCGGCTGCGCGGTCAGCGAGCGAAAGAGCATGGCCTTGGCAGCGCGATACCCGGCATAATCGCCGTGGAAGTCCAGGTGTTCGTGAGTGATGTTGGTGACGACCGCCACATCGAACAGGCAGCCGGTCACGCGGTGCTGCGCCAGGCCGTGAGACGTCACTTCCAGCACCCCGACTTCCGTCCCGACCGCGCGCATCTCGCTGAGGTAGTGCTGCACGTCCGCCGCATCCGGCGTGGTGGTGTGCAGCCCCGTGTCGTACACCGCGTCCCCGATGACCGCGTTGACCGTGCTGATGAGCCCGGCGCGGCGGCCGGCCGCGCGCAGCATCGCGTACAGCAGGTTCGTCGTGGTCGTCTTGCCATCCGTGCCTGTCACGCCGACGAGGGCCAGCGCACGGCTCGGATGCCCTTCCCACGCTGCACACAGCCAGCCCAGCGCCGCGCGGCCGTCCGCCACCTGCACATACGTGGCTGCGCCCGCAGCCGTCTCACCGGCAGGCGCCTCGCCCACAATAGCTGCCGCGTCGCGGCTCACCGCATCGGGGATGTAGCGGTGTGCATCCGTGCCGACCCCGCGGTACGCGACGAATAGCGCGCCGGGCACAACCTGGCGCGAGTCTGAGACAATACGGGTGATAGGGATGTCCGTCGGGCCGGCGACCGCGGCAATGCCCGGCACGTCCTGGAGCAGTTGGGCCAGTTGCATGTCAGCGAGGGTCCGTCCTGCCCGTGGAGACAGGGCGCGGCGCGCCGCCGACCGGCGTCACGCGCAGCCCGCGCCAGCGGCATTCGCTGTTGACGCACCAGTAGCGCCGCACCGGCACTACGATACTGATGAGCCGGTCGCCGATGTTGCGGTGCTTGCGATGAATGTTGCCGCCACACCTGGGGCAGCGCAGCGCGGTGAACGCCTCGCTGTGCTGGAACCGCCAGCGTACGCGCCAGACCAGGGCCACGACCGCGGCGATGACCAGCAGATAGCCGAGCAGGTCGGAAGCGGTCAATCGCTGGATGGTCTGCCCGACCCGCTCGCTCAACTGCGCGCTGCCCCTGAAGAGGGCCATGGCTGCATCGCGCAGCCAGCGGAGCAGGGTCGCGCGAATATTCATGTCCTCGAGGATGAGGAACAGGCCGGCCGCGACCACCAGCGCCCAGATGATTTCAAACCGGTATCGCCGCCAGATGGTCTGCCACCCGCGCTCGCGACCGGACCTATGACGCGACCGACGTGCGTCCATGACTCGATCGTTCATCGTCTGTGCGTCCTCTTTTGTGTCGTGCAGCGCCGGTCACGCGCGGGTGTACCGGCGACTGAGGGTTGTCATCGCAGGGCCAACAGCAACGAGCGCGCAGACTCGGATGCCCAGGCAATCACGCGCCCGGGCACGATGCCCAATAACAAGGTAATCACGGCCGTGATGGCGAGGGCGCTTTGGAGAGGCCAACCCACACGGATAGACTCGCCCTCCTCCGTGGCCGGGACGAAGAACATGTAACGCACGATGTTCAGGTAGTAGAAGGCGGCCACCACGCTGTTGATGGCTGCAATCGCCAGCAGCACCCACATCTGGCTCTGCACCGCCGTGCCGAAGACAAAGAACTTGCCGAGGAAGCCGCCGGTGGGCGGGATGCCGGCCAGCGACAGCAGGAAGAAGAACAGCAGGGCGGCCAGCCACGGAGCGCGCCGCACCAGCCCGCTGTAGTCCTTGATGTCCAGCTTGCCGGTCGCATCCTCGATGGCCGTCACGACGGCAAACGCGCCGACATTGGTGAACAAATAGGCCAGCAGGTAGATGAGCACCCCGTTGATGCCGGTGAAGGTCCTGGCCGGGTCACCGAGCACCGCGGCCACACCGATGAGGATGTAGCCCGCCTGCGCGATGGACGAGTAGGCCAGCAGGCGCTTGATGTTGGTCTGCCGCAGGGCTGTCAGGTTGCCGAGCGTCATGGTGACGACGGAAAGGGCGACCAGCAGGCTGATCCACTGGGATGCGATGGCCCCGTCGCCCATGCCGACCAGGAAAACGCGCATCAGGATGGCGAAGCCGGTGGCCTTCGACGCGGTCGAAAGGAACGCGGTCACCGGCGTCGGCGCGCCTTCATAGGTGTCCGGCGCCCACTGGTGGAACGGGACCAGGCTCGCCTTGAACCCGAACCCCGCCAGCAGCAGGACAATCGCAGGGGTCAGCAGCCAGGCGGACTGCCCGGCCGCGCTGGTGCTCAGGCCCGCGGCCAGCCCGGCCAGGTCGGTCGTGCCGGTCGCGCCGTAGAGCAGCGACATGCCGTACAGCATGACCGCAGAGGCCGTCGAGCCGTAGAGGAAATACTTCAGCGCGGCCTCGCCCGACTTGCGATCCTGGCGGAAGTAGCCGGCCAGCACGTAGCTGGTGATGCTGAGGAACTCCATGCTCAGGTAGATCATCACCAGGTTGCTGGCGCTGACCGCCAGGCAGATGGCAAGCGCAGTCGCCAGCAGGAACGCGTAGAACTCGCCGCTGAAGGGTGTGCGGGTCTGCATGTACGGTGTGGATAGCAGGATGATCAGCCCGACCGCCAGCAGCGCAAACGCCTTGAAGAACAGCGCAAACGGGTCGAGCACCAGCATGGTTGCCACGCTGACGTCGGCGCCGATGCTGGGAATCAGGCCCAGGGCCGCGACGAACAGCACGGCCAGCGCCACATAGGGCAGAAATCGGCCGCGCGGCCCCCCCGCCCGGCGGAGCCAGACAAGGTCGAGCAGCAGCACCAGCGCCGCGCCCCCGAGCAGGATCAGCTCGGGCAGGAGATAGGTCAAATCACTGGCTCTCATGCGTCACTTGCCTGCAAAGCCATTCATCAGCGCCACGAAAGCGGTGTTAAAGAAGTTCAACAGCGGCGCGGGGAAGATGCCGAACAAGATCATGAAGGCCACCAGCGGCCAGAGCGTCACCTTCTCGAAGAAGGCTACATCCTTCGGTTCGTGCAGCTCTGCGCCCGTCTCCACGTCGGACCAGTGCGCGACCTTGTGCGGGTCATACTCGCCCAGGAAGGTGTACTGCACGATCTTCCACAGGATGTAGGCCGCAGTCAGGACGAGGCCCAGGATGCCGACTGCGGCCCACAGCCGCACAATCTCGAACGCGCCGCGGAAGACGAACAGCTCGCTCCAGAACCCGGCCAGGCTGGGCAGGCCGAGCGAGGTGAACGCGGCCACGGCAAACAGCCCGTAGTAATAGGGCATCCGGCTGCTCAGCCCGCCGAACATCTTGAGGTCGCGCAGGTGGGCCCGCTCGTAGATGACGCCGACAAGGAAGAACAGGGCGCCCGTGCTCAGCCCGTGGGAGAACATCTGGAACGCCGCGCCGTTGAGCGCCATCGCGCTGGCGTCCACCCACTGCGGGTTGCCGATGGCATAGGCCGCCGCGCCGACGCCGAGCAGGACATAGCCCATGTGGCTCACAGAGGAGTAGGCGATGAGCCGCTTGAGGTCCCATTGGGCCAGGGAGACGAGCGCGCCGTAGATGATGGAGATGACGCCCAGGATCACGATGACCAGCGCGTACCGCTTCGCCGCCTCCGGGAACACCGGCAGCGCAATACGGATGATGCCGTACGCGCCGAGCTTCAGCAGCACGCCCGCCAGGATGACCGAGCCGGCGGTCGGCGCCGCGGTGTGGGCGTCGGGCAGCCAGGTGTGGAACGGGAAGCTCGGCACCTTGATGGCGAAAGCGATGAAGAAGGCAAAGAACGCCAGTCCGGACAGCAGCGTGCTGTCGGCAAACGGCCGCAGCCGCGCCGCCTCGACGATGTCGAACGTGCCGGTCGTGAAGTAAATCGCTAGGATCGCCAGTAGCATGAAGACGGACCCGGCCAGGGTGTATAGGAAGAACTTGATGGCAGAATACTGCGGGCGGTCCTTCGGCTGGCCCCAGATGCCGATCAGGAAGTACATCGGGACGAGGCCGATTTCCCAGAAGACATAGAACAGCACGAGATCGAGCGCCACGAAGACGCCCAACATGCCCATCTCCAGCAGCAGGAACAGGAAGAAGAATTCGCGCACGCGCGTCTTGATGGTGCGCGCGGAGTACCACAGCCCCAACGTGGTCAGGAAGGTGCTGAGGAAGATCATCGGCACGCTCAATCCGTCCACGCCCAGGTGGTAGTTGACGTTGATGGCCCGAATCCAGGGGGCATTGACCTCGAACTGGAAGCCGCCCAGCGCCTTGTTGTAGGAAAACCAGAGGAGAATGGCAAGGCCCAGCGGCAGCAGGCTGATGGCAATCGCGCCCCGCTTGATGAGGCTCTCCTCGCGCGGCTTGTCGAGATTCAGCCACTTGCCCCACGGCAGGAGCGTCAGGACCGCGCCGAGGAGCGGCGTGAAGGTGATTATCGTCAACAGCAGGTTGTTCATCAAAGACCCCTCCGATGGACCGGGTTGCGCGAAATGACCGGGTTGTGCGAAATAAACGAAGATTGCATGTTACTCATTTGGGCAGCAGCAGGAACGCGCCCAACAACAACGACACGGCCACCAGACCGACCAGCAGATAGTTCTGCGCCTTGCCCGTCTGGATGACCCGCAACGCGCTGCCGAGCCAGCCCGCCACCGCGCCGATGCCGTTGACTGCGCCATCGACGATGTGGAAGTCAAAGCGGTGGCTGAGCTGCGCCAGCCAGCGGCCGACCATTCCCGCGCCGTCCACGATGGTATCGTCGATGACGTTGGAGTCGAACTTGAAGAGCGCGTTCGCGAGGCGCTGCGTGCCCTTGATAAAGACCCGGTGATACAGCTCGTCGAAGTAGTACTTGTTCTGCAGGATCGGGTAGAGCCGGCCCAGCGGTCGCGCCAGCGGGTCGCGCGTGTCGCTCTGCCCGCGCGCCGCGTATCCGCGATAGACCGTCCAGCCCAGGAACAGGCCGCCCAGCGCGACCACCAGCGACGTGAGCAGCGGGACCGCGTTGAAGGGCAGCGTCGCGGCCTCGATGTGGAGCGCCTCCGCCAGGCTGCCGATGTAGTGGTGGAACGGATTCGAGGACAGCGCGCCCAGGACCGGGAACGATTCGGGAATACCTACCCACCCTGCGCCGACTGCGAAGACGGCCAGCACCATCAGCGGAACGGTCATCCAGGCGAAGATGCTGTCGTGCTCCGACGCATGCTCGGCGGCCTCGGTGCGCGGCCGGCCAAAGAATGTCATCACAATCTGCCGCGCGGTATAGAACGCGGTCAGCAGCGCGGCGAGGG
>JAKPQT010000025.1 GCA_029555885.1 Chloroflexota bacterium | reverse complement strand
AGAGCGTGCTCCTGCGCTCCACCGACAATGGCGATACCTGGCAACAGGCGCCGGCCGCGGATGCTGAAGGGGTGCAGCGTATCGCGGTCGCCCCCGATGGCACGCTATGGGCCGGCGGGTCCGCCGGGCTGCGAGCGCTCGATCCGGCGCAGGTTAAATGGGGTGCGGTGGCGCGTGTCTCCACCGCCGCATCGGGCACGCCGCAACCCACGGCAGCGCCCCCCGCGACGCCCACCGTTGCGGTCCGTAGCCTGCCCGCCAGCACCCCGACGCCACCATCGCCACCCACGGCTGCCGCGTGCACGCGCACACTCGCTGCGACAGACGCCGTGACAGCCAAAGCGGAGCCGAAGCTGGGCTGCCCGGTCGCCGCGGCGCAGGCGACTGATATGGCGCGGCAGCGCTTCGAGCAGGGTCAGATGCTTTGGCGCGCCGACGACGCCTCCATCTACGTGCTGGCCGCCGATGGGACGTGGCAGAGATTTGCTGACAGCTTCCGCGAGGGGCAGCCGGAAAGCGATTCGAAGCTGACCCCGCCGGCAGGCCGTTTGCAGCCGGTGCGCGGGTTCGGCAAGGTCCGGCGCGAGCAGCTTGGCGCAGCGCGCGCGGCGCTCGGCTGGGCCACGGAGGCAGAGCGCGGCACCCCCGGCTCCGTGCAGGCGTGGGATGGCGGACTGGTCATCCGCGTGGATGCTGTGACCTTCATCCTCCTGGCGGATGGAACCTGGCACATGCAGTAAGCCGAGCCGCAACCCGGTTGGCTCCATCTGCGTAAAGAGCTCAGTGAGCACATCACACGAGCTTTACTTGCAGGAGGAACTCACCATGTCGGCTTTGCGTTTCCTGGCCCTCATTCTTGGAGGGGCTATCTTGGCTGGTTGTGTGGCCATCCCGGCGTTGACCACGCTGCGCGGGTCTGGCAATACTGTGACCAACGAGTATGAATATGACGGCTTCACCCGTGTTGAGGTCAGCAGTGCATTTCAGGTCGAAATCGTGCAGGCCGAGAGCTACAGCGTCTCCGTGACCGTGGATAACAACGTCTTGGAGCACCTGGAAGTCTCTATGTCGGGCGACACTCTGCGCATCGGCCTCAAGCCGCTTGTCAGGCTGGGCTTTGGCAACGTGACGCTGAAGGCGCGCATCGCCCTGCCCACCCTCGAGGGGGTGAATTTGAGCGGTGCGACGACCACCGATGTATCCGGCTTCAGCTCGGAAGCCGCCCTGGATGTTGATGTATCCGGCGCCAGCACGCTGCGCGGGGACATCAACGCCGGTGACGTCCGCATGGATGTTTCCGGGGCGAGCACGGTGCGGCTGGACGGGCGAGCAGCCGACCTCGACGTGGTTGCCTCTGGCGCAAGCACCGTGGACCTGGAAGACTTTGCCGCCGCGGACGTGCGGGTGGAGGCCAGCGGGGCCAGCCGGGCGGTCGTGAATGTCAACGGGCGGCTGGATGCCGAGGCCAGCGGCGCGTCAAGCGTGCGGTATGTCGGCGAGCCAACCTCCGTCAACTCGGATGCGTCAGGCGCCTCCTCCATCGGAGCGAAGTAACCTTACAGAGACACTCTCGTAATCCCGGGCTGTGCGGCCCGGGATTTGTCATTTAACGTGCCAGCGTAAGCCCCATCACAGTGTCAAAGCCGCCAGATTGCTATTATCTGTGATATAAGTCACATTATTGGAGGCGTGGCTATGCATGAAGTCGTGGTCATCGGCGGGGGTTTCGGCGGGCTGAACGCCGTGCAGGGGCTCAAGGGCGCGGATGTGCATGTGACGCTCGTAGATCGGCGCAACTTCCACCTGTTCCAGCCGCTGCTGTACCAGGTTGCGACGGCAGCCCTCTCACCCGGCGACATCGCTTCTCCCCTGCGGGTCATCTTCCGGCGCCAATCCAATGTGTCCGTGCTGTTGGGGGAAGTCATCGGATTCGACCTGGCGGGGCGGCGGGTGCTGCTGCAGGATGGCGAACTCCCCTATGATACGCTGGTGGTTGCAACGGGCAGCCGCCACGCCTATTTCGGCCATGATGCCTGGGAACGCGTTGCCCCCGGCCTAAAAACGGTCGAGGACGCCCTGGACATCCGCCGCCGGATTTTCATGGCTTACGAGGCCGCGGAGCGCGAGACCGACCCGGCCCGGCGCCGTGCCTGGCTGACCTTCGTGGTCGTGGGCGGTGGGCCAACCGGCGTGGAGCTGGCCGGCGCGCTGCGCGAGATCGCGGCGCTCTCCATGCGCGATAACTACCGGCGCGTCAATCCCGACGAAATCCAGGTCCTGCTGCTCGAAATGTCCGACCGGGTGCTGCCGCCCTATACGCCGGCCATATCCCTGCGCGCCCGACAGCAGTTGGAGCGCCTGGGCGTGGCGGTCCGTACCGGCTCGAAGGTGACTGCGGTGGACGCAGCTGCGGTGACGATCGAGGCGGAGGGCGCAACGGAGGTCATCCCGACGCGCACGGTGCTGTGGGCTGCGGGTGTGCAGGCTTCGCCGTTGGGCCGCGCGCTGTGTGCGCAGGCCGGCTGTGAGACCGACCGCATCGGCCGGGTTATCGTCAACCCTGATCTGACCGTGCCCAGCCACGACGAGGTCTTCGGCATCGGCGATCTCGCCCACCTCGCACAGCCGGACGGCAAGCCGCTGCCCGGCGTCGCGCCGGTCGCGATGCAGCAGGGGAAGTATGTGGCGAAAGCCATTCGGGCGCGACTCGCGGGCCGGCCCGTCGCAGCATTTCACTACCGCGACAAGGGTAGCATGGCCACCATCGGCCGCGCGGCGGCGGTTGCGCAGATCGGTCCGCTGCGCCTGGGCGGCTACCCGGCTTGGCTGGCCTGGCTGTTCGTCCACCTGCTCTACATCGTGGAGTTCGACAACCGG
>JAKPQT010000011.1 GCA_029555885.1 Chloroflexota bacterium | reverse complement strand
CGCGGCCGCGTTGCCCTTTGCGATCGCCGAGCCCGGCCGCGCGATCGAATGGGCCGAGGGCCGCATGCGCATCAGGTTTTCGCCCGGCCAGGCGGCGGCCCTGCAGACCGCCCTGCAATCGAAGGTGTCCATCATAACGGGCGGCCCCGGGGTGGGCAAGACCACCATAATCCGCGCGCTGGCGGACATCCTCGGCGCCAAGCGCCTTGACGTCTGCCTCGCCGCGCCGACCGGCCGCGCCGCGAAGCGCATGCAGGAAGCCACCGGCCGCCCGGCCATGACCCTGCACCGCCTGCTCAAGAGCCGCCCTAACACGCGCGAGTTCGAGCACGGCCCGTCAAATCCCTTGCCTGCGGATGCCTACATCCTCGACGAGGTGTCCATGATCGACGTCGTTCTCATGAACGCATTCCTGCGCGCGCTGCCGGACCGGGCCTGGCTCGTGCTCGTGGGCGATGCCGACCAGCTCCCGAGCGTGGGGCCAGGCAATGTCATGCGCGATCTCCTCGACTCGGGCGCCATACCGGCCTCGACACTCGACGTGATATTCCGCCAGGGCGACCGCAGCTGGATCGTGCACAACGCGCACAGGATCAACCGCGGCGAACCCCTCGACCTCCCCCCCAGGAGCGAGGTTTCCGATTTCTATTTCATTGAGGCGTCCGAGCCGGACGACGTCATCCGGCGCGTGCTGGCCCTGATCCGCGAGCGCATTCCATCCCGCTTCGGCATTGATCCCAGGTCCGACATCCAGGTGCTGACTCCCATGCGGCGCAACCAGCTCGGGTCGGAAAACCTCAACCTGGTCCTGCAGGAGGCCGTAAATCCCGGCGCAGGCGGGGTGTCCCGGTTCGGCCGCGTCTTCCGCGGGGGCGACCGCGTCATGCAGATGCGGAACAACTATGACAAGGACGTGTTCAACGGCGACATCGGCTTTGTCAGGAGCGTGGACGAGGCGGACCGGACCGTGCGCGTGGACTTCGACGGCCGGCTCGTGAAGTACGACTTCGTTGAGCTTGACGAGCTGTCCCTCGCGTACGCGTGCTCGATCCACAAGTCCCAGGGCAGCGAGCATGCGGCAGTCATTATCGTAATGACTACCCAGCACTACAAGCTGCTGCAGCGCAACCTGCTCTACACAGCGGTCACGCGCGGCCGCAGGCTCGTCTGCCTCGTGGGCTCATCCAAGGCCGTGCATATCGCCATCCGGAACAAGGACGCTGCCCGGCGGCAGACCGGGCTTCGCGAGCGCCTTGCCCTCGACGGGAGGCAGTAAACCTATATGGAGCAGTTCAACTGCTCTGCGGTTGTCTTCGCTCGCTGCAAGATGGTTATGTGAAACTTGTTGCGATGGCCAATCAACTCTGCTGATGCTGCACTGAATAGGTGAAAGACATCAAGAGAATATCCAATAACCAACAAGGAATATCCA
>JAKPQT010000722.1 GCA_029555885.1 Chloroflexota bacterium | reverse complement strand
CGTGGAAAGAAACGCCAACCCGCAACGCGACATCGCCTTGTCACCTCTTCACCTTGTCACGTCCTATCCAACTTGCTCGACGAGATACGGCGCGAGGCCCATCTGCTCGATCTGGTCGAGCTGCGTCTCCAACCAGTCCAGATGCTCCTCCTCGTCGTGCAGGATGCCTTCGAGCATAGCGCGCGTTCCGTTATCGCGCTGCTCGACGGCGAGCTGGACGGCCTCGTTGTAGAGCCTGACCGCAGTGGTTTCCGCGTCGAGATCGTCGCGGAACTGCGCCACGACATCCGCGCCGATGTGCATCGGGTTGAGCTGGCTCACGATGGGCCGTCCTTCCAGGAACAGCAGCCGCTCGATGAGCCTCTCAGCATGGCGCATCTCGGTGATGGCACGCGCTTCGATGGCGTCGTGGAGCTTGCCATAGCCCCAGTTCGAGCACATCTCGGAGTGGACCACGTACTGGTTGATGGCGGTTAGCTCCTCCGCCAGCAGCATGTTGAGGGTTGCAATGACCTGCTCGTTGCCTTTCATCGGGAGCTCCTTCCTACTTCTTCTTTTCGACCTTCGACCAGGTATCCTTGAGTCCAACCGTGCGGTTGAAGACCAGCAGTTCGGGCGTCGTGTCCGGGTCCAGGCAGAAATAGCCGGTGCGCAGGAACTGGAAGCGATCCCCCGGTCGCGCTGCCGCCAAACCCGGCTCCACCTTGCAGCCCGTCAGGATGGTCTCCGAGTTGTAATTGAAGTTCGCCATGAAGTCCTGCCCTTCCGGCGCGTCGTTCGGATCGGGCTTGGTGAACAGGTAATCGTACAGGCGCACTTCGGCATCGAGCGCGTGCGCAGCCGACACCCAGTGTAGCGTCCCCTTGACCACGCGGCCATCGGGTGTCTGTCCGCCCGCGGATTCGGGGTCGTAGGTGCAGCGCAGCTCGACCACATTGCCGTCCGCGTCTTTGACCGCCTCGTGGCACGTGATGAAGTAGCCGTGCTTGAGCCGAACTTCGCGGCCCGGGCCCAGGCGGAACCAGCCCTTCGGTGCATCCTCGCGATAGTCGTCTCGTTCGATGTAAAGCTCGCGGCCGAACGGTATCTGACGCGTGCCCATCGACTCGTCTTCGGGGTTGTTGACCGCTTCGACCCACTCCACCTTATCGGCCGGCCAGTTCTCGATGACCACCTTGAGCGGGGCGAGCACCGCCATCACGCGCGGGGCGCGTTTGTTGAGGTCCTCGCGGATGCAGTACTCGAGCAGCTGGATCTCGATGACCGTGTTCGTCTTGGACACGCCCGTCCGATTGCAGAGGTCGTTGATGGCCTCCGGCGTGTAGCCGCGGCGACGCAGCCCGACCAGTGTCGGCATGCGCGGATCATCCCACCCACGCACCAGGCCCTCTTTGACGAAGCGCTTGAGGATGCGTTTGCCTAGCACGGTATAGGTAAAGGCGAACCGTCCGAACTCGACCTGCTGCGGGCAGTAGATGCCCAACTCATTACAGAACCACTCATACAATGGGCGGTGATCCTCATAGCCCACATCGCACAGCGAATGGGTGACGCCCTCGATCGAGTCGCTCTGCCCGTGCGCCCAGTCGTACATCGGGTAGATGCACCACTCGTTGCCCGTCCGGTGGTGTTCGGCGTGGAGGATGCGGTACATGACCGGGTCGCGCATATTGAAATTCGGGTGTGCCATGTCGATCTTTGCGCGCAGCGTGCGCGAGCCATCCGGGAACTCGCCCCGCTTCATGCGTTCGAAGAGGTCCAGATTTTCCTCGACCGATCGGTCGCGCCACGGACTGTTGCGCCCCGGCGTGGTCAGGTCGCCGCGATACTCGCGTACCTCATCCGGCGACAGGTCGCACACATATGCCTTACCCTTGCGAATCAGCAGTTGGGCCCACTCGTAAAGCTGCTGGAAGTAATCAGAGGCAAAGAAGAGGCGGTCATCCCAATCCCAGCCGAGCCAGTGCAGCGTCTCGATGATGCCGTCGACGTACTCGGTCTCTTCGCGGATAGGGTTAGTGTCGTCGAAGCGCAGGTTGCACTTGCCGCCAAAGTCGCGCGCCAGGCCGAAGTCAATGCTGGCGACTTTCGCATGCGCGATATGGAGGTAGCCGCTTGGCTCCGGCGGGAAGCGCGTGTGTACGCGGCCGCCGAAGCGGCCCGTGCGGTTGTGCTCCTCGACGATTTCGTGAATGAAATTGGGCGGGGCAGTCATTTCAGTGGGCATAGATGTCTTCCGTTTCCGTTGAGAGTTCGTTCAGGGCTGCATTATATGCGAACGGGGATGAAGCGTCAACCGCCACGCCGACCGCCAGCCGCAGCCACCTCAGCTTCCGTACTTCCGGACAGCCTCGCTCTTCGCGATGACGCACTCCGGCTTGAGATACCCGGCGAGGCTGTTGCCGCTCGTCAGGATGTAGCCCGCGGGCCCGACATCCTCGATGAGGCCGCGCACCTCGGCATCTACCTCCTCCGGCGTGCCCAAGCCCAGGAGGTTCAGGTCCACGTTGCCCAACAGGCATATGCGGTCGCCGTAATCCCGCTTGACCTGCCGGATATCCATCGCGCCCTTCTCCACCGGGTGAAAACCGGCAATGCCGACGTTGACGAGATCGTCGAGGAAGGGTAGCATGTTGCCGTCGCTGTGCAGCACCCAGGGCAGCGTGACGTGCCTGGCGAGCCGGTGATAGCGCGGCAGCACCAGTTCCCGAAAGACCTTGGGCGAGAAGAAGGTCGTGGACTTGAACGCCATGTCGTCCGTGGTTACGAAGACGTCGAAGCCGAGCGCCGCGGCATGATCGGCCAGCGCGCAGGTCCAATCCACATAATAGTCGAGGATGGTTTCGATGAGCGGCCGGTTCTCGTACAGCGCAATGCTGAACGCCTCCGTGCCCATGCCGAGCATAACCGAGAAGATGCCCATGCGCGTGACGAACCAGGCGGCGAAGTCGCCCTTCTCCCTGGCAAACGCGGCCGCGTCAGCGTACAATGCAGCATCATGCGGGTCGGGCAGTTGCAGCAGGTGGAGGTCCGCCTCCGTGTGCAGCAGGCCCTCGCCGTAGAACAGGCGGCCGTCCTGGCCGGGGATCTTCTGCGCCAGGACCGGGGCGCGCAGGACGTAGTAGATGTTGTCGAGACTGAGGAAGGTCGAGAGCGCCTTGGCCTCCTCGACTGTGTAGGGTTGGCTTTCGAGGCTGGCCGCCTGATCCGTCGGCGGGCCCCAGCCCATCAACTGCACGGCCAGCGCCCGGTCGATTCCCAACTCGCAGTGAGGAATGCGGTCCGGTCGCTCGCGGCGCAGGGCGGCCAATACACGCTCGCGTGAGTTCATGTCTTGTCTCCTGAAAGTTTACCAGATGTAGCCCATCGCGTAGGCATACATTGTAGCAGAAAGGTCAGTACGATGAAATATGCGTTTATGAGCTTCTCCTGCCCTGACTTGACCCTGAAAGAAATGCTGGCGCTCGCGCAGCGGTTGGGCTACAATGGGATCGAGCCGCGGCTAAGTTCGGGCCACGGCCACGGCATTGAAACCACGATTGATTCAGCCGTGCGGCGCGTAGCGCGCCGGCAGGTCGAGGACAGCGGCATCGCGCTCTGCTGTCTGGCGACCGGCGCGCGGCTGGCCGATCCGGCGACGGCAGCGGAAAACATCGACGCGGTGCGGCGTGCGATTGCGCTGGCCGCGGATGTGGGCTGCGCCCGGCTGCGGGTATTCGGGGGCGCACTGGTCCCTGGCCTCGGCCGCAATGCGGCGGTCGAGGTCCTGGCCGGGAGTCTCGCGGCTCTGGCCGATGAGGCGGCTGCCGCAGGCATCACCCTGTGTCTGGAGACCCACGACGACTGGACCGACCCTGCGCACGTCGCGGCCGTGATGCACCGCGCCAACCATCCCGCGGTTGCGGTCAACTGGGACATCATGCATCCCGTCCGCCAGAGCGGCTCGACGATGGATAGCGCCTACCATGCCCTGAAGCCCTGGATCCGCCACGTCCACTTCCATGATGGGGTTGACGTTGCAGGTGAGCTGCAACTCCGGCCAGCGGGCACAGGCGCGATCGATCATCGCCGTGCCGTGCAGTTGCTCCTGGCTGCGGGCTACAACGGCTATCTGAGCGGCGAATGGATCGACTGGGAGCCTTACGCAATTCATCTGCCCCGCGAGCTGGCGACGATGCGTACCTACGAGGCTGAGGCCGCGTGTGCATGACACCAGTGCTGTAGCATCATTTTTTTTGTAAGCCCGCGCGATATTCGTAACTGTCCGCGCAACAAAATGGAGGAAGCGCCATGCAGCCAACTGCGGCATCCGTGCCGGTACTGTCCCGATACCTGACGATTCCCGGCGCGCAACAGCCGATCGACTTGCACCTGCCAGCGGATCTTGCCGCGCTGCGCGAGGCGGCGCTGGCCTTCCACACGCGCACCGGAACCGATATGCCACCTATACCGGAGCTGCTGCTCAGCGATGCAGCGGCCTGGCAGCTTCATACGTCCGCTGAACACTGGCTGGTCTGGCGGGCGCGCATGGTTGCGGCCAGACTGGCAGCGTTGCCCGTGGAGCTAGATCCCGGCGAGCGGATCGTTGGCCGTCCTCGCTTCCGCCGGCCCACTGAAGCCGAAGGCCCCGCGCTCGAAGCCGCCCGCGCTGTGCTGGCCTCCATGCCCCCTTTCCCCGGAGGCGACGCGGGCCACCTGCATCCGGATTTCGACAAGCTGTTTGCGGTCGGGCTGGATGGCGTAAAAGCCGAGATTGCCGAACGAGGGGCCGCAACTGCGGCCACGGCCGCGGAAGATGCAGAGAAAGCAGCCTTCTATGCCGCCTGCCGGATTGCGCTGGACGGCATGTCGGCGTATATCCTCAACGTCGCGGACGCGTGCTCGGCTCAGGCCGCAGATATGAGTGAGGCATCGCTGCGCTGGTTGGAAATGGCCGCGGTTTGCCGCCAGGTCAGCCATGCGGCCCCCCGCACCTTCCACGAGGCCATCCAGCTCCTCTTCCTGACCATCGTGGCGCTGTGGCAGGGCGAAGACCATTACCTCACCTCCCCCGGCCGGCTCGACCGCACCTTGCGCCCGTTCTACGAGGCCGACCTCGCAGCCGGACGCATCACCAGGCAGGCGGCGTTCGAGCTCATCTGCCAGCTCTACATCAACGTCAATCGCATTATGTCTACCGGCTTAGCGCTTGCCGTCCTGGTGGGCGGTCGCGATGGAGAGGGCCGGGATATCACCAACGACCTGACCTACCTCTGCATGGCCGCGCGCATCGCAACGGGCCTAGGCTACCCGACCGTGGGCCTGTGCTGGCACCGCGGCACGCCGTCGGAGTTGATGGACTTTGCAGTAGCATTGCTCGGCGCAGGCCGCGGGGACCCGGCATTCTTCAACGACGAGGAGATCAGCGCGGGGCTGATGGAGCACGGCGTCAACTTTGCGGATTCCGTCAACTACATGAACTCCACCTGCGTCGAGATCAAGCCGGTGGCCGCATCCAACGTCTGGGTCGCCACACCCTACTTCAACCTGCCCGGAGCACTCAACACGGTGATCGACGCGGTCGCCGGCGGCGCAGAGCCCGAGCCTGCAACGTACGAGGAGCTTGAGGCACGTGTCCAGGCGAACCTGCGCGAGCAGATTGCGCAGGCGGCCGCCGATCTGGACCGCATCTGGCGGGCCCGCACGGTGCATGGCGGCTTCCCGCTGGTCAGTTGCTTCACCAACGACTGCCTCGCCCGCGGGCTCGATTACGACCGCGGCGGCGCACGCTACAATTGGGTGGAGAACTCGCTTGTCGGACTTGCCAATCTGGCGGACAGCCTGCTCGCGGTAAGGCACCTGGTGTACGAGACGCGCGAACTGACCGTGGCGGAGCTGGCGGCCATCCTGCAGGCGGACTTTGAGGGCCACGAGCAGCTCCGCCAGCGCATCCTCAACCGTCTCCCCAAATATGGCAATGACGACGAGGCATCTGACGAGATCGCGCAGCGCTGGGCAAAGTGGCTGATGGCGACGACCGCTTCAAACATGATCGGGCCGCACAGCTACGTGCCCGGCTTCTTCTGTTGGATCATGCACGAGCGCATGGGCGCGCAGACCGGTGCAACGCCCGATGGCCGCCGCGCGGGATGGCCGCTGGCAGACGGTGCAGGGGCTGCGCAGGGTCGGGAGCGTCGCGGCCCCACCGCATCGGTTCTCTCGACGACCTGCTGGTCACACCGAAATGCGCTTGGCGGTCTCGTTCACAACGCCAAGTTCTCTGCCAACCTGTTCAAGTCCGAGGCTGACCGGGCCGCGATGCGCCAGCTTATCGAAACCTACCTGCAGCGCGGCGGCTTCGAGATGCAAGTCAATGTGGTCAGCCGCGACACGCTGCTCGCCGCTCGCGCGCATCCGGAGCACTACCAGGACCTGCTCGTCCGGGTTGCCGGCTACTCGGACTATTTCGTAAAACTGACGCCGCAGATGCAGGAAGAAGTCATCGCGCGGACCGAGCACGAGCTGTAGCCACCTTGCCAGATCGCGACCGCGCGTTTCCGGCGTCATAGCAATACCCAAATAGGGACTTAACCGCCATGCCAACACCCTCACGCATCATGCCTGAAGAGCGACACTACCTTCGCGAGCTCGCCAAACGCCAGCTCGACTATGCGAACCACCCCATTATGGCCGAACGGACCGCACTCTGGTACCGCCACAACGCGCTCCAGGGAGAACGTCCGCTCATCGTCATGGAGATGGATACATTCGAGGGCGACATGCTGCCGACTCCACGCTGCACCTCCCCGGCGGCCATCCAGATCGAACGCAACCTCCTGAGGCACATCGTCAACTACGAGGAGATTGGCGATGACAAGGTCGTCCCTGCGACCTACACCGTATACTGGGACATCGATATCGATGAGTTCGGCATCGAGATTCCGACAGAGCACGGCGTCGATGCCAGTGGACGCACCGTGGGCTACCATTGGCAGCATCCTATCCGGAACCTCCGAGAGGACTTCCAACGGCTCAAACCGGCAACCTTTTCCGTGGACCGGGAAGCCACCTTCACCTGGAAATCGTTCGTGGAAGATATCCTGGGCGATGTCCTGCCGGTCGAAATCAAGAACGCCAGCCTGCGCTGGCACGCCACACCCTGCGCCAAGATCGTTCAGCTCATGGGTCTGGAAGCGATGATGATCGCCATGATCGACGAACCGGACGCGATGCACGCGCTGTTCGCCTACCTTCGTGATAGCATCCTGGGCTTTGCGAAGTGGCAGGAGCGCGAGGGTCTGCTCACGCTGAACAATGGCAACGATTATGCAGGCGCGGGCAGCTATGGTTTTACACACGAACTGCCAACCGACAACTACTATCGCACCGGCCACGTGACAACTGCGGACCTGTGGCTGAACATCAACTCGCAGGAGACGGTGAGCATCTCACCGCGCATGTATGGGCGCTATGTCTATCCTTACTATTGCGAAATCGCCGAGCCGTTCGGCCTCACCTACTACGGCTGCTGCGAGCCGGTGCACGACATATGGGAGAAGTACGTGAGCAAGCTGCCGCACCTACGGAAGGTCTCCATCTCCGCGTGGTGCAACGAGGATTACATGGGCGAGGCGCTGCGCGGCAGCGGCGTCATCTACTCGCGCAAGCCTAGTCCCAACTTCGTCGGCGTCGGCACGGAGTTCGACGAAGAGGGCTTCGCCGCGCACATCCGCAAGACCCTGACAGCGGCGCGCGGCTGCGCGACTGAGATCATCTTCCGCGACATCTATACGCTCAACGGCGACCGGTCCAAGCCAGGCCGAGCAGTGCAGATCACGCGCGACCTCATCAATGACTTGTGGTAATTGGGGAGCAATACGCCAATGAACTCGCGTGACATCATTATCGCCAACATCGAGCACACCGGCGCGCCGCGTCCCGGCATGACCTTCGACCGCGGCCGCATCAACGACACGCTGTCGGCCGGCCTCAGGCCACATGGGTACACCCAACGTCGTTGGACCGAAGGCAAACTTGAATACTATGACGACGAATGGGGCAACCTGTGGGTGCGCATGAAGGAGGGAGCCATCAAAGGCGAGATCTTCCGCCCCGCCATCACCGATTGGCGTCAGCTCCCCGACCTGCGGCCCCCCGATTACACGCATCCCGACTGCGCGGCCGCGATGAACGCGCTGTTCAGCCAGCCGACCGACAAATTCAAGCTGGCAAGCATCGGCGGTTGGGTGTTCGATAATGCCCGCTACCTCCGCAAGATGGAGGTGTATTTCGCAGACATGGCCCTTTACCCCGACGAAGTGTGCCGAATGCATGAGGTCGTGGCGGGCGTTTACGAACAGAAAATCCACCTGGCCGGTCGCGCGGGCGCAGATGGCATCGTCATTGGAGAAGACATGGGCACACAGACGGGCCTGCTCTTCAGCCCGAAGATGTTCCGTTTCTATTTCAAGGAAATGTATACACGACTGATAAGCATTGCGCACGAGTACGGGATGCGCGTGTTCATGCACTCCTGCGGGCAGAACTGGGCCATCGTCCCCGATCTGCTGGATGCAGGAGTGGATGTTTTCCAGTTCGACCAGCCCGCGCTGTACGACATGCCCAAACTGGCGGCCCTCCTGAGCGAACGGAAGGCTGCTTTGTGGAGCCCGGTGGACATTCAGAAGATACTCCCTACGGGCGACCGGCAGCTTATCGAGTCGGGCGCGCGGCACATGATCGACGTCTTCGAGGGCGGGCTGATCTGCAAGAACTATCCCGACCTGCCCGGCATCGGGGTGCGCGAGGAGTGGGACGACTGGGCGTACGCCGCGATCTGTGAGAGGGCAGGCATGATACAACGCTGATAACGCTGAAGGTCAAGATGAACGCGGATTTCCCACTCAGAATGGAAAGGATCAGCGTCAATCATAACCATCAGCGACATCAGCGTTCCATTCAGCCATTGTTAACAAAGGAGCTCCCCATGTTCAAGTCTCTGTCACCGGCAGCGATCGGCGTCCGGGCCGAGCTCGCAGTGACCGCTGGTCTCGCCGCGGCCAACGGATTCGACGCGCTACACATCAACATCCGGGAGGCTGCGGCCCTCGGCGCGACGCAGACCCGCGACCTGCTGACCCATGCCGGCGTGCAGGCAGGCGGATTCGGCTTTCCGCTCGACTATCGCAAGCCGGAGGCCGAATTCAGCGAGGGTCTGGCGGAACTGGAGAACCTCTGCATCGTCGCGGCCGCCATCGGGGTCACACGCACGACCACCTGGGTGCCAAGCTGGCATGACAGCCTGGACTTTAGTGCCAACTACGCCTTCCATGTGGACCGATTCAGCCGTGCCGCGCACATCCTAGACACACACGGCATCCGCTTCGGTCTGGAGTTCCTCGGGCCCAAGACGCTGCGCAACAACCACCGGTACGAGTTCGTTCATACATTAGACGGCATGTTGGCCCTGTGCCGCGATATCGAGCAGGCCGCCGGCACACACAATATGGGCCTCCTGCTGGACGCCTACCACTGGTATACCGCGGGCGGCACCCTAGACCAACTGGCGCGGCTGCGCGATGCGGATATCGTGGATGTGCATGTGAACGACGCACTGCCCGGCATCCCGCTGGACGAGCTGCCGGACACGCACCGGGCGCTGCCGGGCGAAACCGGGGTGATCGACCTGCGGGGATTCCTGCAGGCGCTCGCCCGCCTCAGTTACAGCGGCCCGGTCATGGTGGAGCCGTTCAGCCCGCGGCTGAAGGAGATGTCGCCGGAGGATGCCGTCCGCACCACGGCAGAGGCACTGCACCAGGTCTGGCGGGACGCAGGACTTGCAGATCAGACGACTGTCTGAAAGGCGCCTGGCACAAAAGTACGGCTGCCATTACGAAGTCTCCTTGCGGAGACTGCTGGCGTGTCGTCTGCAAAGGCAGACTTTGTAATGGTGGCAGCGGTTTCAACCGCCCGAAACCTTTAGAGCGCGCGCCTAACCGCTGCCTGCCAGCCGGCGTAGAGCGCATCACGGCGGGCCTGGGCCATGGCCGGCTCATAGCGTACCTGCGGCCGTTCGAGTGCGGCAATCTCCGCTTCGGAATCCCAGAGCCCTACCGTCAGCCCGGCCAGATACGCTGCACCGAGCGCCGACACATCGCCCGCGGCGCTGGACAGCAGCGGGACGCCGAGGATGTCCGCCTGGAACTGCATCAGCGCCCGGTTGCGGGTCGCGCCGCCGTCCGCCAGGAGTACCTGCAACGGCGCGCCCGCCTCGGCCTGCATCACGTCGAATACATCGCGAATTTGGTACGCGATCGACTCCAGCGTCGCGCGGGCCAGGTGGGCGCGGGTCGTGCCGCGGGTCAGGCCGGTAACCAGCCCGCGCGCGGCCTCGTTCCAGTACGGCGCGCCGAGACCTGCCAGAGCCGGCACGAAGTACGCGCCGCCATTGTCAGCGACCTGAGCCGCCAACGCCTCCGCGGCTGCCGGGCCGTCCACCCCCAGCAGGTCCGCGACCCACTGCACTGCGGAGCCCGTCACGTAGATATTGCCTTCGAGCGCATAGGTCACCTGCCGGTGGCCCCACGCGATGCTTGACGAAAGCCCGTTGCGTGAGACAACCCGCGCGGCGGTAGGCGTCATCAGCGATGAGCCGGTCCCGTAGGTCGCCTTGACCGAGCCGGGCCTGAACCCGGCATGTCCAAACAGCGCGGCATGGGAATCCCCGATCAGCGTCGCAATGGGCAGCCCCGCCGGAACGCCGGGCAACCCGCACGTCTCGCCATAGTAGGCGCTCGACAGACGAACCTCCGGCAGCGCGGGCCGCGGGATACCGAATACACGCAGCAGGTCGTCATCCCAATCCAAAGTGTCGAGGTTGAAGAGCTGCGTGCGCGAGGCGTTAGTGACATCGCAGGCATGCATCGCGCCGCCGGTGAAGTTCCACAGCAGCCACGCGTCCACGGTCCCCAGGCAAATGTCGCCGTCTGCCGCGCGTGCCGCGCCCTCGGGGATGTGCTCCAGCAGCCAGCGCGCCTTGCTGCCGGAGAACATGGGATCCACAGCCAGCCCCGTACGGGCGTAGATGGTGTCGGCCAGGCCCTGCTCTTTGAGTTGTGCGCAAAACGGCGCGGTGCGATGACACTGCCACGAGACACAGGGGCCGAGCGGCTCGCCGGTGCCCCGGTCCCAGGCCAGCACCGACTCCCGCTGATTGGTGAGTGCCAGGGCCACTACCTGCCCTGCCGGTGCGGTGGCCAGCACCTGCGCGGCGACCGCGTGCGACGTGCGCCAGATCTCGAGTGCGTCCTGTTCGACCCACGCGGGCTGCGGATAGGCGATAGACAGGGGCCGCGCGGCCTCTGCCACGACGCGGCCGGCGCGATCCACCAGCATGACCTTGACGTTTGTCGTGCCCTCGTCAATCGCGAGGATGAAGCGCGCGCCGCCTTGCCTAACAGCCATCATCTGGCCTGCCGTGATAGTACACCTCCCAGCCGAAGTAGGTCGTGAATGCCTCGTGCAGCACTGCGGCCGCGTGCGAACGGTTCATCGCGGCGTGGTGCTCGAAGCCGTGCTTGCAGATGTGCCGCATCAGCGCCTGCAGCCGCGGCACCCGCACCACCGCGCGGCTCCCGAAGGTGTCCAGTGGGTCGTCCACGAACTCCCCGTCGCCCACGTACGCCTGCATGCGGCCGTGCCGGTCATCGCTGCTGACGCGCGCAAAGCTGAACGGCCCCGCGGGCACGCGGCCGGCGACGACGCCGTAGGTATTCTCGTTGCCGAGGGTCGAGCCCAGGATCGGGGCATACTCCATGTTGAACTCGTCGCCGTAGAAGCTGCGGGCCCAGTTGCCGCAATGGAACAACACGCACTTGTCCCGATCGTCGGCATAGTTGTTGTTCCAGTCGACGAGCGCACTCGGCGTGCCGGAGGCCAGCTGCAGCGCATACATGGACACAACGCCGGTTACATCCACCTCGCACGCGCTCGGCATGAGCTGCTCGCTCATCATGCTCATGACCGTGCAGACATTCGCGCCGAGGTTCTGCTGCAGCGAATTCCAGCATTGCAGGGCCGATGCCTGGATGTCCAGCGACTGCATCCAGTCCTCCAGCACGATGGCGAACTTCGCCATGCGCACCAGGGAGGGGGAGGGCACCCCCGCGGTGTTGACATACCCGCGCAGCCGCCCCAGCCGCTCGATCACCCGCGCATCGTCATCAGCCAGCTTGCCCACCGCACCCAGGATTTCGGACAGGTCGACCGTCTGGACACTGATGCCGTGCGCCTGCAAGAGTTTCTCGCTGTAGCGCGTCGTGTTGAACGCGTTGGGCCGCGCGCCGACCGCACCCAAGCGCGCGCGCTTCAGACCGTTGACCACGCGACAGACCCCCACGAACTTACGCAGCTCGTTCCGGAAATCCTCCGTATCGGGCCGCAGCGTGTGCTGCTCCGTCACTGAATAGGGATAGCCGTACTGGTAGAGGTTATTGCAGACGGAGATCTTCCCGCAGAAGGCATCGCGGCGAAACTCCGGCGTCAAGGCATCGAGGGCATCCGGGAACGCCTGTACCAGGATGGGGACCTGCAGGCCCGATAGTTTGATGGCCTCCACCGCGGCCTTCTCGTCGCCGAAGTTGGGCAGGCTGATGAGGATGCCGTCGATGCGGTGGCGGTGCTCGTCGAACAGCGCCGCGCACTTGCGCGCATCGCTCCAGGTCTCCACTGCGCCGAGCTTGGTGGTGCTCTCGTCCAGAATGACCGGCTCGATATCGAGGGCTGCGAAGACATCCAGCAGAGTCTGCCGCGCAGTCGTGATGAGCCGGTCGGGGAAGAAGTCCCGGTTGCCGATGATGACGCCCAGGACGGCCTGCTTCTGTGCCATGATGCCTCCAGAGTTTGCCCTCAGCGGGACAGCAGCGCGCGAGCCGTTGCCGCGAGTCCCGCGGGCGAGATGCCGTAATGCTGGAAGATGTCGGCCTGCGATCCGGTGACCATGTACTCATCCGGGAAGCCCACAATCCGGAAAGGCACGCACGCGCCGGCCTGCAGCAAGACTGCCGCGCACGCCTCGCCCAGCCCGCCGTGCGCGCTGTGCTCCTCGACGGTGATGATCGCGCGTGTCTCCACCGCGGCCGCCAGCACAGCCGCAGCGTCGAGCGGCTTGAGCGTATGCATGCTCAGGACGCGACAGGAAATGCCCCCCGCGACCAGGAGGTCTGCCGCGGCGACGGCGGGCGCGACGGTCTCGCCGCATGCGACGAAGGTCAGGTCGCGGCCCTCTCGAAGTTGGGCAGTCTGACCGAGGATGAAACGGCTGCCTGCCGGGTGGACGTGCGGCTGCGGCGCCTTGCCGAGGCGCACATAGATAGGATGGTCCGCCCGGTGGATGGCCCGGATGGTCTCGCGGGTCTCGAAGTTATCTGCGGGCGCGACCACTGTGATGTTGTGCACGGCCCGCAGCGCGGCATAGTCATGCAGCGAATGATGGGTGGCGCCCAGCGCGCCATAGCTGACGCCCGCGCTGATGCCGATGACGCGCACCGGCTGATCAGAATAGGCGACGTCCACCTTGATCTGCTCGAAGGCGCGGGCCGTCAGGAAGCAGGCCGGCGAGACGGCAAACACACGCTTGCCGGCGGAGGCCAGACCCGCGGCAATGCCGACCACGTTCTGCTCCGCGATGCCGACCTCGATGAGCTGTCCCGGCAGCGCATCTGCGAACGGAGCCAGCTTGCCGGAGCCGCGTGAGTCGCTGGTCACGACCAGCACATCGCGGTCCTCCCGCGCGACTTCCAGCAGCGTCTCGGCAAAGACTTCCACGTTAGGACGGCCTGTCTCCATATCAACTCCCCTGGAGCTCTGCGCGCGCCTGGTCCAGCTCAGCCAAAGCCACCGCGTACTCCACATCGGTGGGCACCCGGTGATGCCAGCTCGCGGCATGCTCGATGAAGCTGACGCCCTTGCCCTTGATCGTATGCGCAAGAATGAGTGTCGGCCGACCCGGCTCAAGGGGCACGCGACGGAACAGATCCCTCAGTGCGCGCACGTCGTGGCCGTCCACTTTAGCGACGGCGTAGCCGAAGGCACGGAACTTGTCCGCCAGCGGCTCCAGCGGCAGGACCTTCTCCGTGGGCCCGGTGATTTGCAGCCCGTTCCGGTCGACGATGGCGGTGAGATTATCGAGGCGGTAACGCACCGCGGCCAGCGAGGCTTCCCACACGGAGCCCTCGTCGAGCTCGCCATCGCCCATCAGCACAAACACGCGATACGTGCGGCCGTCCAGCCGCCCGGCCAGTGCCATGCCCGCCGCGACCGCCAGCCCGTGACCTAGCGCGCCGGTGTTGTGCTCGATGCCGGGCACGCTGCGGGTCGGGTGACCGATGAAGGGCGAGCCGTAGCGGCAGAGCGTGTCGAGTTGTTCTGCGGGAAAGAACCCGCGGTCCGCCAGTACCGTATAAAGTGCCTCGACACAGTGCCCCTTGCTCTGCACGAAACGGTCACGGTCAGGATGGCTCATCGTGGCGGGACTGACGTTGAGGCTGTCGTTGTACAGAACGTTGAGGATGTCGATGGCAGACAGGTCGCCGCCCGTGTGACCCGCGCGCGCCTGCGTGATGATACGCAGGATGGTCTGCCGGTACTCGATGGATTTCAGCCTGAGTTCAAGGTCGGTTGTTAACGTCATGCGGCCGCGTCTCCGATGGTGGTGGGAAGCACCCAGGGGTCGAGTAGCGGCCTGCCTGGAAGCGCGGCGTACATGCTCCCAGGCAGGCCGGCGAGATCGTCAGGCTGTGACGGTCAGTTCGGCAACGGCAGGTGCTGCCGCGCCCAGCGCGGTCGCCCGTGCGCTCGGCGAGCTGCCGCCCGCGGTCAGCCGAAAGACACCTGGCTCCAGCACGCGCGCGCCCTCGTCGTTGACGAGTTCCAGCATGTCCGGCGTCACCGTGAACACCACCTGCCGGCTCTCGCCCGACGCGAGGTGGATGCGGCGGAACGCGGCCAGGCTTTGCTGCGGGACCGGCACTGACGCCTCCAGGTCCGCGACGTAGAGTTGCACGACCTCATCTGCGGCCCGGTAGCCCGTGTTCCTGACTGTAACCGTCGCGCTAACGCTCTCGCCGCTGCGAATCGTGGCGTGGTCCAGCGCCAGCCCCTCATACGCGAACGTCGTGTAGCTGAGTCCGAAGCCGAACGGGTACAGCGGCTCGACCGTGGCAAACCGATAGGTGCGGCCCGCCATGTTGTAGTCCTCGAAGGGCGGCAGGTCTGCGGTCGCCTTGGGGAAGGTCAGCGGCAGCTTGCCGGACGGCGCCACGTCACCGAACAGCACGCTTGCCACCGCTGCGCCGCCGAGCTGGCCCGGATACCACACGTACACGACGCCTTCCACCATGTCCGCCAGCTCGCCCAGCGCAACCGGCGCGCCGCCGGTGATGACGAGCACCACCTTCGCGCCCGCCAGGCACAGCTTCTTGACGTACGCAGCCTGTGCCTCGGGCATCTCGATCTCGGTCCGGTCGCCGTTCTCCGGCGTCATGATTGCGTCGCCCTCTTCGCCCTCCATGAGCGGCGACAGGCCCACGCAGGCAATCGTCACGTCGCTGCCCGCAGCCATGTAGGTCGACCAGTCGTGCGCGGTCGCGTTCGGCTGTGTGAACTGGCAGCCGGGCCGGTACTCGACCTTGACGCCCTCCGGCGCACGCGCGACGATGCCCTCCACCAGCGTCACCATGCCGGTGTTCATGCCATGATAGTTGCCGAGCAGCACGTCGAGGTTCGCGGCCGCCGGCCCGATGACCGTGATGACCTTCGCATCCGGCTTGATGGGCAGGATGTTGTTCCGGTTCTTGAGCAATACGACGGACTGCACTGCGGTCTCGTGCGCCAGCTGGAGGTGTTCCTCGCAACCCACGATGCTCATGGGGATGTTCGCATACGGCACGCGCTCCGCCGGGTCGAACATGCCGAGCTTGAAGCGCGTCCGATACATGCGGGCCAACGAGCGGTCCACGTCCGCCTCGGTCAGCAGCCCGCGCTCCAGCGCCTCGCCCAAGTGCTCGTATGTGCAGATGCAGGCATTGTCGCAGCCCGCCTTTACCGCCAGCGCGGAGCTTTCGGCCGCGTCCGCCGTGAGCTTGTGCCCCTGGTGGATGTCGTTGATCGCGCCGCAGTCGGACACGACATGCCCCTGGAAGGCCCACTCCCCGCGCAAGATGTCCACGAGCAACGTCTGGCTCGCGCAGCATGCTTCGCCGTTCGTGCGGTTGTACGCGCCCATGACGGCCTCCACCTGCGCGTCCACCACCAGCTTGCGGAAAGCAGGGAGATACGTCCCGTACAGGTCGCGCTGCGAGACGACCGCGTCGAAGGTGTGGCGCAGCTTCTCCGGCCCGCTGTGGACCGCGTAGTGCTTGGCGCACGCCGCCGCCTTCATATAGCGCGGGTCGTCGCCCTGCAGCCCCCGCACGAACGCGGCGCCCATCTCGCCCGTCAGCACGGGGTCTTCGCCCCACGTCTCCTGCCCGCGGCCCCAGCGCGGATCGCGGAAGATATTGATGTTGGGCGACCAGAATGTCAGGCCCTGGTAGATCATCGTCCCGCCGTTGCGCCGCATCGCCTCGTGATGTTTGGCGCGCGCTTCGTCGCCGATGGCCGAGGCCACTCGCCGCACCAGGTCAGGATTCCATGTCGCGGCCATGCCGATGGCCTGGGGGAACACGGTGGCGCGGCCGTTGCGGGCCACGCCGTGCAGGGCCTCGCTCCAATAATCATAGGCCGGGATGCCCAGCCGGGGAATCGGCGGACAGGCATTGCACATCTGGCTCAGCTTCTCCGCCAACGTCATGCGGCCGATCAGGTCATCCACGCGCTGCTCGACGGGCAGGTCAGGGTTCAGGTAGGGAGCTGTGGCTTCAGTCATTGAAAGCGTCTCCTTGATGAGGTGTTTGATGGGAAGAGTCCATGCATTATAATGCCTACCACGCCGTTAGAGAAAACCTTTCGCTACCCTGACAAAGGAGCCAGCCATGCCTGCATCATCCGCTCAAGTCTATCTCGACACCCACCGTACGGTCGGTGCCATATCGCCGCTGCTGTTCGGAGGCTTTGCCGAGCACATGGGACGTTGCGTCTACGAAGGCATCTATGACCCTGCGTCGCCTCACGCGGACGAGGACGGCCTCCGCACCGATGTCATGGCCGCGCTGCGTGAGCTCGGTTACACGGTGATCCGCTATCCCGGCGGCAACTTCCTCAGCGGCTACCACTGGCTGGACGGCATCGGCCCGAAGGAGCACCGCCCGCGGCGCCGCGACCTCGCCTGGTTTTCCATCGAAACCAACCAGTTCGGCACCGACGAGTTCATGACCTTCTGCCGCAAGGTGGGCACGGCCCCCATGCTCGGCGTGAACCTGGGCACCGGCACGATCGATTCCGCATCCGCGCTGGTCGAATACTGCAATGCACCCGCGGGCACCTACTACGCCGACCTGCGGGCCGCAAACGGCCATGCCGAGCCGTACGGCGTCAAATACTGGTGCCTCGGCAACGAGATGGACGGCCCCTGGCAGATCGGCCACCTCGACATGCACGAGTACGCCAACAAGGCCCGCGAAGCAGCCAAGCTGATGCGCTGGCAGGACCCCGGCATCGAGACCGTGCTATGCGGTTCCTCGAATGACCGGATGCCGACCTTCCCCGAATGGGACCGCGTTGCGCTCGAGACCTGCTGGGAGCACGTCAACTACCTGTCCATCCACATGTACGTCAGCAACCACCACGAGCAGGACACGCCGAGCTATCTCGCGCTGGCCCGCCGCTTCGAAGACTTCGTGGATACGATGGCCGGTACGCTGCGGTATGTGAAGGCGAAGAACCGCAGCCAGCACGATGTCTACCTGTCCTGGGATGAATGGCAGGTGTGGCATCCGGGCGAGACGAACGGCCGCTGGACCGAGGCCCCGCACCTGGCCGAGGTGGGCTACAACTTAGAAGACGCGCTGGTAGTGGCCCAGTGGCTCAATGTCTTCCTGCGCAAGTGCGATGTCGTGAAGATTGCCTGCATGGCGCAGATCGTCAACATCATCTCGTGGCTGCACACGACGCGCGAAGGGCTGCTCAAGCATACATCCTACTACCCCTTCATGCTCGTCAGCAACCACGCGCGCGGCAACTCGCTCGATGTGCTGGTCAAAGCTCCGCAGTACGAGACGAAGCAGTTCGGCACGATGCCGCTGCTCGATGTTGCGGCCAGCCATGACCCGGAGACGGGCCGGCAGTCCGTCTTCATCGTCAACAGGAGCCAGACGGAGACCATCACCACGGAGCTGGTATGGCAGGACGCCCCGCCCGCACAGGTCACAGCCATCCATCAACTCACCGGAACCGATGTCAAGGCCGAAAACACCTTTGAGCAGCCCGATCGCATCGTGCCTGCACAGCACGCCGGCGGGCCGGTCACCGATGGGAAGTATCTCCTCGTCCTGCCGCCGTTGTCGTTCACGACAGTGCTGGCAGGGTAGCCAGACCTACAGCGCTCCCCTCCCGCGCAGCCGCGTCTGTTCGGGAGGGATGTCCGCGCGCGTCCCACAAAATGAATGTACTGTCACCAGAATCAGCCTGATATGCAAAAACTGTCACATAAAAGGGATTGCCAGGAAGCATAACTTGTGCTAAGATAAGCGTGGGTTGACACTTCCTCCGGCTACTCGTAGATACTGACGGAGAGGCCCACATGCACATAGTGGTGGCGACGACGAAGCTCACGCCTCCCCCCTCCAGAGGAGTTACGTTTGTAGCACGCCCTCGCCTCCTTGAGCTCCTCACCCAGGGCAGTCACGCCGGCACGACGCTGGTCTCCGCCCCCGCCGGCTTCGGCAAGACCACATTGGTGGCAGATTATATCCGCAGTGTCGACGCGCCTGCCGCCTGGCTTTCGCTCGACGCAGGCGACAATGATCCCGCACGATTTCTCGCGGCCCTGCTGGCTGCCCTTCGGAATGTGGACCCTGGCATCGGGGTCACCGCGCAGGCCATGCTGGATACCGTCGCGCCGCCGCCCGTAGAATCGCTGCTCGCAACTCTCGTCAACGATCTCGCAGCTTTCGCCCGACCCTTGATCCTGGCGCTTGACGACTATCATGTCATCCACCTATCCGCCATCCATGCACTGGTCGGCTTCCTCCTCGAGCATCGTCCGGCGCACATGCACATCGTGATCGTCACGCGCGAGGACCCGCCCCTGCCGCTTGCACGCCTGCGCGCCCGCGCCGTCCTGGTCGAAGTGCGCCAGGGCGACCTCAGCTTCACCTTCGAGGAAGTGGCCGAGTTTCTCCGGCGCAACATGACCGCGCGCCTCTCTCACGCCGAGATCGCTGCGCTGCATGACCGCTCGGAAGGCTGGGTCGCGGGGCTGCAACTGGCCGTGCTCTCATCACGCGCGGGGGGGGCGATATGCGCCGGCTCATTACCAGCGTGACCGGCACGAATCGCTTCATCCTGGACTACCTGACTGAAGAAGTGCTGGCCCGCCAGTCGCCGCAGGTGCATAGCTTCCTGCTCCACACCTCCATCCTTGATCGCATGTGTGCGCCCCTGTGCGAGGCCATGTTGGGACAGGATGGCTGGCTGCCCCAAGACAGCGATACACCCGCGCAGGCACCCCACGCTCTGCCGGCCCAGGACATCCTGGAACACCTCGACCGGTCCAACCTCTTCATCGTTCCCCTGGACACCGAAAGGCAGCGGTATCGCTACCATCACCTTTTCGCTGAGCTGCTGCAAAGCTGCCTCCAACGGGAGCTGGCCGACAGGGTCAACACACTACATAGCCGGGCCAGCCGGTGGTATGCCGAGCACGGATTCATGCCGGAGGCCATCCACCATGCGCTCGCCGGCGAGGATTGGGACCAGGCGGCCAACCTGATCAAAAGGGAAGCCCAGCCCATGGTGCAGCGTGGAGAGCTGCTCACCTTGATGGGCTGGTTGGCTGCGCTACCCTCCGATATAATCCAGGCCAGCGCACAGCTCTGCCTCGCCTATGCCTGGCCCTTCTTGCTCACCGGTCGACTCGACGCCGCTGAACAATGGCTGGCAAGAGCACGGAAACTGGCTGCCGGCGAAGACCCGCCGCCTGGGGGCGATCCGCGTAGCCTTCTGGGTGAAGTGACAGCCGCCGAATCAGGCCTGGCACGCGCCCGCGGCGACCTGCGCCAGTCGGCTGAGTTGGCGCACCGTGCGCTAACCTTTTTACCGGAAACCGCAGAGACCCTGCGAGCGGTGCTGGGGGTAACCCTGGGCTTGGCTTACTGGTATGGCGGACACATAGATCAAGCCGAGCCAATCCTCGAGGCTGCGGCCACTGCCGCACAGCGCTACGGCAACGACTTTGCGCGATTGACTGCCCAGACCTTTCTCGGTCGGAGCAAGGCCATGCGCGGAGAACTGCATGCTGCGGCTGCGCTGTTCCAGGATGTCGTTGACGAGAACCTGCCCGTTCCCGTCACGATCCTGGCCCATGTCGATCTCGCCTATCTGAACTATGAGTGGAACGATCTGGACGTGGCCGAAAGCCACATGCGCGCGGGACAGGCGCTTGCGGAACCCAGCGGCGACGTCGAGTATCGCGTGTCCGTGAATCTGATACTGGCGCGCCTCCGGTCCGCGCGCGGTGATCTGCGCGGAGCTCTACAGGCTGTGGATCAGATAGATCAGTTGCTCAAGGCATCCGAATCGCCGACCAGTCTCCGAGCTCACGTTGCTGCCACGGGAGTGGAAGTAGCTCTGTCCAGCGGATCATTGGCCGAAGCAGAACACTGGGCTGCCAGAATGAGCCCTGAGGCAGGCGGACATCCGTTTTACCGTCACCTTAACCTGGTGTGGCCGCGGCTGCTGCTTGCCCGCGGCGACCGCCGCGCCGCCAGCGAAGTGCTGCACCCGCTCTACACTACGGCCACCGATGCCGGCTGGGAATGGGGCGCCATCGCGGTGCGTATCTGGCAGGCCGTGACCGCAGAGAGTCAGCAGGCCGGCCTGACCTTCCTCAAGGATGCGCTGCACCGGGGTGCACCAGAACGGTTCATCCGGACCTTCGTCGATGCAGGCCCCGCCATCGTGCCCCTGCTCAAGGAGGCCGAGCGCCAGGGCGTTGCACCGGAATACGTGGGCAGGGTTCTGCAGGCTATCTCCGAGCACGCCACAAGTGCGCCGCCTGAGCCCGCACCATCATCGCTGAGTCTGCGCGAGCTCCAGGTGCTGCGCCTGATGGCCGCGGGGCTCTCCAACCGGGCCATCGCCACGAACCTGGTGCTGAGTGAGGGCACCGTCAAGAAGCACATTCACAACATCAGCGGCAAGCTCGCCGCCGCCAATCGCACCGAGGCCGTGGCGCGTGCGCGCAAACTCGGCCTGCTATAGCAATCGTGGTGACAGCCGGCCACAAGGAAAAATAAACTGCCACGATACATCCTTTAGGGGTTGAATCCGAACGTACTGCGTGATAGTCTCACTGCAGATGGCCCTGGTACCGTTGGCGCAACCGAAAGTTTGCTGCGCGCGAGTACCCCTGGCACACAGTCGGGCGACCGGGTTGAGCAGACGAGTCGCTTCTGGCGGACCTGAACAAGTACTCACAGGACAGAAGGCCGACGATGGAGACGATCCGCATTCTCCTGGTGGCTGACATCGCCCTGTTTCGCGCCGGGCTGAGGTCCGTATTGGAGCGCGAACCGGATTTGCTGGTCTGCGATGAAGCATCGGATCTGGGGTCGACCATGCGTGCGGTGCGCGATAAACACCCGGATGTCATCCTGTTGGATTTGCACCTGCCGATGCAGAGCGGCGTGCAGGTGGCGCAGCAGATCCTGACCGACAATCCGAACGCCAGGATCATCGCCCTCATCGGCTCACCAGATCGTGATACAGTGACGCGCGTCCTGCAGGCCGGCGTACGGGGCTATCTGATGAAGGATACCCATGTCAGCGAGCTGGTCGAGGCGATCCGCTGCGTAGCCAACGGCGGCGCAGTGATCGCTCCCCCCATCGCAATGCAGGTCTTGTCAGAGTACCGGCGGCTCGCGACGCAGAACAACGGAGACTGCGAGAAGTACTTCTCTGCACGCGACCTGGAGATGTTGCGTGCCCTGGCACAGGGTGCGGGCAACCGCGACATCGCACAACGAATGTTTCTCTCAGAGCAGACCATCAAGAATGAACTGTCCGATATATACCGCCGGCTCGGCGTGGAGAACCGCACGGAAGCGGTGGCGACGGCGTTGCGCCTCGGCCTCATTTCCCTCGACGGCGACGCGGCGTAATACCTTTCCGTAACGGTACCCGCGTACTTCCTCTTGAGTATTCCTCGCAACGCAAACTAGAGAGACTTGGGCCTTCTAGGATGACCGGAAGCGGACTATGATTGTAGTAGTCTGTGCTGGTTTATGTAACTCGTTGCCGACTCCTGTTAGCTGCTAAGGTCTTATGTGTATCGGTGCGCGCTTTTGCTCGCTCCGTTCGCCGGAACACGGAGGAGAACCAGATGCCATGGATGAACTCCTGACCGTCGAAGAGGTCGCCACCTACCTGCGTGTGAGCCGGTCAACCGTATGGCGCTGGTGCCAGGCCAAGAAAGTGCCTGCGTTCAAAATCGGCCGGGAATGGCGCATCTCGGAACCGGTGCTCAAGGGTTTGGTTGCGGCACAACAGCAAACAATCGGCTTGCCGGAATCAGCAACCGGGCCGCCGGAGAGACCTGCAGTGGCGGAAACCGGAGGCTGAGCGACCGGAGTACTTCGTGACAGGTACGGGTGCCGCTAGATGTCGGGACTGAATGGTATTCCAGTGGGTGGCACAGACTGCTAGAATGTCAGAGGAAAATGCAGCTTATGCATGTTACTGCGGGCGTATACAAAGTAGAGTGCGGCACTGCGCGCCGCCCTAACGGTCAGCAGCTCATCGGCATGAGCCACGGCGACGCAGGACAGATTCACTATCTTGTCCCTCTGGCATCAGTAAACGCGCAGGGGTTACCTGAGTGGCCGACACAACCCCGGCGGCACGGCTTGCGACTACGGACCTCGGATTAAGAAGACAGAAAGGGGGTGAGTACAAAGGCCAGGCAGGTGCAATCTTCACGGCCGGGCGGCGTGCCTCCGTGTACCCGTCCTGAGTTGGAACTTGCTCACGCGCACAGATAATCTTCGAGTACTTTTGGTCCACAGAGGAGGACAAGATGTATAAAGGTATCAGGCCGCTCTATCGCGTGCTCAACATCGTCATAGCCATTCTGTTGCTGTTTCCCGCGATAGTGTTGGCCGCACCGGATGTGCCCGGCGATGTCACGGCGGTGACGATCACCGCTCCGACGACCGCCGCGCCGGCATTCGTGAAGGTTGGATCCATCCTGCCGGTCACTTTCTCCACTGACGGCACCGATTCCGGCACCATCCGCTACTGGCTGGGTGGCACCATCAAGCTGGCAGAGGAAGCTGTCACACTCCCGGTTGCCAAGACCATGAACCTGACGATCCCGGCAGGCACAGCCGACGGCCCCTGGGACCTCTCCGTTGAAGCGAAGAACATCGGCCAGGACAACTGGGTTGCCGCAGTGCAACCGACCAGCGTCATCGTCGACAGCACCCTGCCGGTGGTTGCCGCCGACACGCTGATTCAGCCGAACGGCGGCGAATTCCTGCAGGTCGGCTCCGCTTATGACATCAAGTGGAATCCGGCCAAGATTACCGAGGCCAATCTCGCCGGCATCGACCTCGAGCTGTGGGTGGCGGGCGCCTTCCACTCGACGATCGCCACCGGCCTCGGCAACACCGGCACGTTCGCCTGGATGGTCCCGGCCATGGTGACCCAGGAGGCGAAGGTCAAGCTGATTGCCAAGGACAAGGCGAGCGGTGCGGCCTCGGACGAGAGCAATGCCGTCTTCACGATCTTCAATACGGACAACACCCCGCCAGTCGTGAATGTGACGGCACCCCTGGACAACGCCTTCATCACGACGAACACCGCCACAGTGGCGGCGACGGCCACCGACGTCGAGTCGGGCATCACCCAGGTCGTGTTCGAGTACTCCAAGGACGGTGTAGCCTGGACCGCCATCGGGACGGATGTGGCTGCGCCCTACTCGCTCGACTGGAACGTCACCGCGCTGCCTGATGGCACGAAGGTCTGGGTCAGGGCCACCGCACATAACGGTGTGGGTGCGTCGGCCTGGGACTCGAATGCCAACATCGTCATCGACCGAAGCAAGCCGGCAGTTGCCATCACCGCGCCGACCGAGGGCGCTCTGGTGGCAGGCAGCCATATGTGGAAGGCCGATGCAAGCGATGCCCATTCGGGCATCGTGGGTGTGACGTTCTGGTACTCCAACACGGTCGCCGGCTGGACGATGGATGGCACGGACAACACCGCGCCCTATGAGATGAACGTAATTGCACCCAGCGGACCGGTCTGGGTCAAGGCAGCTGCCACCAACGGCGCCGGCTTGAGCGAGGAATCCGCGGTGGTGAAGTACATGGTGGACGCCACCGCGCCCGCCATCAAGGCCACCACGCTGATCCAGCCCAACGGCGGCGAGGGGCTGCAGATTGGCCTGATCTACACCATCAAGTGGAACAAGGCCGACATCACCGATGCCAACCTCGCAGACAAGCCCATCACGCTGTGGCTCACACAGGACGGCGGTGTCACCTTCTCCCAGATCGACGGTGCGCTGGCGAACACGGGCGCCTACGACTGGAAGGTCGCAGGCATCCCCAGCGCCAACTCGTGGATCAAGATCATCGCCACGGACAAAGTCGGGAACACGGCGTCTGACATGAGCGACGCGGCATTCACGATCTTCGCGGTAGACAACACGCCGCCAACCGTGTCCATCACCGATCCGACGGCGGGCGCGTGGGTCACGGGTACGAAGCTGGTGAAGGCCACGGCAGCCGATGCGGAGTCCGGCATCCTGCAGGTCACTTTCTGGGCCTCCACGGGTACCTGGGCCGCTAACCCGGACATGGCTGCACCGTTCGAGCAGGGCTGGAACACGGCCGGCTACAACGGCGACGCCACGCTCAAGGTCACGGCCCGGAACGGCGTCGGCATGGAGACGACATCTGCGGTGGTGACGGTCCACGTGGACAACACCCCGCCGACGGTCAGCCTGCAACAGCCGGTCGCAGGCAACATCATCTCCGGGAAGACGTTCGAGTTCATCGCGGATGCCGCTGACGCCGGCTCCGGCGTGGCCTCGGTGATGTTCGAGGTCCAGCCGGGCTGCGCGGGCGCCTGGAGCACGCTCGGCACGGTCGCCGCGGCCCCGTACAAGCTGGTCTTCGATACGACCGCGCTGCCGGACGGCACGCACTGCTTCCGCGCAACGGCCAAGGACAAGGTCGGGCTCATGACGAGCACCCAGGCCGTCCAGGCCGACGTGAAGAATACCTACACCATCGCCTTGAAGGCGGGGTGGAACCTCGTCTCGACGCCGCTGGTACCCTACGACACGAACATTGCCAACGTCATGAAGAACGTGGGCGCCAAGCAGGTCGCGACCTTCATCTGGTCGGGCGGCAAGCTCGTCCAGCAGACCTGGATCCCGGGTGTGGGCGGCACGCTCAAGACCTTCAAGGACGGCCAGGGGTACTGGGTGGAGATGCCGGGCAACGGCACGCTGGTCATCAGCGGCCGGTACCTCAGCGCCCCGCCGAACGTCCTGCCCGCCTATGCGGTCAACGCCGGCTGGAACCTGATTGGCTACACGGCCCGCTACAACATGACGAACGAGTCCGCAGTCGACTACCTCGGCCCCACCGTCTACAATGCGGCGCAGGCCAACTACGCGTTCAACCCTGACGGTGACTACTACTATCAGACCTGGACCTACAATGCAGGCCTGGGCTACTGGCTGGCCCTCAGTCAGAATGGTACAATCTATCCGTGACGCGTCCGGCTCAGCCCCTCAGCCTGGCTGCGTGAGCTGAAGTAACACCCTCTGGCAGGCGCCGGACGGCGCCTGCCAGAGGCAGAATGCGGATGCTGCACTCCGCACTCGCAGCCAAGGCCATATCACCAGATACTAACACCTGCCAGGCAATAAACCGGTATGCCGGTTCGCACCTGAATGGAGGAGGCAGAAGCGATGGGTCACATGATTCTTGCCCGCACCAACCGCGGGCGTCTGCTCCGTTGGAGCTCTCTGCTGCTCGTGCTCGTGGTTGTGTTCGGCATGATGGCAACTCGGGCGAATGCCATCCCTCCTATCGGCCACACCTTTTACGGCACCGTCAAGAATTCGGCGGGCAGCTTCCTGCCTAACGGCACATCCATTATAGCGAAGGCTGCCAGCGGCCCCTGGACCGGCAACGTCACCACGAAGATCGGCCCACCCGATGCCTCTTCCGGCGCCTATTTTTTGACTGTCCCGGGAGATGACCCGGACACGGCCGCGATCGAGGGCGCCACCGCCGGGACCCCCATGATCTTCTATGTCGCCGGCGTAAAGGCCAAGCTTTATGATGTTGCCACCGGCCAATGGGTCGCTAATTACGCCTGGCATTCCGGCAGCGCAACCAACCTGAATCTGCAGGTCGATGTCTATTACACCATCACGGCATCGGCCGGCGCCGGCGGTTCGATCACCCCCTCCGGCAGCGTATCGGTGCCTCTCGGTGGCAGCAAGACCTTCACGATTGCGGCCGCTGCGGGCTATGCCATTGCCGACGTAGTCGTTGACGGAGCATCGAAGGGCGCGGTCAGCACGTACACATTCAGCAATGTGACCGCGAACCACACCATCACCGCCTCGTTCCGGCGGCTGACCGGCGATCTGTCCGGCTACGTCTTCCTGGATACCAACGGCAATGGCATCCGCGAGGACAGCGAGACAGCCGGCCTGGCAGGGGTTACGATTACACTCGTGTTGCCGGGCGGCGGCACCCAGACAACCCTGACAACGGGGCCGGACGGAGCATACCAGTTCGCCAGCCTGGCGCCGGGCCAATATACCGTGCAGGAGACACAGCCTCTCGGCTATGCCAGCACAAGCCCGGATTCCGTGGTAGTCAACGTGGTCGCGGGCAGCATGGTTGTGGCCAACTTCGGCGAACAGGCGTGGACGCCCACGCCCATGCCGACTGAGACACCCACGGCGACACCGACGGCCACGCCGACAACGACGCCGACTGAAACGCCGACGCCCACACCGACCGAGACGCCCACGGCCACACCGACGGAGACCCCAACGGCAACGCCGTCTGCGACGCCAACGGAGACGGCCACGCCGACGCAGCAGGTCAACATCGTCTATCTGCCACTCGTATTGCGGTAGAGTCAGAGCGGAGTATTTATCGGGGGCGGGTCTGCGGGGAGGGTAGCCGCCTTGCCCGCAGACCTGGCAGCACAGGAGGCAGAGATGCGACGTGACAGCGGGCGCTGGCTATCCATCGGGCTTGTCTACCTGGCTGTGACGCTGACCGGGGCGCTTTCCATCGCTGCGGCGCAAACCGGCGCGATCCCGGCCTCGTCTGCCGCACCTGCCGCTTCTTCAGCACACGATGCTCCGGCAGCGCCCGCGATCCCGCCGGTTCCACATGCCTTCTACGGCACGGTCACGATCTATGGCGCACCAGCACCGGCCGGGTCCAGCATCACGGCACGCGGGCAGAACATTCTGGTCGATATACCGGGCAATCCGTTCATCACAACCACAGCCGGCGAGTATGGCGGGCCCGGCCGCGACGACCCCAAGCTGATCGTTCAGGGCAATGACAGCCTGGCGAATGGGACGCCGATCGAGTTCTACATCAACGGTGTACGCGCACAATGTGCTGCGGTCGGCGGCGCATGGCAGGCGACTTACCCGTTCACCTCCGGCGCGACCACCCAGCTCAACCTGCGCATCGTCGATGTGACGGAAACACCGACGGCGACGCCGACGCGCACGCCAAGCCGGACGCCCACCAGGACGCTCACCCCAACTCGGACCTCGACTCCTACGACGACCCGAACCGCAACTGCAACCGAGCGGCCTACCGAAACTCCGACAGTGACACCCTCGGCCAGCCCCACGCCAACAGAGACGCTCACCTCCACGCCGACGGTAACGCTGACGAGCACGCCCACCGCATCCCCAACGCCGACGCTCACCGCGACATGGACGCCGACAGCGACGCCGACCGCCACCTACACGCCTGAGCCTTCGCCCACGGCAAGTCCGACGGCGAGCGCCACAAGCAGGCCGGTACACCGGGTGTTTCTACCGCTTGTGTTGCAGCAGGAGCCGGGCTGATGATCGCTTGGCTCGGTCCGAAAAACCGGACGCATTTCACGCGTGCCGCCACCTGCTTTGGAGTGGCCGTCCTGCTGTGGCTCCTGAATACAGGCCTGGCTGAAGCGCAGCCACCCCCTCCGCCTCACGCCTTCTTCGGTGAGGTCACCATCAACGGCCAGCCGGCCCCTGCCGGCACGGTCATCGAGGGACGCGCAGAAGGTATCCGGTTGGGCATTCCGGGAAATCCCATTACGACGACTGTGGCCGGGCGGTATGGCGGCCCCCTGCTGCAGGAGGCCAAGCTGGTTGTGCAGGGCCGCGTGGCCGATGGCCTGGCCCTCGAGTTCTATGTCAACGGCGCTCGTGCGGCCTGCGCCCCGCTTGGCGGGACCTGGCAGGACACCTTCCCGTTCCAGGCGAGCGGCCTGACACCGCTCAATCTGCGTGTCGGGGATGAGGAGCCCGCGTTGGATGCAGCATCTCCGACGCTAACACCCACCCCACAGCAGCAAGCCGCGCTGGAGCCAGCCGTGCCAGAGCCGACTGCAAGCGCGACGCTCCGGCCTGCCGGCGAGGCTACGTACCGGACCGCCACCCCTGAGACACCCCACGCAGCACCGGCCGGAACCGTGGCTGCCCCTCCGACCGGCCCGCCGACGAGTTCTGCAGCCACGCCGCTGCCTCAAGTCGAGACAGCGCCTCTGCCCGGCGCGACGATAGAGTCACCGGTCGGGATGGGCAATTCCACAGCCCTCGCTGAGCAGCCTTCTCCGCCGGCCCAGGCTGCGTCCACAACCGCAGTCCCGCTCGTGACCGCCCAGGCCATGCCCCCACCGGCGGACGCAGTGCCGCGCCCTACGGCCCAGGCAATTGCTGCGGCCCCGCGGCCCTCCAGCACCCCCTTGTTGCAGTCCATGCGACTGACCGCGCCCTCAGTCACGCCTGTGGCCCGGGCAGCTCAACCGACGCGCGATGCGGCGTACCTGCCCGCACTCGCCATCGGCAGCCTCCTTAGCGCGGCCGCCATCGCGGCCGTCACCCTGCTGCTGCGCAGAATGCAGATGGGAAAGTAGATTTAGCCGGGAAGTTGCGGATTGGGCAGCCCGCGCGCTACGGCAGCACGGTCACGGGCATCCCGATATATGCCATATCGTAGAGCTGTTGTGCAAGGTCATCACTCAACATGACACAGCCGAACGTGATGGGGGTGCCTACGAGGTCGGTCTAGAGGCGTTCGCCGTCGCTCGCGCGGTAGGGGATGCCGTGGATGCCGTTCTCGGTGTTATCGGCGTCGCCTGCATCGTAGATGCCGAGCCAGGAAGGCATCCAGAACTCGGCGGCTGTATTGTAGGCGCGTGGTATCTTCGTCTGCACCGTGTAGTTGCCAGGAATCGAGGGGGATTCAGGGCGTCCGGTCGAACAAGTCCAGTGCTCAGCGATCTTGCCATCCCGGAAGAGCCAGCACTGCTGCTGGGAGATGCTGGCGACGAAGTGCAAGCCCTGGCCGGTGACCACCGGCCTGCCCCCGACGTAGCGCGCGCTGCCGATCTCGTTGCTGTACGGAAGAAAGAGCTCCATTCCCTCGCGCAGCACCTTCCGGCCCGTGAAACCGTTCTCGCGCGCCAGCACCTCGACAGTGATGCCGAAGCGCCGCGCGATCAGCCACAGGCTGTCGCCCGGCTGGACGGTGTAGTAAAGCGCACCCGGCGTGTCACCCGCGACGGTCGGCCCGGTCGCGAAAGTAGTCGCCGGCGCGCGAACCAGCGGCCGCGGGAAGAGATCCACATCGTCGGGCCACTTGGCGCCCGGCGCTGCCGACGCGGACAACGGCGTCAACCCCAGCAGGAGCCCCAGCACAATCACGCATACCAGACGTCGATTCACGGGCGGCATGATACACGAGGGCAGCCCGTGCGTCAACGATGGGCTGCCCGCGCACATACTACCGCTATGTGGCTGCCAGCCGCCGGCGCTGCCGTTCCTGCTGCCAGTAGAAGAAGGCCATCCCCGCCGTCAGGACGATCACGCCGAGGATGTACGCGCGCACGGTCGGGTGCGCATGGTTGAAGTACGGGTAGAAGACCACGTTGATAACGGTCAGACTGATGCCCAGAATCAGGTTGCCGATGGCGGCCAGGCGAACCTCATCCCAGTCGGCAACCTGAATCATGGCGGCTGCCCAGCCCGCCCAGCCGACCCACCAGGCCGATACAATGCGTGCGTCGAACGGGTTCAGTTCCCAGGGCCAACGGGTGTTGAGCCACTCCGGATTGATGATGAGCGCCAGGCCGAACAGGCCGGTGATGGCGACCTCCACGATCAGGAAACGCCGGAACCACGGCAGGATGGGCCCGCCGCTTGTCGCGGGTTCGCCTCGGTCGGCGGCCCCGCGCGGCACGGAGAAGTGCATGATCACCGGCTCCATCGTGTAAAACACGATCCACAAATGGCCGACCAGGCTCCGCCAGTGCATGTTTTCGGCGTGCCAGAGCGTTGCCAGCAGCAGCGCGCCGGTGAAGAACAGATTGCCCACATAGCTCCAGCGCAACAACCGCCAGTCGGCCACGAACACGAAGAGCAAGAAGAAGAACACGCGAAAGACATAGCCTGCACCGATGAAGGCCTGGGCCATGCGCGGCTGCACATTCCAGGCGAAGTGCACCGGGATGTACTCTGGGAAGAAGAACATCCACAAGGCAAAGACGGCGGCGACCAGCGCACCGATGGCGCCCCAGGGCCGCAACGAACTCGGGACACGAATCATGCTTCCCTCCTCGGCCGCACTACCGGAGCGGCTCGGCTTGCGAGAGTGCCGTGCGAATCCTGGCCGCCGCACCGGATTGGATGGGCGCGCCGTGTCCCGTGCAGAGAACATCAGTGTCCAGGTCGGCCATCTTGCGCAGAGATGCCCGGTGTTGCCGCCGGTTCAGCAGAAAGCCCGGCCATCCTAACTCGAAGTGCGGCCAGGTGACGATAGCATCCCCAGAAAACAGGGCGCGGCGCTCCGGCCAGTAGAAGGCCAGATGTCCCGGCGAATGGCCGGGCGTTGCCAGCACCTCCAGCGGGCCGATGCGGTCGCCCTGGCGGATAAAATGGTCAACCTCACATGGCGGATGATGAACCAGGTTCAAATTGTTGGCTATCTGAAAGGGATAGGTGCGGAAGGCAGGCTGCGGACGCCATGATACCTGCTGCGCGGCACGGTCACCGGAGATCAGGTCCGATTCCCACTCATGGGCATATACGGGTGCACCGCTCAACTGCTTCAGCAGCGCCAAGCCACCCAGGTGGGAGCGATGGGCGTGCGTGAGGATGATGTGCTTCAGGTCACTTGGGGTGCATCCGATCTGCCGGAGAAGTTCCAGGATACGGTGGGCATCATTGTCATACAGTGTATCTATCAGGATCAACTCACCGGCGTGTTGCAGCAAATAGGCACGCACATATGCGCCCTTCTGCTGCCATAGAGTATGAATGCCAGGCACAACTTCCATAGTGCTCCCTATTTGTAGATAAATCATGCGCTACTTGAATAACATTAGTCTATATTCTGAGCTATTATGTTGCAGACGGACCAGCATGTCAACTTCGGAGCAGATGTCTGTGAGCCTACTGTTTGCACAGATTGAGCGAAAAGCTGTTGCAAATCATACAGCGAATCGCGCAAACGTTTTACACTAGACGGGTAGCGTTGGCCCAACGGGTAGTCGGCATCTGCAAAGCCATGAAAGCGATTCTTGACATCCACCCGCGAATGGGTTAAGGTAAGCAGTGTTACGTATAACACTTGTGCTTGCACCACGCCAGTTCCACTTGCTAACCAGAGAGTCCGAATCTCATCTTCAGACACACCAGGAGTACACCCACATGTCCACCATCGAAACCATCTACAATGCGGTACTGGACGGCAACGCGCCCGCTGCAAAAGCCGGCGTGGAGGCCGCGCTCACGGAGGGCATTCCGGCAGACAAGATCCTCAAGGATGGTCTGATTGGCGCCATGGCCGAGGTCGGCCGCTTGTTTGAGGAGAACGAGTACTTCGTGCCGGAAATGCTGGTTGCCGCGCGTGCCATGCAGGGCGGCCTTGCGCTCCTTAAGCCGTACCTCGCGGAAGCCGGCACCACATCCGCCGGCAAGGTCGTCATCGGCACCGTCAAGGGCGACCTCCACGACATCGGCAAGAACCTGGTCGCCATGATGCTGGAAGGTGCAGGCTTCGAGGTCGTTGACCTCGGCACCGATGTCTCGCCTGAGAAGTTCGTCAAGGCGGTCATCGACCACCAGCCCGGCGTCGTTGCCATGTCCGCCCTCTTGACGACCACCATGCCGAGCATGAAGGGCACCATCGCGGCCCTGGAGGAAGCGGGCGTGCGCGGCAAGGTCAAGGTCATGATCGGCGGCGCGCCGGTCACCGATAGCTTTGCCAAGCAGATCGGCGCAGACGGCTACAGCCCGGATGCCAGCTCGGCGACCCGCCTGGCAAAGAGCCTGCTCGGCTGAGCCGGTAAGGTATCCCCTCCACATGCCCACGCTCAACTTCACGGCTGAGGACTGGGCAAGAATCGATAGAGACTACGCGGCCTGGTGGACCGGCGAGCTAGAACGCCCGCTGGTCTACCTCGCCGCGACCGATCCCTATCCGGGCCCCAAACCCCTCGGCTATCTCAGCAACTATCCCCTGGACATGCCTGCTGCCGCCGTTGTGGACCGCGTTGCGCCGGCGCTCGCCGCCACCCGCTATTATGCAGACGCCTATCCATACTTCTGGTTGAACTTCGGCCCCGGCATCGTTGCAGGCTTCCTCGGATCAGTAGTCCACAGCGTCAGCGAGCCATCCGAAACAGTCTGGTTTTCACCTCATGGCCCGACCGACCTTGCGGAGCTCACCCTCGCCTATGACCCTGACAACGTATGGTGGCGCCGCGTGCAGGAGGTCGCGCGGGCGTTCACGGTGCGGTACTGCAGGCAGCTCCAGATTGGGCACACCGATCTCGGCGGCAATCTGGATATCCTGGCTTCACTGCGTGATACCTCACAACTGCTGTACGACGTCATCGAGCAACCGACCGAGGTCGTGCGGCTGGCCGGCGCGCTGACCCGCCTTTGGCTGCGCTATTACGATGAACTCGATGCCATCATCCGGCCCGCTTGCGGCGGCACATCCACGTGGGTGCCCATCCGTTCCACCGGCAAGACGTACATGCTGCAGAGCGACTTCGCCTACATGATCTCGCCCCGCATGTTCGAACGCTTCGTCCTGCCTGACCTGGAAGCGTGCTGCGCGCACCTCGACCACGGCTTCTATCATCTCGATGGCAAAGGGCAGATCCCGCACCTGGATCTCCTGCTGGCGATCCCGCGGCTGCGCGGCATCCAGTGGATTCCCGGCGACGGCCAGCCCTCCCCGGACCAGTGGCTCGACCTGCTCAAACGCATCCGCGATGCCGGCAAGCTGTGCCAGGTCTTTGTCAGCCCGGAAGGCGCGCGGCGCATCGTCTCGACCCTGGGCGGCAAGGGCTTCTACCTCATCATCCAGCACAACGGCCACGACTTCCGCGACCCTGACGCAGCCCAGGCTTTCCTCAAGGTGCTGGCGCGCGACGACGCCCGCACCCGCGCTTAAGCCAGGCCATACCCTCGGAGCACAACACCCATGAACCATCGCGAGCGCATCCTCGCCGCCATTCGACATCAGCCGGTCGACCGCATCCCGACCGACATCTGGGCCACGGCCGAGGTGATGCGCAAGCTGTACGCTCACTATGGCGTCAGCTCCGCCCAGGCCTTGTACGACGCGCTGGACATCGACGGCATTCCGGGCGTCGGCCCACGCTATGTGGGTCCCCGGCTCCGGCGTGACCCTGAGGCCGGTTACTGGGAAAACGAGTGGGGCATGGGCTATCGCTCGCAAGTCTACGAGACCGGCACGTACGATGAGCAGGTCGTCTACCCGCTGGCCGGCGCAGAGACCATCGCAGACCTGGATGCTTACGGCTGGCCTTCGCCGGACTGGTATGACTACAGCGCCATCCCTGCCGCGGCAGCCGAGTGGCCGGGCCGCGCCATCATGTGCGGCTACACTGCGCCGCAGTACTTTCACCTGCAACTGCGCGGGCAGGAGAACATGCTGATGGACCCGCTCCTGCGGCCCGACTTCACCGCGCACCTGCTCCGCCATCTCTCGGACTTCTTCACGGAGTACCACCGCCGCTGCTTCGAGGCCGGCCGCGGGGTCATCGACATCACGCAGGTCACGGACGACTGGGGCGCACAGCGCGGCCTGTTGGTCAGCCCGCGCATCTTCGACCGTTTCTACCGGGAACCCACCCAGCGGGCGATCAACCTGGCGAAGTCATACGGGCTGATCGTCTTCCACCATGACGACGGCGATATGCGTCCGCTGCTGCCCCGGCTGGTCGAGATGGGCATCGATGTGCTCAACCCGATCCAGTGGCGCTGCGGCGACTGGGACCTGGCAGACCTCAAGGCACGTTATGGCAAGCGCGTCTGTTTTCACGGCGGGGTGGACAACCAGGCCACCCTGCCGTTCGGCTCGCCGGAGGACGTGCGCCGCGAGGTGCGTTGGCTGCTGGACACGCTGGGAGGCGACGGCACCGGCTTCATCCTCGCACCGTGCCACAACCTGCAGGCGGTATCACCGGTCGAGAACATCCTGACCCTGTACGATGAGGCGCATAGGAGGCGATTCCCATGACTGAGCTCAACATGCCGCATGACGGCCCCGCGTCACCACTGTTTCGCCCGATTCCGCTGGCAGGGAACATCCCCTTTGCAGACCTACCGCAGCAGGCCGTGTCCCCTGCGATGGCGGAGGCCGCTGCGCACGCGCCGACCGGCGCCGCTGTTGCCTGGGGCCTGCCGTTCGAAATTGGCGCCGGCATCCTCCTGATTGGCCAGCCCGTCGAATTGACGCTGGACGCCTTCCGCGCCGGCTGGCTCGTGTTCCTGCATACATCCGACATCCGCCCTGTCGAGCCCGGCCCCGGCGGTTTTATCTCCCCCATGCGGGGGGAGGGCCAACTGGGCGAACTGGCCGCAAGCTATACCGTCATCTACGCGGACGGCGAGGAGATGCGGCTGCCCATCAAGCGCCGCCATCAGATCGGCATGGTCACCCGGCGCTGGGGCGAAAACTGCTTCGAAGCCGTGGCGCATCACAAGCCTTACCCGGTGCGCGCCTCGCACGAGCAGACCAACCCGGACTGGGGCTTCAGCCAGACGCGCGCCTTCTCCGCTGATTGGTCCGAGTGGGTCAACTGGCTCTGGGCGTGGCAGAACCCACGGCCAGACGTAGCTATCGCCGGCCTGCGCTTCGAGCCGTGCAACGGCATCGTGGTAGTGTCAGGACTCTCTGTCGGTGATGCTTCAAGCCTCCCGCTGCGCTGGCGGCCGCGGCGGAAGGCCCTGCTGGCGCTGCCGGAGGGCGAACAGCTCGACCCGACGCTTGATGAACACGGACTGCTGGCGCGACTCCGGCTCGACCTGGGCCAGGTCATCTCGGCCACACCGCAACTCGTCTACCCCAACGCCAACTGGGTCGAGAGTT
>JAKPQT010000700.1 GCA_029555885.1 Chloroflexota bacterium | reverse complement strand
CAATCGCCGGGTTCGTGATCTGGTTGAGCAGCCCCTCGATGGCGTTCAGCGGAACCTCTTCCACCGGTGCATCCTGCAACTGCAACGTGACAGTCTGCCCTGCCACCTGGACCTCCCGTCCATCCAGTTTGGCAAGCAGGTCGGGCACGTCGCTAGCGATCACGTCCACCACACCGAGCTCCAGCGCCTCATTGGCCGTTGCGGCCGCGGCCTCAGCCACGGCCTTCTCCGCCCACTCGACAGCCTTCTCGCCCCGCCGCGCCGCGAGGTTCTTGATGTCGGCCACCAGGATGTTGGTCGCCTTGGCCTTCATCGTCTCGTCCAGTTCGGCACCTTCGCCCGTGACGGGGCTGGCCGCGCCGATACTGCTGCCCGGAGCCATCGCGGCCGCGTGCGCAGCCAGCGTGATGAAGGTTCCGGCGGAGCCGGCGTGCGCCCCGCTGGGCGAGACGTAGACGATGATCGGCACGCGCGCCGCAGTCATGTTCTGCGTGATGCCCTTCGTGATATCAACTGATCCGCCGGGGGTGTCCAGCTCAATCACGAGCGCAGCCGCGCCACTGGCTTCCGCGTCGTCGATCGCGCGCGCAAGATACGACGCGAGGACAGGCGTGACCGGCCCGTGGAACCGCGCCAGCTTGACCGGCGCGGACTGCGCGCGAACGGGCAGACTCACCAGGGCCAGCAACAGCCAGCCCAGCAGCCAGGCATAGACCACGAAGCGAGCGCCACGACGGTTAGACATCACCGGATTTCCTTTGCGTTGACTCTATGCGCATCATAGCATACACTAACGGCAGCGTCAACGCGTTTTTGCAGAGCCACGAGGCCCATGTCCTATATCATCGATGGCCACAACTTGATCGGGGTCATGCCCGACATACACCTGCGCCAGCCGGACGACGAGGAACGGCTGGTGGCGCGCCTGCAGAGCTATCAGGCGCGCATGGGCGGTCGCGCGATGATCGTCTTCTTCGACAGCGGCCCGTACGCCGTCAGCCTGCCGGCGAATACACCCGCGCGGCCGCGGCTGGCCTCAACGCCCGGCATCGAGGTCCGGTTCACCCGGCCCGGCCAGAGTGCGGATGACGCCATCCTGGATTTCCTCCATGCCGCACGGCAGCCGGGCCAGTATGCGGTCGTGACCAATGACCAGGAGTTGAGTGCCCGCGCGCGAGCTGCGGGTGCGAGCGTGCTGCGCGCCAGCGAGTTCGTCGTGCAGGTGCAGCGGAAGGTCACGCGGCAGCGCAAAGCCCCCACGCCCGACGAAGCAACGGCCCCCAATCCCCACGACCCGGCCTTTGCCGACCTGAACGCGGCCTTCCTCGCCGCAGAGAAGGCGCAGCGGCGCTTCGCGCCCAAGAAGCCGGCGGATGTTGATACATGGATCGAGCGGCTCTACACCGGCGACCGCCAACTGGCGGAGCGCGCGGCGCAGTGGCTCGGTGAGTTTGGCGGCGACAGGGCGCAGGAGCCGCTGCGCGACGCGTTGACCCATGCCGATGCCGCAGTGCGGGCGGCCGCGGCCCTTGGCCTGGGCAACGTGGGACATAAGTCCACGTTCGACGCCCTGTGCGACCGGCTCGCCCATGATGGCAACAGCATGGTGCGCGAGGCTGCGGCGCAGGCGTTGGGCCGCATCGGCAACCGCAGCGTCATTCCCGCGCTGGAGGCCGCCGCGCAGACGGACAGCAAGAACAAGGTGCGCAAGGCCGCGGCGCAGGCCGTCGCCAGTATCAAGGCCCGTAAACCATAGACCTTCCTCGGCCCAGCGATTCCTGGCCTCATTTTTTGTACCCTGGTTCATTCAGCGCGATAATTATATCGTTTTTCCGCGCCGCGCCTCCGGGCTGCGGTTGAGCTTTGTGCACAAAGAGAGCTCCATGAAAACAGTCTCCCGGTATGCCCTGGCCTATTTGCTGTGGGCCCTGACCATCGTTGCGATGGTGGTGGTTGCTCTGCTGGCGCGCGACGCGCTGATGAACGCGCTCACGATGGCTTCGACAGCCAGTCTGACGCCGGATGCGCCGGACGCGTTCGATGTCAGCGTACGTTTGCGGGCCGTTGGCACCTGGTCTTATCCTATCATCGGAATTCTGCTCGTTGTGTTGGTCGTGTTCCTGGAGCACCACTATCGCACGGCCGCATCGACGACCCTGCTGCTCGCCCGCTTCGTCAAGGTGGCAGCGCTCACGCTGATCGTTCTGTTCTTGGGCCACCTGGTGCTCTTCCTGACGAGCCGTTCGGCAGGTGTGATGGATTGGGCCGGGGCCTTGCTGCCCGCGCTGGAGCTGGTGGTCGTCGGCCTGCTCTTCGGCATCTATGCCTGGCTGCACCGCCGGCCTGTGAGCCCGCCCACCCCCTGACCGGCCTCAACAGGCGTCTTCGGCCTGTCACGCCAAAACGGCTCCAACAAAAGAGACGTCCCTTGTGGGAACGTCTCTGCGCGCAAACAGCGGGTTCGGTATGCGGGTTATACGTCGGTCAGGCTGCGGCGCATGATAGGGTAATTTTCGAGGGCCCGGCCCGCACCGATGGCAACGCACGCCATCGGCTGCTCGGCCACAAACGCAGGCACGCCCGTCTCGCGGGTCACAAGCCGGTCGATGTTGCGCAGGAGTGCGCCGCCGCCGGACAGCACCATGCCGCGGTCGATGATATCGGCGGCCAGCTCCGGCGGGGTCTTCTCCAGTGTCTGCTTCAAGACGCCGATGATGGAAGCCAGCGGCTCGGCCATCGCCTCGGTGATCTCGCTGGAGGTCAGCACGATCGTCTTGGGCAGCCCGGCGACCTGGTCGCGGCCGCGCACCTCCATCTCCATCTCCTGGGGCAGCGGCAGCGCACTGCCGATGGCAATCTTGATTTCCTCTGCCGTCTGCTCACCGATAATCAGATTGTACTTCTTGCGCACATAGGCCATGATGGCTTCGTCAGTGCGGATGCCGCCCACGCGCACGCTGCTCCACACGACAATATCGTTCATCGAAACCACGGCCACTTCGGTCGTGCCGCCGCCCATGTCCACCACAAGATTGCCTGTCGGGGTGCCGATGGGCAGACCTGCGCCATATGCCGCGGCGAGCGGCTCCGGAATAAGGTAGGCGGCCTTGGCGCCCGCCTGCATCGCCGCATCGTGGACGGCCCGGCTCTCCACGCTGGTGACGCCTCGGGGCACGCTGATCATGACCTGGGGGCGGAACAAGGGCCCGCGGCCGATGACCTTGCGGATGAAGTAGCGCAGCATGGCCTCGGTGACGACGTAGTCTGCGATGACGCCATCGCGCATCGGTCGCGCGACTTCGATGCTCTCCGGCGACCGGCCCAGCATGTCGCGCGCTTCCTGGCCGACCGCGACAATCTTGTTGTCTTTCATCGAGATGGCGACGACGGAGGGCTCGCGCAAGACGATGCCGCGGCCGGTGACATAGACCAACACATTGACCGTGCCCAGGTCAATGCCGATTTGACGTTCAAACATGGATGGCTCCCGCTGGCGCTTCCTGGTGTGGTATGGAAAGCAATGAAGGATCCCGGCGAGGCGTTGCTGGCCGCGCGAATACATCCTGTGCCGTCCACAACATTGCGATTATACGGCAAAGCGGCCAAGTGCGCAAAAGCGCATGGCCTGTGGGTTTTGGATTGGCTGCAAAAAGCGAGGCACCCTGAGCGGAGGGCGGCAGGGCCAGGCTGCGCCTGGCCCTGCGACGCACGCAGTCGAAGGGGCGGTCCCCTGAAGGTGTATCCTTCGACTGGCCTTGCACCTTAGGCGCTAATGAGCTGTCCACCCGCTCAGGATGCTTGATACCACTCCGAGGGATACCCCTCTCCAGTGCGGCGGCACTGAAGAGGGGTGGGCGGCCGAAGGCCGCACGGGGTGAGGTATTACCGGATGGGCCAGTAGACGTACATCTTACCGTGCTGTGCATCCATTGGGTCGAAGTCTTCGCCGTACAGCTCAAAGTCGGGCGCTTCCGCGCGTTCATAGCCCGACTGCGGCTGCCACTCCTCCGAGATGTGCCGGTAGGTCTGGCTCAGCTCGCCCAGCGTACAGGCGAAGACCGCATACTTCTGCGCCGGCACCGTGAGGCTCATCATGCCCGGCGGCACATCCGTGGCCTCTGACACGCCGAACCCCGCCAGATACCACGGCTCATCCGGGTTCGGCATCCCAAAGCACACGCCATACGCCGGGCCAGTGAAGTGCTTGATCTCTGCGGCACGGCGATTGAGCTCATCCCAAACGACACCGATCTCGTTGTTGTTCGCGCCATCCGCATACGGGCCCTGCGAGATATAGCCCTGGAAGGGCAGGCCCACGACGGTGAAAGCCGGTTTCGTGATAATCTTGGGTTCCATCGTATCTTTCTCCTGACCTGGAATGGTAACTTGTGCCGTCCGCTGCGCGACCGGGAGCTGCAGCTCGGTCACGAAGGAGCTGGGATCGGCCCCGCCGGCAGGCGCGGCCGCGCCTCCCTGCAGGTAAAGCTCACGGCTGGGTCCCCCCAACCGGTAGCCATGCGCTTGTGACCAAGTCATCAGCGCGCGGTAGGCGGCTGAGACGCTGCTGTAGGCACCCGTGTGGACGACGCTGGCGGCCTGGTCCAGCGCGGGCAGTTCGTGGACTCGTACCCGTCCGCTGCTCGCCAGAGCGTGGCTGACGCGCAGCGCCGGACTGATGGGCACCGCGGCCTCCACATCGATCCCCTGGTCGCGGTACTCGGCATCATAGTAGAGTGCCATATAAGGCAGACCGGACAATGCCGCCGCATGGTGGCCCGCCAGGTGGTCGTTGATCTCCGCAAAGAGCGCGCCAATGTCTTCGTAGCCTGCAACGGTGTCGCGGATGCCGGCCACCAGCCGCGGCTCCACCCGCTTGACCAGCACCTCATAGCGCGGCAGCCGGCCCTCCTGCTCGATCTGGCGCAGTCGCGC
>JAKPQT010000680.1 GCA_029555885.1 Chloroflexota bacterium | reverse complement strand
GCGCTCGTGGCCGAGTGCAAGGCCACCATCCCGCCGTACTGCCGGGTGAACCGGGTATTCCGGGACATCCCGGCGGATGACATCGTGGCGGGCAGCAAGACGTCTAATCTGCGCCAGGTCGTCCAGGAATACATGGCCGCGCACGGGCTGGCCTGCGGCTGCGTCCGCTGCCGCGAGGTACGCCACGGCGAAGTCGAGGATGCTGACCTGCGCCAGGTCGTCCATGCCTACGCGACGGACACTTCGCGCGAGCAGTTTCTCTCCTACGAGACGCCGGGCGGGCGGCTGGCCGGCTTCTTGCGGCTGTCGCTGCCGGTCGTTGACGCGCCGCGGGCAGAAGTGCGGGCCGTGTGGGATGCGCTGCCGGAGATTGTCCGCGCGGCGATGATTCGCGAGGTCCACGTCTACGGGCCGGCGCTCGGCATCGGCTCGGCCAGCGCGGGTGAGGCGCAGCACTTGGGGCTGGGCCGGCGGCTCATCGCAGAGGCGCAAGCACGCGCTGCGGCTGCGGGCTTCGACCGGCTGGCGGTCATCTCCGCCATCGGGACGCGCGAGTATTATGAGAAACTGGGGTTTGCGCGCGCAGGGACGTATATGGTTGCAGGTTGCGAGGTTGCAAGTTGAAGGTTGCTCAACATACCGCACTGAAGGGATAAGGGAATCCAACATGCCAGCAGATAACGTACATCTTTTCACGCCGTTCAAGCTGCGCGGGGTCACCATGCGCAACCGCGTGTGGATTTCGCCCATGTGTCAGTACTCGGTGTTCAACCAGGACGGTGTCGCGACAGACTGGCACCTCGTCCACCTGGGCAGCCGGGCCGTCGGCGGCGCAGGGTTGGTAGTGGTCGAGGCCACCGCAGTCGAGGGCCGGGGGCGCATCAGCGCCGAAGACCTGGGATTGTGGAACGACCGGCAGGGCGAGGCGCTGGCGCGCGTCGCCCGATTCCTGGCCGAGCACGGCGCGACGCCGGCCATTCAGATTGCGCACGCGGGGCGGAAGGCAGGTGTGGCGGGGGCCATCGCGCCCAGTCCCGTCCCCTTCTC
>JAKPQT010000669.1 GCA_029555885.1 Chloroflexota bacterium | reverse complement strand
AAATCGCTGTTCGACGCGCGCGCGGATGGAGGAAGACTCTAGTTCAGGGAGCTAATAGAACGCTGATGTACCAACCTGCGGTTGGCACATCAGCGTTCTGTTGGTTGGCTGCTGCGCGCCGCGTCTTGATGCCTGAGCGGTAGGCGTCATAGAGGGTCAACAGGTTGGCGTGGTGAAGCTTCTGCACCAGCCCGCCGAGAGGGATGCGCGAGAGTCCGCACTCCTCGATGGTGATATCCAGGATGCCCGTACGGGGGACGCCGCGGGCGATGCGCTCACGTACGAGCCGGTCGACGGTCCTGAGATAGGTGATGCTGGCGTCGAGCGTCTCTTCGATCTCGCCCCGCAGCAGCACTTCTCCGTGCCCCTGAACCAAATTCTCCAGGCTTTTATTCTTGATGGCCTGCAGCGAGAGCACCAGGTCGTCCAGGTCGCCACCGACGATGTAGGGCACAGGCATGACCGTGTCGCTGGCAATCATCAGCCGGTCCTCGACCACGTGGACGGTGATGACATCGCGGTTGTGGCCGGGCGAGTAGTTGAGTTCGACGGTCTTGCCGCCGATGCGCAGCGTCATGGCATCATTGAAGAGCAGCTCGGGATAGCGTATCTGCACGTCGGCCAGTTGCGGGGTCTGCTCCTTTGCCTGGCGCAGCGCGGCCTCGGCATAGCGCTCCATCAGGCGGCGACACTGGTAGTGCGCCACCACGACGGCCTCAGGAAAGAGGTAGGTTCCGTAGATGTGGTCTGCATGCGAATGCGAATTCACGACATACGCAACTGACGTGCGCCGCTGATTGACGAATTCGCGAATCTGCCGGGTTTCCTGGGGGAAGGGCAGCGTGTCCACCAACACCGCGCCTTCATCCGTGAAGATGACCGTGGCGGTGACCTCGGCATACAAGCCGCTGGTGAATACGTATACGCCTTCTGAGATGCGATCGCGCTTCAACGAAATCCTCGGGGAACAATATCGGCCTGACTCATGCCGGCTTCTAAACCCAAATCCGGGGCAAGCATAGCACAGCGTTAAGGCCCGTGTCAAGGGTTTTGTGCGAGACAAGCCTGAACCATGTGCGCAAAAAAACCGCCGGGAAAAACCCCGGCGGTCTATGCTAACCGCAGCCCCCGCTGTGCCGTGTGCTCAATTGTTTTGAACCTGCTTACGCAGGTGGGTGCCTCGCCGATCGCTCCTGCTTTGCTAATACGCTTGCCGTGGGTGCTTGCGCACGTGGGCTTGCGCAGCTATTGCGTTCACGACCGAGACTCGGCTCCCTAAGTTTTCATGTTGGCTCAAAACGCTTTTGGAACATCACGAGCACCGCAGGGTACTACAATTCGATAATAGCACAGGTCTGCGCGGGATGCAAAACCCGGAAAACGCCTCAGGGCAGCAGACCACAGTCGGAGTCGAGGCTTCAGATCAATTGGGGCACTCCCGGACTGGCCGATTCACCGCGCGCAACGTACAATGCGGCCCAGGAGGCCGTCATGAACCAGACCGATATCCTGACACTTTACGACTACACCTACTGGGCGCGGGACCGGGTGCTCCGGGCTGCACAGCAGTTGACGCCAGAGCAGTTCGCCACGCCGCTGGTCACGGGCCAGGGCAGCATCCGCGCGACGCTGGTCCACGCCCTCTCGGCGGAGCGCAACTGGCGCATCCGCTGCCAGGAACGCGTATCGCCCACCGGGCCGTTGGCAGAGGCCGATTATGCCACGCTGGAGATTCTGACGGAGCAGTGGCACGAAGAAGAGGCGCGCATGCGAGGCTACCTGGCGGCGCTGACGGACGAGGCGCTGCAAGAGACCATGCGATACCGGACGACGCAGGGCGTGCCGTTCGAACATCCCCTCTGGCAGGCGCTCTTCCAGGCGGTGAACCACGGGACGCAGCATCGCTCGGAGGTGGCTCTCCTGCTGACGGCCCACGGCGCGTCGCCGGGCGATCTCGACTTCATCGTGTATCTGCGGGAGAGATGATAGAACGCTGATGACGCTGATCGAACTGATTTACAGATCAGAAACAGAATCATATAGATCAGTCCAATCAGCGTTTATCTGCGTTCTATTCCTCGCGCCCCTTAGGCCATCACGGCCAGGTGCAGCTCGCGGAGCTGCGCGGGGGAGATGGGCGACGGCGAGCGGAACATCAGGTCGGTCGCGGACGCGGTCTTAGGAAACGCGATGACCTCGCGGATGCTCGGCGTGCCGGCCAGGATGGCGACAGTGCGGTCGATGCCCGTCGCAATGCCGCCGTGCGGGGGCGCGCCATACTCGAACGCTTCGAGCAGGTGGCCGAACTTTTCCTCCGCTTCCTCCGGGCCGATGCCCAGCGCCCGGAACATCGCGGACTGGCGCTCACGGCGGTGGATCCGGATGCTGCCGCCGCCGACCTCCCAGCCGTCCATCACCAGGTCGTACGCCTTCGCACGCACGCGGCCCGGGTCGCTCTCCAGCAGGTCCCAGTCCTCGTCCATCGCAGATGTGAACGGGTGATGCATGGCGGTCCAACGCTGCTCATCCGCGCTCCACTCCAGCAGCGGGAACTCGACCACCCAGCACAGCGCATGCACGTCGCCCTGCACCAACCCCAATTGCCGGCCCAGGTGCAGCCGCAGCTCGCCCAGGCTCCTCGCCACGACACCCGCGCTGGCATCTGCCACGATGAGCACCAGGTCGCCGGTTCCGGCGTGCGCGGCCTGCGCGATGGCAGCCAGTTCGCCCTCGGTCAGGGCCTTCGCAGACGCGCGCGGCCCTTCCTCCCGGTACGCAATGGACACGAGCCCTTTGGCGCCCCCGCGCTTCGCGACCTCGGCCAGGTCATCAAGCTGCTTACGGCTGTAGGCCGCGGCCCCAGGCGCGACGACCGCCTTGACCTGCCCGCCCGCGGCAACCGCGCCGGAGAAGACGCCGAACCCGCTCTCGCGCAGCAAATCGCTCAGGTCCACGAACTCCATGCCGAAGCGCAGGTCCGGCTTGTCGGAGCCGTATTTCGCCATCGCTTCCGCGTAGGTCAGCACGGGGAACGGCTTGCGAAGAATGGGCTTGCTGCCCCACTGCTCGATAAGCTGGATGTAGAGCGGCTCGATAACGCCCATGATGTCCTCGCGCTCGATGAAGGACATCTCGACGTCGAGCTGCGTGAACTCGGGCTGGCGGTCCGCGCGCAGGTCCTCGTCACGGAAGCAGCGCGCAATCTGGAAATACCGCTCAAAGCCAGCGACCATTAACAACTGCTTGAGCTGCTGCGGCGACTGCGGCAGCGCGTAGAACTCGCCCGGATGCACGCGGCTGGGCACGACATAGTCGCGCGCACCTTCCGGCGTCGTCTTGATGAGCATGGGCGTCTCGATTTCCATGAAGCCCTGCCCCGCCATGTAGTCTCGAATCGTCTTGACGACGTTGTGGCGCAGGATGATGTTGCGCTGGACGGCCGGCCGGCGGAGGTCAAGGTAGCGGTACTTCAGCCGCTTCGCCTCGTCCACATCTGAGTCCTCGTTGATGTAGAACGGCGTGGTGCGCGCCTCATTGAGGATCGCGGCGCCCGTCGCCAGCACCTCGATATCGCCCGTGGGCAGGTTCGCATTCGCCAGGCCCTCAGGCCGCGGCCGGACCACGCCCGTCACCTGAACCACGTATTCGTTGCGCACCGTGTTGAGGATCTCGTGCGCTGCCGCGGCGCCCTGCGCGTCGCACGTCACCTGGACGATGCCCGACCGGTCACGGATATCCAGGAAGATGAGCGCACCGTGGTCGCGGCGGCGGTGAACCCACCCGGCCAGGGTCACGGTCTGCCCGGCGTGCTCCAGGCGCAAGTCTCCGCAGTTGATGGATTTGTGCATGGGGAACTCCACTCATAAGGGCTGGGTTAGCAGGTCAAGAGCGGATTATATCCCGTAACCAAGGCATGGGCAAAAGTGCCGGGGACTGGTCTAGAGGAGCTAGCACCCGTGCGGGGCTCGATCAAAGACCCACCCGCAGGGGAGCGGGGAGACGCATTCGCGATGCGTCTCCCCGCCATTCGTTACAGGAGGCCGCGAGCGACCTTCAGACTACTTCTTGGGACCCGGGCCGCCCTTGATCCGCACGTCCTTACGGACGGTGTTGTTGGCGGTATTCGGGTCAACCGTCGAGGAGCTCACGCTGGCATTGTTGCTGATGATGCCCACGGAGCCGCGCACATCGACGACGATATCGACCGACCAGGACTGGCCGGCCAGCAGCGTGCCGATGTTGCAGGTCACATCGTGCGTACCCTGGTCGTAGGAGCACGCACCATTGCCCGTATCGAACACGAAAACGATCTTCTTCGGATCCAGCGGCAGCTCGTCCAGCATGACTACATCCAGCGCGTCCGACGCGCCGTTATTGCGCACCACCACGGTGTAGGTCACGCGTGGGGAGGGGTTAGTCACATTGACGCTGGCATCCTTGGTGATGCTCAGATCGGCCCGCGCCTGCACCAGGGTATCGGCGGCGGCTGTGTTGTTGGCCGCGTTCGGGTCCGGTGTGACCGCCGAAACGTTCGCGGTGTTCGTCAGGATCGTGCCATCCGGCACCGACGACAGGACCAGGACCTGGAGGATCGCCTTCACGTTCTGGCCCGGGTTGAGGTCGTTCAGGTCACATGAAATGGTGTTAGGCGGCACGGGCAGGAGCGAGCAGGTGCCGCTGCCGTTGGAGACCGTGTAGCCCTGATACTGCACGCCGGCGGGCAAGGTGTCGGTCAGCGTGACATCGATCGCCTTCGACGGCCCGCCGTTCGAGACGATGACCTCGTACGTCAACTGCGTGCCCGCCACCACCGGGTCGGGATAGTCCGTCTTGGTCACGGACAGGTCCGCTGACGCAGTCACCGTCGTCGAGGTCGTCGCCAGATTGTTCGAATTGTCCAGGTCGGGGACGTTGCTGTACACCTTGGCATTATTGCCAAGCACACCGAGCACGTCTGGCTGGACCGTCACGATAATCTGCATGGTCTCAGAGCTTCCCGTGGCCATGCTATCGAAGGTGCACTTGGTCGGGAGCGCGGCGTTCCCCGGCACGCCCGCGTTACAGGTGCCGCCGGAAGAGGATACAGAATCGATGGTCACGCCCGCCGGCAGTACGTCCTCGATCACGACGTTGACGGCAGAGGAAGGTCCATTGTTCGTCACCGAGAGGTCATAGGTGAGCTGCGTGCCGGCGATCACCGTGGGCGACGCGGTCTTGGTCAGCGCCAGGTCGGCCAGGCCCAGGAAGGTGACACCATCCGCCGCTTCGTTGTTGGCCGTGTTGGGATCCGGCGTGATGCTGCTTGCCGTCGCCCGGTCATTCACATCCTGCGGCGTGTTGGCCGTGATGAGCACGGCTACCGTGACCCGGCTGCCCGCACTGACATTGCCCAGGTTGCAGGTCACCGTGCCGGTCCCATTCTGCGGGTTGGCGGTGGTGGCGCAGGCTCCAGCAGTGGTGGACAATCCTGTGATGCTGAACGTGCCATTGGACAAGTGGGTGTCGACCAGCGAGACGTTGCGCGCCGTCGAGGGCCCCAAGTTGTCGACGGTGATGGTGCAGGTCGCAGTCTGGCCCGCATAGAGCGGCGTCTGCGGCGACCCGTCCGGCTTGCACTCCTTGGCGACCCGCAGATCGGCCCGCTCGTTGACGATAGTGAAGGCGGTGGAGCTGTTGTTCGTCAGGACGGGATCTGCCTGGTCGGCATCGACGGTAGCCGTGTTGGTCAGCGAGGTCGGCCCGCCGGCATTCGCCACGAGGTTGGCGTTGACCTGCACCTGGATCGTGAAGTTGACCGTCGCGCCGGAGAGCATGTCACCCAAGTTACACGTAAGCGTGCCAGGAGGCCCTTGGGTGCAGTAGCCGCCGGTGCTGGTCTGGTAGGTCACGCCCGCAGGCAGCACGTCGATCACCTGGACATTTGTGGCGGCCGCAGGGCCGTTGTTGACCACCGAGATGGCATAGTAGAGCATCTCGCCCGCGACGACCGGGTCGGGGCTGTCGGTTTTGGTGATCGCGACATCGGCGGTGGGATTCCCAAAGTTGACCGCCATTACCGGTGCGCAGTCACCGATGTTCGCCACGCGCACGCCTGACGGATTGCCGTTGTAGAGATTCGAGGTGGGATAGGTGGCGTCTGCAAACAGGCGGTTGCCCGACGAGCCGGGGAACGGATCGCCGGCATCGCCGCGATCACCCGGGGTCTGAATGGTGTCCAGCTCATCCAGGCCATCGGCCTCTTCCACATCGACCAGCCGGTGCGAGGCCGTCGTGTGGCCCTCGTTCCGGTTGTTGGTTTGGGATTCCTCGATATGCCAGATGACCAGCCCGCAACCGGGCAACTGCGCGTCGAACTTCACCTGCTGGCGATTCTCTACGAGGAAGTACTCACCGCTGCCGCCCATCTGGGGGCCGCCTGGATTGGCAAGCAACTGCACGACGAAGCCGTTCTCCTCGATCTGCGGCACGCCGCCGTCGACGTTCTGCCCGGTGTAGTCCGTTGGGGTGACCCAGCCCATCATCCACTTGCTCCAGGGGTCGAAGTGGGGAGGGGTGTCTGCCAGGTTGACGGTGCTGAGATACTGCGAGGCCATCGCGCTCCAGAACCCGACGCCCTCGGAGCTGTTGTCGGTGTCGTACAGGTCGGGCAGGCCCAGCGCATGGCCGAATTCGTGCGCGAACAGGCCGATGGTCTGCATCTGATTGCAGGTGCCGCCGCCTGTGACGGAGCTGGTGACTTCGGAATTGATGATATAGGGGTTGACCGTTACACCGTCGGCAGTGCCCGTGCCGCCCGTGCTGCCGGAGTGCGGCCACAGGTCATCGCCGCCTGAGCCGTCGGGCGGGTCATCCGTGAAGCAGCCGTCGTGCGTGCCGCCACCTGCGTAGATGATACCCAGGCTATCGACCACGTTGTTCCCGTCGTTGTCGAACTGGGAGAAATCGACGTCGCCATCAGCCAGCGCCACGGCCTCCGCGACCAGCGTCGCCGCGCTGCCAGGCCCATCATCATAATGGGAACGATTATTGGCCAGGTTGTAGCAGCCCACGACCCGGCCATCGATCTCGAGCTTACCGTAGGAGATTTCCCGGTAGTAGTCATCCAGGTCGCCGGGACCGGTCGCACCGCCGCCGAACATGTTGGTCTGCATCTGCGCGGCCGTAAAGGTACAGGGCAGGTCGGTGAATCCAACCATGATGAACAGCACGTCGGTATCGGGGCCGGCCCAAGGCGGTGCAGCCGTGGGCGCCGCGGCGATCGAAGGTGCGCCCTTCGCGGCGCGTTCCTGCTCGATGACGCGCACATCAGGCTTGAGGCCCGGGGCGGCGGGCGGCGCATCCGCACCGACAACCCGGCCCGAGGGCGCCAGCCAGCCAGAGGCATCGCGCACCGCATATTCCCAGTAACCGGTGGCCTTGTTGAATGCCACGGTGTAGCGATCTAGTGTCTCCCATCCATGGGCGAACTCATCGCCCCAGAGGCGCAGCGGCAAAGTCTTGCCATCGGGCTGGGCGAACGTCTTGACCACGTCCGGCGCGGCCGGGGCCGCCTGCGCGGCAGGGGCGCCCAGCAATAACACTGCCGCGCAAATTGCGACGGCGAAGAGGATCCCAAGCGGTCTGACAAACGAGCGTTCCATCCTAAACACCTTCCTCATTCGGTGAGCGGCTCGACACGCAAGGTGAACTCGCCCTCGGCAACCCTCGCAGCCGCGAAGATATATCCGAAGGCTTCCTTGCGCCGGGCCTTTTCCCTCAACTCCATCAACATATTGCCGCTAAAGGAATACTGAAGAGTCTGGCTCTCGTCAGCACGACTGACCTGCAGGGTCGCCTGCACCGGACAGTCATCGCAGCCCTCCCGCGGACCGTGAGCTTCCAACAGAGTTACGAGGATGTCGGTGCCTTCGAGCTCAACGGTCTGGCCGGGCAGCATGTCCACCTCTTCCAGGAGGCGGACCGTCAGGAGCGGGGCCGCCAACGTCGGGCTGGGTGACGTTGGTGTTCTGGTGGGCATCACCGGCGTGGCCTCGGCCGAAGCGGTGACACCCGGAGAGACTGGCGAGGGTGTACTGGGGACCGTTGCCGTCGCCTCTGGAGGAGGCGTGAGCAACGGCTGGGGACTGGAGGTGACAGCGGGCACGAGGGATGGGACCGGTTGTTCCGCAAGAGGAACACAACCCACAACCAACACCGCTGCCAACAACAGGATGCTTGCAGAAAAAATAACGCGCAATACTGGGTCCTTTCCGGAACCCCGGCACTGCGCATGCGAACACTGGAATGTCCGCTGCTACAGTCTGGCCTTCCGGGACAACAGTTCCGCGGTCAAAGCTCGCTGCACAGTTACGAAAGCGCGCGCTGGCGGGCGCGGTGTCGTATCATGACCGGAACAAGCATAGTACAAAAAACACGCGATGTCAATACTTTTTTAGTATGGCCACATTATTCACAAATGCTTGCCGGAGGGATCGCATAAGGAGGTCGCGTTTCAGAACACTTTGGACGTTTCGTGCTATACTTCGGCCATCATGTGGCAAGCACACAGAATGTGCGACATGCTGTCGTACTGAGGAGCGAGACGATGCGGGTATTGATTACCGGCGGAGCCGGGTTTATCGGGACTGCGCTGGCGAACCGGTTGGCCGCGGACGGCCATCATGTGCGTGTATTGGATGACTTGAGTGCGGGCGATCCCGCGAATCTGCACGGTGATGTGGTGTTCACGCGCGGGGACGTGCGCGACCGGCCCAAGCTGTGGACGCTGCTGCAAAAGGTGGACTGCGTATTTCACCTGGCGGCGCGCGTGTCGGTGCAGGAATCCGTGCTCTACCCCCGCGAGTACAACGATGTTAACGTGGGCGGCACGGTCAGCCTGGCCGAGGCGACGCGCGATGCAGGGGTCAAGCGGCTGGTGCTGGCCTCGTCCGCGACGGTCTACGGGCCCCAGCCCCACCAGCCCGTCATGGAGTCCGCGTGGCCGCACCCGCAGGTGCCGTACGCTGTCAGCAAGCTGGCCGCCGAACATTATGTCTTTGCGCTTGGCACGCTCAATGGCATCGAAACAGTCGCGCTGCGCATCTTCAACGCGTACGGGCCGGGCCAGCGCATCCCGCCGGTGCACGCGCCGGTCATCCCCCACTTCCTCCGCAACGTCCTGACGGGCGCCTCGCTCGTCGTCCACGGCGACGGCACGCAGACGCGCGACTTCGTGTACATCGACGATGTGGTGGATGCCCTTGTGGCGGCCGCGACTGCACCCGGGGTGGACCGGAAGGTCATCAACGTGGGCTCAGGCGAGGAAACGAGCATCCACGCGCTCATCTCGGCGCTCGGGGAGGTCACGCAGCGGCAGCCGGAGGTCATCTACAACGTGCAGCAGGTCGGCGGGACGACGCGGCTCGTTGCGGACCTGGAGCAGGCGCGCTGGCTGTTGGGCTACACGCCGAACGTGCTGCTGCGCGAGGGGCTGCTGCGGCTGCTGGCCGAAGACCCGCGCTTCAGCGCAGCGCGCGCCGGCCGCGGTGGGCGGAACGGGGGCGCGTATCCGGTGGCGGCGAAGTGACCTCACCCCCCGGCCCCCTCTCCTGACAGCCGGTGCGCACCGGCTGTCAGGAGAGGGGGTGACAGTTCAATCGCACGTGATGACGCGGACCACCCCTGTGTCCGGCTCCACCCAGATTCCGCCGTCCACTTCATCCCCGTTGCGGCGGCGGTCGACGACATAGTTGCCATCCGCATCGAAGTGCCCTTCATCCACAGACACATAGTGCGCCTGGCGGAGGAGCAGGTAATCCTTCGCGAGCGAGAGGTCGATTGACTGCTCGGGCGGGACGTCCTCGCGGAGAACGAGGCGGTAGGCGACGCCGACGCAGTAGAATTCGTGTGGGCCGACCTGGAAGACGAGGCCGCGGCCGCGCGGGGCCGGCGCTGGCGCAGGTGCGGGCGGCTCCGGGTGGCGCCAGTCCTTCGGCGTCCAGGTCTGCGGGCCGTGGCCGAACATCGCGAGCGCCAGCCAGCCCTCCAGCGGAAGGTGCTGCGAGTCCATGTGCTCTTCCTGGACGACCGCGTGGACGCGGCCCGTCCCCTGGTAGCGCAGGAGCAGCGGGATCGCGGCGGCCGCAGCGCGGAAGCTGTCCACCAGGTCAACCGCGTAAGGCAGGAGCGAGCCATCCGGCGCGACGATAGACTCGATGCCGAAGAAGGCGTAGCCGATGGCGTCGTACTGGCCGAGCGCGCGGAACATGTTCCACGCGTTCGCGCCGTAGCCCGATTCGGGGATGAAGAGCGGGTTGTCGGGCCGGCGGTACGCGGCACACTCCAGCTCGTACCCGCGCGCGTCGCTCACATAGATGTCCGGTGCGACCAAGTCCAGGTGCGGCGCACACCACTTCCAGATGTCCAGGGTCTTGATGACCGCGCCGCCCGACGGATAGGTCTCGCCGGGCAGCGCCCAGCCGTGCTCGCCCAGCCAGACGTTGGCATACATCGGGATGTCGTAGACCGCCTTGCCCGCGGCGGCGATGCCGTCGATGTACGTGGCGATGCTCCACGCGGTCATCAGCTCGCCTGCGGCCGGGCCAAGGGTCTCCGGCCAGCTCCCCACCCTGCCGCCGGCCCGCTGCCACAGGTCATACACGGGGCCGCGGCCCGCGCCTTGCAGCGCGGCCATCAGTTCCGGCGGGACGGGCGCATCGAACACGGCCTGCGCGTCCGGATGATAGTCGCGGTCGCTGGCGAGGATGCCAGGCTCGTTCTCCACCTGTAGAGCGATGACGGTGCGCTCGACCGCGTCGAACTCTGCCAGGTGGCGGCAGAGCGCGACGAACGCGGCGCAATCCGCCTCGAAGTTGGCCGGGCAGTGCGATGAGAGGACCCAGACCATCTTGCCGGTGGACGACGTGACGCGGCGGAAGCGGGCCGGGTCAGTCTTGACCCATGCAGGCACGTAATCCATGTCGCCGTTCTTCCACGTGCCGAACCAAAGCAGGACGAGGCGGATGCCCTCTGCCCGTGCGCGCATGATCAGATCGTCCACCGGCGAGAAGTCGAACTGCCCTTCGACCGGCTCCATCTGTTCCCAGTAGACAGGGATTTCGAGCGTGTTGCCGCCAATCAGCTCGATCGCACGGAAGGCGGCGGCGGCTTCATCGTCGCTGTAGCCGCTGGAGTTGCACGCCTGGCCGCCGAGGGGGAAGAAGGGCCGGCCGTCGACCGTGAAGAGACGTTGCATGTGCACCTCTTTTGAACCGCGAAGCCGCAAAGAGCGCGAAGGTGAATCCATCTTCTTCGCGCTCTTCGCGGCTTCGCGGTTCAGATGACTGCCTTACTCACAGCGACCGGCGATTCGCCGGGGGCCAGCGGGCGCAGCCGCAGGCGGAAGTCGACCGGCTCGGGCTTGAGGATGTAGTCGGGCCGGACGCCGGGGCCGCATGACCCATTGCCGAGGCCGGACTGCGCGTAGTCCAGGTGGACCGTGATCTCGTCGCGGTGGACCAGCTCGCAGGTGTGCTTTGCCTCGGTCAGGTTCTCCACCGTGTAGTGGTGCGCGCTGACGTTGAGGTTCGGCGCGTGGGCCGGGTAGCCGACCGCGAGCAGACCCGCGCCGTCCGCATCCGTGAACGCGGCCCAGCGCACGTCGATCTTGTTGCCGTTTTCCTCGGGCATGATGTAGGGCACATACTGCTCGTCCACGCTGCCGCTGTAGACGCCGATGCGCGCGCTCTCCTTGCGGTCGGCATAGGCCTCGTGCGGGCCGCGGCCGTACCACGTGAAGGTATCGTACACTCCCGGAAGCTCCAGCTCCACGCCGATGCGCGGGAGCTGCGGCAGGCCCTCCGACGGCGCGACGTGCAGGTGCAGTTCGACATCGCCGGTGCCGTAGACCGTCCAGGCATACTCGGCATCGAAGCGCGCGGTGTAGTGCGGCGCGAGTGCGGCCTGCAATTGGTCGTCCGGCAGCGCGGCGTACGCGCCGAGCATCTGGCGCAGCATCGGGGGCAGGCCGTCGCCCCAGGCCGCGTCCAGCGCGGCATAGAGCGCCTTGATAAGGTCCGCCGCGCGGCCCTGCCCGATCATCTGCTGCGCGAGCGCGGGGCCCTTCACCTGGCGCCAGCCGCCGGGCAGCGCGGCGTAGTCCACCTCCAGTTGCTCACAGAGCACCTTGAACGCGTCCTCGGTCAGATAGTTGTTCATCACCGTACCCGCGTGGCCGAACAGCGCGACCGCCTGCTCCGACTGGCCGCCGCGGGCGGGGTCGGGCAGGCTGACCGTGCGCACGTCCACGCGCACCGCACCGGACGGCAGCAAGGTCACCTCGACCTTCTCGGCCCGCTCCTCCAGGATGTGCAGGCCGGCCTCGCGCCACTGGATTGCAGCGCGCTCGCGGCCCCAGGTGTTCAGGTCGTTCTCGGTCGGCGCGCGCCAGATTTGCAGCGCAGGGCCCTGGCTTAGCAGGTCGCGGCCCGCGGCCTGCCAGGAAGCGATGCGGCCCGTGGCCCGGTCGAACGCCAGCGCGAAGCCCTCGCCCTTGAGCGTGATGGCTGCAGCGGATTCCTCAACCGTGACGGGCGGCATCTGAGCGTCCGCCGGGACAGTCGCAGGTCGCGCGGCAACCGGCAGCTTGAACTGGCCAAACGCGACCTCGTGGCCGGCCTCCGCCCAAAGGGTCGGGGCAGCCAGGGCCACGCTCACGTCCAGCCAGTACTCCGTGCCCGGCCGCGCCTGCACCGGCTCAATCGGGAGGGGCAGGTCCACGCTCGCACCGGCGGGCGTGTCGAGCCGGGGCAGCGTGCCCGACTGGAGCACCTCGCCGTCCGCGCTGACCATCCAGGATATAGTGTAGCGGCCCAGGTCTGCGAACCGCTGCTTGTTGGTCACGCGCACGAGCCCGCGCGCGAGGTCCACGGCGGTCACCTTGACCGGCTCCTGGACCTTCTTCATCTCGTACATGGCAGGATGCGGGACACGGTTGGGCCAGATGAGACCGTTGCAGCAGAAGCTGGCGTCGTTCGGCAGGTCGCCGAAGTCGCCGCCGTACGCATAGTAGGGCACACCGTCCGCGGTGTACTTCGTGAGGCCCTGGTCGACCCAGTCCCAGATAAAGCCGCCCTGGAGCCGGGGGTAGCGGTCGATGGCGTCCCAGTATTCCTGGAGGTTCCCGGTCGAGTTGCCCATCGAGTGCGCGTACTCGCACATGATGACGGGCTTGCGGATGTGCTCGTCGGTCGCCAGCTCGATGATGCGCTCGATCGTCGGGTACATCGTGCTGACCATGTCAACGACCGGGCCCGCGAGGCTCTCCGGGTAGTGGATGGTGCCCTCGTAGTGAATCGGGCGAGTGGGGTCGTAATCGCGCATCCAGCCGGACATGGCCGCGTGGTTCGGCCCGTAGCCCGACTCGTTGCCGAGCGACCAGACGATCACGCTGGGGTGGTTCTTGTCGCGCTCGACCATGCGGATGCCGCGATCGACGAAGGCCGCGGTGAACGCAGGATCGTTGGCCGGCCGCGGCTCGATGCCGTGGGTCTCGATGTTGGCCTCGTCGATAAGGTAGATGCCGTACTGGTCGCACAGCTCATACCAGCGCGGGTCGTCGGGATAGTGGCACGTGCGGACCGCGTTGAAGTTGAACTGCTTCATCAGCAGGATGTCCGCGACCATGGACTCGACGCCGATCGCATGGCCGTTGTCTTCCTCATGCTCGTGGCGGTTGACGCCCTTGAACACGACCGGCTTGCCGTTGACGTGAATCTGCGCATCCCGGATCTCGACCTGGCGGAAGCCGACGCGGCAGCTCTCCGTCTCCAGGACCGCGCCGTCGGGGCCGGTCAGTACGAGGACGAGGGTATAGAGATAGGGGTCCTCATCGGACCACCGGCGGGGCGCGGCCACCGGCGCAGACAGGCGCACCGCGGTCTCCTGGTTCGGGTCCGCGTAGACGGACGCGCGGAAACCAGCGAGGGGCACCTCGTTGCCCTCCGCGTCGAACAACTTGCCCTCGAGCGCGTAGCCGCCGGTCTCGGCCGCGCCGTAGTTCTGCACCTTCGCAGAGACGGACAGCGTCGCGTCGCGGTAGAGCACGTCGAACGTCGTGCGGACGGTAAAGTCACGGACGTGGACGAGGGGCGCGGACCAGAGATAGGCGTCGCGATAGATGCCGCTGAGCCGCCAGTAATCCTGGTCCTCCATGTATGCGCCGGTGGACCAGCGGTAGACGCGCAGCGCGACGCTGTTCTCGCCGGGGCAGAGGTACCGCGTGATGTTGAACTCGGCGGGCAGGTGGTTGTCCTCGCTATAGCCGGCGAACTCGCCGTTGACCCACAGGTGGAATGCCGAGTCGACGCCCTCGAAGCTCAGGAAGACCTGCCGGCCATCCCAGTCTGCGGGGACCGTGAAGGCCAGGCGGTAGCAGCCGGTCGGGTTATCGTCATCCGGCACGCGGGGGTAGTCGTCCGTCGGGAAGGGGTACTGGACGTTGACGTAGACGGGCTTATCGTAACCTTGCATCTGCCAGTTACCCGGGACGGCGATCTCCGCCCAGTCGCTGACATCGTAGTCAGCCGCGTAGAAGCCCTCCGGGGCGGCGGCCGGGTTGGCCGCAAACGCAAACTTCCACTGGCCGTTGAGCGACTTACGCCAGGGTGAGGCCGTGCGATCGGCTGTAAGCGAAGCGCCGAGCGCGGTCACTACGTCCGGATAGACCATCAGGGTCGCATGGCCCGGCTCCTTGTTACGCGAAATGACGAGCGGGTCCTGCCAATCCTCGGGAATTACGTGGGTATGGGTCACAACCGTCCTCCTTGAGCGATGTGTTTGTGAGGGGTATCACCCGCGCATTATCGGCCAGCGGGACACGGATGTCAAAACGGGGATTGAAGATTACAGATTGAAGATTGGTGATTCGTTGAAGGTTCGAAGTTGCAGGTTGCAGGTTGGTGACCGGGGCGTCGTGCGTGATTGGTGCCCACCCTGGGCTGTGCTATATTATCCCCATCTGACAGGAGGCGACCCGTTGTCCGTACTCGACGATATCCTGCGCGACATCCCCGGCCCCGCGCAAGAGACCATCCGGCAGGCCTGGGACGGCTTGCCGGCGGCGCGGCAGCGCGAGCTGGAGGGCTGGCTTGCGGTCCTGCCCGAGGCAATCAAGCCCCTCAAGGAGATCCTGGCGCTTGTGGCGGACCAGTACCGGCCCATCGCCGCGGCAAGGCAGCGCATTGCGGTCGTAGGACCGGCCAATGTGGGCAAATCGACGCTCTACAACCAGCTCATCACCCACGCGAAGGACCGGGCCGAGGTCGGGCCGGTGCCCGGCACGACGCGGCGCACGCAAGAGGCCGACACCGGGCTCTTCTCGGTGATCGACACCCCGGGCGCGGATGCCGTGGGCGAGGTGGGCGAACGCGAGCGCGAGATCGCCCTGGCCGCGGCCGCGGAGG
>JAKPQT010000646.1 GCA_029555885.1 Chloroflexota bacterium | reverse complement strand
CGGCTGCATCTGCGCGGTTGCGATCGTGATGCCCTCGGCCACCTGCCGCCAGTTGAGTTGCGCGGGTCGGCCCGCGGCCTGGAGCTCCGCGGCGAGCGCCTGCAGCCCGTAAGCATAGTCCAGCCCGTTCCACTGCACTGGGCGGCCGAACCAGGGATAGATGTAATTCGACGCGCCATAGACCGGTATGGTCGTGTAGCGCATGATGGGCCGGTCGGGCGCGTTCCACAGGTAGACAAACGGCAGCCCCGCCAGCGCCCACCGCTCCGCCAGAGCCAGGTAGCGCGGCTCGCCCGTCAGCCGGTAGCCCTCCACGAACGACTGCACCGTCCAGGCGGATGCCAACAAGTCGGGCACGTGCAGCGACAGCTCCCACGTCTGCGCGCCCTCGGGCCGCAGGGGCGATGCTTCCAGGTAGGCGAGCGCGCGCGCGCCCGCAGCGACGAGCGCAGGGTGGCCGGTCAGCCGGGCCATGTAGAGCACGGGCAATGCGGAGGTCGCCACCCAGCCGTTCGAGGAGTCGCCGGCCTGGCCGAACGTGCGCTGGGCGGCAGGGTTGGGCGTGTAAGGCCAGGAGCCATCGGGCTGCTGTCGCGCGGCAATATCGCGCGCGGCCTGGAGCGCCTGCTGCATCTCCGCCGCGTGGCCGCCCGTGTGGAGCAGCCACAGGGGGCGGTAGAACCAGGGGTTCGGCTGGCCGCCGACGGGCGGGCTGCCCGCGCTGGACAGGGCCATGTCGCGGCGCGCCGCCATTGCCTCAGCCTGCGGCTCAGCCAGCGTGCTCAGCCACAGGTGCAGCGCGATGGCCGGATTGCTGCCCGGGCCCCACGGGTCATGGATGGCATAGCGCCAGCCGCGCGCGTCCGGCACCCAGGTCACGGTCGTGTAGTTCTCCAGCGCGAGCCGCAGCGAGTCGGCATCGGACCGCGGCCGCCCTTGCACTGCGGGCAGCGGATTCGCCGCGGTCCAGACCTCCAGCGGCGCGAGTATATCGGCGGAGCCTGCGGGCTCCGCGGCGGCGGCAAACAGCCGCGCGCTCAGGTGCAGCGCCTGCCCGGCGGGCAACGCATAGGGCCGGTCGAGTTTGGCGTGATTCTCTTGCAGGCCGGCGGTCAGGCCGGGCACGAACAACCGCATGAGGTGGTTGGCCTGCCCCTCCCAGCGGTTCGGGGAGGCGAAGAGCGCGGCCGGCCGATCGTGGCCCGCGGCGTCCCACGCCTGCAGCGGGTCCCACATCAGGCCCGCAGTGCTGCCGTTGCCCGTGACGGCCATCAGCGGGATGGTGATCTTGTTCGGGTGCGGGACGTAGCGCGCCGCGGCGGACGCGTCCACGTAGTCCGTGCCGGAGCTCAGCTCGTCGCCGGTCAGAAACTCCAGGCCGGGGAAGAGTGCGCTGTCACGGCGGTAGCCCGCCTGCCCTTCGCCCACGTACAGCTCCGGGCCGGTCCACGCGAGGAGCTGCGCAGGTCGGTTCGCGGCCAGCGTGTACGTCGCGGTGAGCCACGGGCCCGCATCGCTGCGCTCGAAGCGCGCGGTGAGCCGCCAGGTCAGGTCGCCGTCCGTGTGCCGTGCGTCCGCTTCCAGCCAGCCGCCCGCGGGGTCAGCGGCCATCTCCGGCGCGAAGAACGCGGCCTGCCGCTCCGTGCCGTCCTCTGCCAGATAGATGAGCGTGCCGAAGCTGCGCAGCCGGCCCGCGACCTGCCAGTCGTCGCCGCTGCGCCATTCCAGGGTCGCGGGACCGTAGCCGAACGAGTGGTCAGTGAAGCGGAGCCGCACGTTGTCGCCGGACAGCGCGAGTTCCGCGCCGGTCGGGTCTTCCGCGATGACCAGCGCCTGCGCCAGCCGCTGCCCGTCCACGCTCAGGCCGAGCGTATGCGCACCTGGATCCGCACTGACGCTCCACGTGCCCGTGATGGCCGCGCCCGGCTGGACCGCGGCGAACGATGCTGTCGCATCGCCGGTCACCGTCACGCCCGCCGGCGCATCCAGCCGCAGGCCGGCGGACTCCGCAGGCTGGTCGCCCTGGTTGACCGCGACGGCCTGCACCGTGAACGGCTCGCCCGCACGCGGCAGCGCGACCGCCGCGCCGAAGCTGGCAACCTCCAGCGCGGCAGGAAGCGCGCCGAGGCCGCGAATGTACGCGATGGTGACGTTGGCCCCTTGCTGCGTCGTCGGGTCGAGCCGCAGCCGGACGATGCGGCCCTGCCAGCCTGCGTGCCCCTTCAGCGTAATGCGATAGTCGTGCCACTCGCCATCAGGCACCGTTGTGAAATGCTGGCTGTCGGCCTCGTTAAAGTTCTGGCCCGCGCGTTCCCAGAAGAGCTGCGCATCGCTGCCCCGGTCATGCCGCATCCGAATCTCGATGTGGAGCGCGTCTGCCGCGTCCAGCCGGAGCGCGGGCCCGACCATGTACGGGTCGCCGCCGGTCGAGGCGGTCGCCAGGCCATCGGCGCCGGTCGTGAACGGCGCCAGGTCGTTGGTCGCGTTCCAGCCCAGCGCGGCGCTCTTGCCCGCGAAATCATAGGCAAAGATGACGGGAGCCGCCGGGGTCGCGACGCTGGCAACGCCGGGGGGCGGCGAATCGGGCACGGGGGTGACCGGAGAAGGGGGAGTACTACAGGACGCCAGGAGCAGACACACTATGAGGAACGGGCGAGTCGCCCGTTCACGCAACCGGAACATGGGGCCTCCAGTGGACGCACGATGAAAGATGCCAGAAACCCGTTTTCGGGCACAGCGGCGCTGCGCCTGAGAAAACGGGTTTCTCAAACCGGCTGAAGCCTCGACTCCACAACAGCGTTCCGAAGGGCAATCGCAAACAGCCCTCACATCCCTCGCCTAGCGTTCTTCGTCGCCGCGCTATGCCCTTAGCGCCGTTATGCCTTCAGCGCACCCGCGGTCACACCCTGGATGTAGTACTTCATGCCGAACGTGAACAGGATCAGCAGCGGGACGACGGAGACTGCATAGCCCGCCATCTGCCCGCCGATGTCCACCACACCCCACTGGTTGACGAACTGGCGCAGGCCCACGCCCACCACCTGGTAGTCAGGGTTGGTGATCGTGACCAGGGGCCAGATGAAGTCGTTGTAGACGCCGACAAAGTGCATGATTGCGAGCGTGATGAGGATCGGGAAGCTGAGCGGGAGCGCAACGCGCCAGTACAGGGCAAGTTCGCTCGCGCCGTCGATGCGGCCCGCCTCGAAGAGCTCCTGCGGCAGCGACGCAAGGTAACTGCGACACAGCAGGATGCCGAACACCTGGCCGCCCGCCGTCCACGGCAGGATCAGCGCCCAGGGCGTGTCGATCAGCCCCAACTGGCGCACCAGGACGAACGACGGGATCAGCGTCAACACGCCGGGGATCATCATCAGGGCCAGGATCGCCATGTAGATGATCTCCTTGCCCGGGAACCGGTGCCGCGCAAACACATAACCCGTGAGGGAGGAGAGTAAAACGACCGCGGCCACCGACACGGTGCCGAAGAGCAGCGAGTTGTAGATATAGGTGCGCATGCCCTGCCAGCCCAGGGTGTAGTTCTCCCACAGCGGCGGGTTGGGCCAGGCCCAGAATTGCGTGAAGATCTGGCCTCGGTTCTTGAGCGAGGTGACCAGCATGAACAGCACCGGCACCAAGGTCAGAAAGAGCAGGACCACCAGGGCCACGATGATGCCGACCTGGCTCCACGTGCTTGATCCTGCGCTGCCGCTGCTGACCGCGGCGGGCCGCCGGGCGCGCAGCCGCCCCAGAATACCTCGCACGTTCGACCCGGCCTCCGCAGCCTGTGTGGTAGTGGAATGGACTGTGTTCGTCATAATTCGCCTCACGCCAATAGGTCGGGACGGCCCTACGCCTGAAACTCGGTGGCCGAGCGGACAAATTTCAGGTTGATGATGGTGCCGACCATGATAACCAGGAAGAGCACCGTGCCGATGGCCGAAGCCAGGCCGAAGTTATTGAAACGCATCGCCTGGTAGTAGAGCTCCAGCGCGGGCGTGTAGGTTGCATTGTAGGGACCGCCCTCAGTGGTCAGGAACACGATGCTGAACTCCTGCATACCGCCGATGAAGCCCAGGACCAGCAGCAGCTTGATCTGGCCCATCAGCAGCGGGAGGTCGATCATCCAGAAGCGCCGCCAGCCGCTTGCGCCGTCCACCTTGGCCGCGTCGAACAGTTCCGTCGGAATCGAGATCAAGCCGCCATAATAGAGCAGGAGTGCGAATGCGCCGACCCACGGGAAGCCGATGAACACGATCGACCAGATCGCGGTCTGCGGGTCGCCCAGCCAGGCCTGCGGGGTCCGCATGTTCATCAGCCCGAAGCTCGCGAGCACGTTGTTGAGCAGACCGATGTTGGGGTCGAAGATGTTCCGCCAGATCAGGATGATGGCGACGCCGGGCACGATGATCGGGAAGATGAACAGCGAGCGCAGCCAGTACTGAATGCGTGACGAGCGCAGGTGGAACAGCAGCTCCGCTACCAGCAGCGGCATGGTCAAGGTCTTGATGTAGCCCGTCACAATGAGGATGACGGCATTGATGACGCCCTGGCGCAGGAACTGGTTGTGGAGGACCGCCTCGAAGTTTGCCAGCCCTACCCACTTGGTCGGCAGGCCGGGATTCCACTTGGTAAAGGAGTGGAAGAGGCCGGAGAAGGCCGGGTAATAGTTGAAGATCAACAGCAACCCGACAGTCGGGACCAGGAGCAGGTAGGACAGCCGCGCGCGCCAAATCTCGCGCAGCAGGCGGCGAGGGCCGGCGCCCTGCTTCTCCCAGACCTGCTGGCCCGTCGTGGTCTTGCCCAGCCACAACACCAGGGCCGCAATGACGGCGACGACGGCCAACGGAATCAGGATCATGCGCAGCCGCGCCTGCGCCTGGCCAGCCGCGTAACCCGCGGCCGATTGGCCGGTGCTGAAGCCATACGCCTTGCTGTCCTCGGAGCCTGCAATGAGTGTGCTGCCATCGGCCGAGAGCGCAACCGCAAAGACCTGGCCGCCGGTCGCGAATTTGCTCGTGACGGCGCCTGTCTCATCGACGAGGTAAACATTCTTGTCGCGCGCACCGAAGGCAGAAAGCGTGCCGTCGCCGGTCGTTGCAGCGGAGAGCAGCTTGCCATCGACCTTGATCGTCCACTTGATGCTGTTTCTGGCGCCCGCGGGGATCTCGGCAGCCAGCCCGTAAGCCTGCTGCTGCTCATCGCCCGTGACGAGGAACGAACCGTCGTTCGATATATCGAGGCCGCGAATGACGCCCTTTATCTGCTGCTTCCAGATCTCGGTGCCCTGGCGGTCATAGTAATGGACCCGCGCATCGCGCAGGCCGACGGCGGCGTGCTGGCCGTCTGCTGCGATGGCGTCGTTGGTTGGAATAACGGTATACT
>JAKPQT010000637.1 GCA_029555885.1 Chloroflexota bacterium | reverse complement strand
TCGTAAAACGCGGCTTCTTGTTCGAACTGTAGTCGGACCTGCCGCCGGCGCGCTATCCGGAGATTACGCTCTCCGTGCCCGCGGGCGACTACCGGATCATAGCAAAGTACGACCTCATTGCGGTGCAGCCGGGCCAGCGTGCGGTCATCGTGGACTGGAAGACCGGCCAGCACCGTCCGAAACAGGCGTGGCTCAACGCCCGACTCCAGACGCGCGTGTACCGCTACATTCTCGCATCCGCAGGCGCGCACCTCAACGGCGACGAGCCGCTGACGCCGGGCCAGATCACGATGCTGTACTGGTTCGCCAACCATCCCGGCCAGCCGGAGCGGCTGCCCTACAGCGACGAACAGTACCGCGCAGACAGTCGCTACCTGCTCAACCTCGTCAATGAGATTGCGGCGGCGTCTGCGGACGGCGAGGACGAGGCAGCATTCCCCAAGACGGACGACGTGCGGCGCTGCCGCTTCTGTCCGTATCGTTCGCTCTGTGACCGCGGAGCCGAGGCAGGCGACATGACCGAGCAGGCCCCGCAGGACGCTGAACTAGAGCCGGAGCGCGATTGGCTGGACCAGATCGACTTCGAGCAGGTAGGGGAGATTGCCTTTTGACCCGTCCCTGGCTGCTGCCCGCGCCGGTCAGCGTGCCGGAGGCGCTGCGTGAGGCCGTCGGCGGGCATCCGCTCGTCGCGGAGACGCTCGTCCGCCGCGGGTTCGCAGACGTGGCCGCAGCCCGTGCCTTCCTCGACCCGGCCGCTTACACACCGGCCCATTACGGCGAGCTCCCCGGCATGGCCCGCGCAGTTACGCGGCTGGGCCGCGCAGTCCGCGGCCGCGAACCCATCTGCGTCTGGGGTGATTTCGACGTGGACGGGCAGACGGCCACCGCGCTGCTCGTCTCCTGCCTGCGGGACCTCGGTGCGGATGTCACCTACCACGTGCCGAACCGCGAGACCGAGGGCCACGGCATCAGCCTGCCCGCGTTGGACCGGGCCATCGACGCGGGCGCGCGGCTGATCCTCACGTGCGACACCGGCATCGCGGCCCATGAGGCGGTGAACCACGCGCGCAGCCGCCATGTGGACGTGGTCATCACCGACCACCACGACCTGCCCGCCACGCTGCCGGATGCCGTTGCGGTCATCAGCCCCAAACTGACGACGCCCAACGGTGACACGCCCCACCCGCTCTATGACCTGCCCGGCGTCGGCGTGGCTTACAAGCTGGCCGAGGGGCTGTATGACTGGGCGCGACGACCGGATGACGCGGCGCGGCTGCTGGACCTCGTCGCGCTCGGCATCGTGGCAGACCTCGCGGTGCTGCGCGGGGACACACGTTATCTCCTGCAACAGGGGCTGGCCGCGCTGCGCCGGACGCAGCGGCTCGGCCTGCAGGTGCTGATGGAGACCGCGGAGCTGGACCCGACGCACCTCTCCGAGGAGCACATCGGCTTCGTCATCGCGCCCCGGCTGAACGCGGCGGGCCGTCTGGCGGACGCGACCCCCTGCGTCGAGCTGCTGACCCTCGGTGAGGGTGGCCCGCGCACCACCGACCGGCGGCGCCAGGACCTCATCCGCGCGCGTATCATCGCGGCGGATCTCCAGACGCTCAACGCGCGGCGTAAGCTGGAATGCGATGCCGTGGAGCGTGCGGCCGAGGCCCAGATTCAGCGCGACCCGGCCCTGCTCGACACGCCCGCACTCGTGCTGGAGAGCCCGCACTGGCCGCCCGGCGTCATCGGCATCGTCGCCAGCCGGTTGGTCGAGGCTTACGGCAAGCCGACGATCCTCATCGCAACGCCTGCAGGCGGGCTGGGCCGTGCGTCCGCCCGCTCGGTCGAGGGACTACACATCACCGAGGCGATTGCTACGCAGGCCCACCTGCTCGCCGGTTACGGCGGGCATCCGATGGCCGCAGGCTTCACTATCGAGCCGGGGCACATCGCTGAGTTCCGCCGGGGCTTCCTGCGCGCCGTCGAAGCGCGCCGGCCCTGCCGGCGCGACGCGGGCCTGCCCATCGACGGCAGCCTCCCGCTGGCAGAGCTGACGCTGGAACTGGCGGACGACCTGGCCCGCCTCGCGCCCTTCGGGGCCGGCAACCCGCCCCTGGTGCTCATCGCGGAGCGGCTGCGGGTCAAGGCGGACCGGCAGGTGGGCCGCAACGACGAACATCGGGTGCTGCTCATCACCGACGAAGCGGGCAACGAACGCTCCGTCGTATGGTGGGATGGCGGAGATGAGACGGCGCCCGAGGGCCTGTTCGATCTGGCTTACGTCGCGCGCTCCAGCACCTACCGCGGCCAGCGCGACGTGCAGGTCGAGCTGATCGCCATCCGGCCCAGCGCGGGTGCGGAACCCGTTGTGGTGCGCGTTGGCCTGCCCTTCGAGATCACGGATTACCGGTCGGCAGCCGCGCCCCAGACGCTCCTGGCCGAACTGCTGGCTTCTGGCACCACAGCCGTCTGGTTTGAGGGCGGCACAGGCGCTATCGTGGGGCAGGATCGCCACGCCCTGACACCCGCAGCCGATCTCATCATCTGGACCGCACCGCCCGCCCCGGCAGAGCTGCGCGCAGCCATCGCCCGCGTCCAGCCAACGCGCATCTACCTGGTCGGCCAGGATCCGAATCTGGACCAGCCAGAGGCGTTCCTGCGCCGCCTGGCGGGGCTGGTCAAGCACGTCGTCAACGCGCGCACGGGCCGGACGACGCTGGCTGCGCTGGCCGCGGCGACCGCGCAAACCGAGACAGCCCTGCGGCTAGGGCTGGAGTGGCTGGAAGCCGCAGGCCAACTGGCGGTCAGCGCGGATGGCCCCCACCTGCTCCTCGCAGCCGGCAGCGGCCGGCCGGCTGCCGATGCCACGCGCGCGGCGATCGGCAGCCGGCTGTCCGCCGCACTCGCGGAGTCCGCGGCCTACCGCGCGCACTTCCGCCGCGCCCCGGCAGAGAGCCTGTTCCGCTGATAACATCCAAAATGTGACAAAGCTCCCCGCTCCGCTTATACTCACTCATAACAAGTCAAACGCGGCATGAGCACCCCAACCACCCACCCCGAGGAGCAACCGTCATGACCGAGATGACCACCTACGAACGCATGCAGCGCATGTACGCGCACCAGGAAGCTGACCGCGTGCCCGTCACAGATGACCCGTGGAACTCGACGATCGAACGCTGGCACCGCGAAGGGATGCCGGAGGGCGTCCGCTTCGACGACTACTTCGGGCTGGACAAGTTTGCGACGATCGCGGTCGACAACAGCCCGCAGTACCCCGAGCAGGTGCTCGAAGAAACGCCTGAGTACCGCATCCATACGAGCCGCTTCGGGACGACCATGCGCGACTGGACCCATGCCGGCGGCGTGCCGGAGTTCCTGGCGCACACCATCGTCGATCCGGACTCGTGGGCCGCTGCGAAGGCCCGGATGGTGCCGAGCCGCGACCGCATCCCGTGGGCCCACCTCGAACAGAACTATAAGCGCTGGCGCGAGGAGGGCTACTGGCTGCGCGCGCTGCTCTGGTTCGGGTTCGACGTCACCCATTCGTGGGTTGTCGGCACCGAGCGCGTGCTCATTGCGCTGGCCGAGCAGCCGGAGTGGCTGGTGGATATGTTCAACCACTTCCTCGACGTCAACCTGGCCCTGCTCGACATGGTGTGGGACGCGGGCTACCGCTTCGACGAGGCGATGTGGTATGACGATATGGGCTATAAGGGCACGCAGTTCTTCTCCCTGCGCATGTACCGCAACCTGCTCAAGCCGGTCCACGCCCGCGCGATCGAATGGGCGCACAAGAAGGGCATCAAGGCACGGCTGCACTCCTGCGGCAACATCAACCGCTTCGTGCCGGAGCTGATCGACATCGGGCTGGACATGCTCAACCCGCTCGAGGTCAAGGCGGGCATGGACCCGGTGGCGCTCAAGGCGCAGTACGGCGACCGGCTTGCATTTCACGGCGGGCTGAACGCCGTGCTCTACACCGAGCCGGAGAAATTGTGGGAGGAGATGCGCCGCGTCGTTCCGGTGATGAAACAGGGCGGCGGCTACCTCATCAGCTCCGACCACAGCGTGCCGGACTCGGTGAGCCTGGAGACGTTCCGGCAGTGGGTTGCACTGGCGAAGGAGCTGGGACGATACGATTGAAGGTTGGAAGGTTGCACGTTGAAAGTTGACGATTGAGGAGTGCCTTCTCGAAGGCAGGCGGCCTGCCTATCAACCTGTGACCTGCAACTTGTAACCTGCGACTCACCGTGGCATCCAATTGTGGAGGGAAACAGATGCACATCGAACGACAGACTGCGGTGACCGATGAACTGGTGGAGGCCTTCCGGCGGCTGATGCCGCAGTTGTCGTCCTCTAACTCCGCGCCGACGCGCGCCGAGCTGGCGGAGATGATCGAGTCGCCGGCCATCACGCTGCTCGTGGCTCGCAATGATGGGGGGGAGATTGTCGGCAGCCTGACGCTCGCCATGTTCCGCATCCCGACGGGCCGTCGTGCCTGGATCGAAGATGTCGTCGTGGATAGTGCACAGCGCGGCCGGGGCATCGGGGAGGCGCTGACCCGTGAGGCGCTGGCCATTGCGAAGGCGGCAGGCGCGACGACAGTCGACCTGACCTCCCGGCCCTCGCGCGAGGCCGCCAACCGGCTCTATCAGCGGGTGGGATTCGAAAAACGCGAAACCAACGTATATCGCTATAAGCTGTGAGGCATTGATGAAGTCAGAATACGTGATCGAAGTCAGCGACGCCACTTTTCAGGCGGAGGTGATCAACCGCTCCCGGCAGACGCCGGTCGTAGTGGACTTTTGGGCCCCCTGGTGTGGGCCGTGCCGCATGTTGGGGCCGGTCCTTGAGAAGCTGGCGAACGAGTATGCGGGCGGGTTTATCCTCGCCAAGATCAACACCGACGAGAACCAGCGCGTTGCCGGGCAGTTCGGCATCCAGGGCATTCCCGCGGTCAAGGCGTTCAAGGACGGCAAGCTGGTGGCCGAGTTTGTCGGCGCGCAGCCGGAGCCGCGCGTGCGCGAGTTCCTCGCGAAGTTCGCGGTGAAGGGCGGGAGCCAGGCCGGCACGGGCGGCGCGCCCGACGCCGAAACGCTGCTGGCTGCGGGCAGGTACGCGGAAGCTGAAGAAGTGCTGCGCAAGGCCGGCGCGGGCAACGGCAGCCTGCCGGCACTCAACCTGTCGCTGGCAAAGGCGCTGCTCGCCCAGGGCAAGGCTCAGGAGGCGGGGCAGTTGCTCGACAAGCTGACGGACGGCCCGGAGGCAGGGCCGGCGGAAGCCCTGAAGCCGCTGGTGGGCTTGCTGCTCACCGCCACGTCAGGGGCGAACGGGTTCGGTGAAATCGAAGGGTTATACCAGAGGGCGGGTCAGGCCATTGCCCACGGGGAAATGCGCGCGGCGATGGATGCCTTGATCGATGTCCTGCGCCGCGACAAGCGCTACCGCAACGGCGAGCCGCGCCAGGTCATGCTCGCGCTCTTCGCGCTGCTCGGTGACGAATCGCCGCTCGTCCGCGAATACCGCACGAAGCTCGCGATGGTGTTGTTCTAGAAATCTAGACCTTGATTTCATAAGTTCTCCGACTTGACGTCGGCCAGCGCCCGCAGCCTTTCTTGCAGGTTGCTGCGGGTGAACTGCCAGTTGAACGGCCTGGCCGTTCGGTTGTAGTGCTCTTGATAGCACAGGATGCGCTCGG
>JAKPQT010000630.1 GCA_029555885.1 Chloroflexota bacterium | reverse complement strand
GCCCGCGATGAATCCTACGGAGCCCTTCGCGAACTGGCCGCGCACAAACGCCCGGGCCAGTTCCTGGTGGCCGCGGGTTGCCTGGCTCAGCGATATGCCGACGTCATCTGTCAGCAGGTCCCGGGAGTCGATGCAGTGCTCGGCACGCAGTCGTGGCCGCGTATCGCCGAGGTATTGCGCGCCCTCGCGGAGGAGTCGCGCGACCGCGTCACGATCGCTGGCCCAGCAGACATGCTGGTCACCTCAGTCCATCGGCGACCGGGCTCCGGCGCCAGTGCGTACCTCAAGATCGCCGACGGATGCAGCGCTTCCTGTGCTTTCTGCGCCATCCCCCTCATTAAGGGCCGGCAGCGGTCCAAGCCGCAGGAGGAGATCCTCCGCGAAGCGCGCGAACTGGCCGAACAGGGCGTGCGCGAAATCGTCCTCATCGCGCAAAACACGACGGCTTGGGGCCGTGACCTGGGTCTGCGCGACGCTCTGCCAGGACTGCTCGAGGCGCTCTCTGCGCAGGCACCCGCTGCGCACTGGCTGCGCATCCTGTACGCCTACCCGCAGGACGTCAGCCCGCGGACCATTGCGACCATGGCGGCCCTGCCGTCCGTGTGCCACTATCTGGACCTCCCCCTGCAGCATGCCCATCCGGACGTGCTGCGCCGCATGGGGCGACCGAGCGACGTCGCTGCCGTCCACCGACTGCTGTCCGACTTGCGCACGGCCATGCCCGACGTGGCCCTGCGGACGACGTTCATCGTTGGCTATCCTGGCGAGACCGAGGCCGAGTTTGAGGCCCTGCTGGCCTTCATGGCCGCGGAACGCTTCGATAAGGTGGGCATCTTTGCCTACTCCCGCGAGGAGGGCACGCGCGCCGCCACCCTGCCCAATCAGGTTCCCGCCGAGGCTGCCGCAGAGCGCTATGAGCGCGCCATGCAGATCCAGCAGAGCATCTCGCTGGCCCGCAACACGGAGCAGGTCGGTCGGACGCTGGAGGTTCTGCTCGAGGGCTCGGCCGAGGGGCTGAGCATCGGCCGCTCATATCGGGACGCGCCAGAGATCGATGGCCTGGTCTTGATAGCGGGCGAGCACGAGCCTGGACAATTCGTGCAGGCGCGCGTGACGGGCGCGCAGGAGTATGATCTGGTAGCTGAGATCCTGTTGACGCGACCGGGCATTGACGCGAAGGAGGGCGCGGGCTAGGATGAGCGGTAGGTTGCTCTGGCCGCGCTCCCGACGACAGGACACTGCTGGGGTATGAACACTGTACTCGTGCTGAACGCCACCTATGAGCCGCTGAACGTGGTCCCCGTCCGCCGAGCGATCGTGCTGCTCCTGAAAGAGAAGGCGGAACTTCTCGAGGCGGCCAGCGAGCGCGTGCGGTCGGCGGACGTCTCGCTCCCAGTCCCAGTAGTGATCCGACTGCTGGGCTTTGTGCAGGTGCCGCACAAAGCCCAGCAGTCGGATCACTACTGGGACTGGGAGCGAGACGACCGCCGACCGCACGCGCTCACTGGC
>JAKPQT010000604.1 GCA_029555885.1 Chloroflexota bacterium | reverse complement strand
CCGAAGTCGTTCTCAAGGGGCGGCTGGTGGTGCGGAGCAGCGCCGGGCCATTGGAACATGAAGGCGCGAAGAGTTCGAAGGACGCAAAGCGCGAAGATCGCGAAGGGGTGGCGTAAGAGGTGCAAGGGTGGAACCGCAGATCGAATGTTTGCGCAAACGTTTGCTCGCGCATGGTACTGCCAGAATCGATTTCATCGACAGGCAGGCGGGCAATCCCGTCGCCTGAACCAACCTAAGGAGAACCGAGAACATGAAGCGCAAGATACGAGTCGCGATTGCGGGCGTGGGAAACTGCGCCAGCAGCCTGATCCAGGGGGTGCATTACTATGCCGGCGCGAATCCGGCCGACAACATCCCCGGCCTGATGCACGTCGACCTGGGGGGCTACCATATCAGCGACCTGGAGTTTGTGGCCGCCTTCGATGTGGATGCGGAGAAGGTGGGCAAGGACCTGGGGGAGGCCATCTTCTCCGGGCAGAACAACACCTACCGCTTTGCCGCGGTTCCGGCATTGGGCGTGACGGTGCAGCGCGGGCCGACCCTCGATGGGCTGGGCAAGTATCTGCGCCGCGTCATCGATGAATCGGATGCCGAGCCGGTGGATGTGGCGCAGGCGCTGCGCGCGGCGCAGGCCGATGTGCTGATCAACTACCTGCCCGTCGGGAGCGAGGAAGGTGCGCGCTTCTATGCCGAGCAAGCGTTACAGGCCGGCGTCGCATTCGTCAACTGCATCCCGGTCTTCATCGCCAACGATCCGGCATGGCAGAAGCGGTTCGAGGCTGCGCGATTGCCGATCGTGGGCGACGATATCAAGAGCCAGGTCGGTGCGACCATCACGCACCGCGTGCTGACCCGCCTGTTCGAGGACCGCGGCGTGCGGGTGGACCGGACGTATCAGCTCAACTTCGGCGGCAACACGGATTTCATGGGCATGCTGGAGCGCGAGCGGCTGGAGAGCAAGAAGATCTCCAAGACGAACGCGGTCACCTCGCAGTTGACGGAGGAGATCGGCGCGGAGAACGTCCATGTGGGCCCCAGCGACTACGTGCCGTGGCTGACGGATCGCAAGTTCTGCGAGATCCGGATCGAGGGGACGACGTTTGGGGATGTGCCGCTGCTCATGACGGCGCACCTGGAAGTCTGGGACAGCCCCAATAGCGCGGGCGTCGTGATCGACGCGGTGCGGTGCGCGAAGCTGGCGCTGGACCGGGGGATTGGGGGGCCATTGCTCGGCCCGTCCAGCTATTTCATGAAGAGCCCGCCGGAGCAGTACACGGACGATGTGTGCCGTCGCAAGGTGGAGGAGTTCATCCAGGTGAACGGCCATGCTGCGGCGGTGGAAGCGATTGACGCGGCGGCTGCGTAGAGGAAACCTGATAAACCCTGTAGCGGGGCAACCGCAGGTTGCCCCGCTACAGGGTTGTCAAGTGTTTTTAGTCCTCCCAGCGGCGGAAGACCAGCGCGGCGTTCTGGCCGCCGAAGCCGAACGCGTTGACCATCACCGTCCGGACATCTGCGGGGCGCGCGGTGTTGGGGACATAGTCCAGGTCGCACTCGGGATCGGGCGCAGCGTAGTTGAGCGTCGGGGGGATGACGCCCGCATTGAGGGCCTGGACCGCGGTCACCGCCGCCAGCGCGCCGGATGCGCCGAGCGTGTGGCCGAGCGCGCCCTTGATCGAGCTGACCGGCGTCGTATAGGCCGCGGCTCCCAGCGCGGCCTTGATGGCCCGCGTCTCGGATACATCGTTGAGCTGCGTGCCGGTTCCGTGCGCGCAGATCCAATCCAGGTCGCCGGACTGCAGGCCGGCCTGCCGCAAGGCAGCGGACATCGCGCGCGCCGCGTACGTCCCTTGGGGGTCCGGCATGACGAGGTGCACGGCGTCGGATGTGAGACCGTAGCCGGCCAGCTCCGCGAGGATGGGCGCGCCGCGGCGCTGGGCGTGGGCCAGCGTCTCCAGGACGATGACGGCCGCGCCCTCGCCCACGACCGTACCATCCCGGTCGGCGGAGAAGGGCGCGCAGGCACGCTCCGGGGTGTCGTTCTTCGTGGAGAGCGCGCCGAGCCTGCCGAAGGCGGCAATACCGAGCGCGGTCATCACGCTGTCGCTGCCGCCGGCGAGCATGACGTTGACGTCCGCCTCCCCGCTCCACAGCCGTCGCGCGGCCTCTCCGATGGCGACCGCGCCGGTGGCGCAGGCGGCCACAGGCGCGCTGACCGGGCCGCGGATGCCGTGCCGGATGCCAACCGTACACGCGGCCGAGTTGATGAGGATGGCCGGGAGGAACGTGGGATTGACCGCGCGCGGCCCGCGCTGCTCCAGCACGAGGCGCTGCTCCTCCACGAGGCTGCTGCCGCCCAGCGCGCTGCCGATTTCGACGCCGGTCGTGTGCTGTTCATCCTCGGGAATAGACAACCTCGCCTGGTCGATGGCCTGCTGTGCCGCGGCGACCGCGTACTGGATGAAGAGTGAGAGGCGCCGCGCCTCTTTGATATCCATGTACTGCCCCGCGTCGAAGCTCCTGACGCTGGCCGCAATGCGCGTGGCAAGACCGCTGGCGTCGAAGGCCGTGATGGGACCGACGCCCGACCGGCCTGTGATGACCCCGGCCCAGGTGCTCTCCGCGTCCAGCCCCAGCGGTGACACTGCGCCCAGGCCCGTCACGACGACGCGGCGTGGTTCCGGGTCATTCCTCCTCAACATGTAGCTGTTCCCTTCGGTGATTAGCTGAGCATCCCTTGCGGATTTCCCTGCGGGCATACAAAGATTGGAGTCAAGGCTTCAGCTGGTCAGGCGGGCTGTGTGCATAGACTCCCCAGGCGTGCGGGCACGCCCACCGGCCAAAGCCGCGACACCCTATACGATTCCAGGGTGGGCAGCCGCAAGGGCTGCTCCTACGATGGTTGGCCGAGCCACACGCCTTCGCAGACGGGCGAGACCTCGCCCGTCAGGCGGACGCGGTCATCGTCGAATTCGACGAGCATCTCGCCGCCGGGCATCTGCACCGTCACCGGGCCGCGACAGCGACCCGTGCGCACCGCTGCCGCGGCTGCCGCGCAGCTCGATGTGCCAGAGGCGAGCGTGTAGCCTGCCCCGCGCTCCCAGATCGCAATCGCGAGCGTGTGCCGGTCCAGCGCGTGGGCGAACTGCACGTTGGTCCGGCGGGGATAGAGGGGCAGGTGTTCCAGATGCGGCCCGAGCTTCTGCGCCAGATGCGCCAGGTGGCCGAGCACCTGCGCCGACGCGGGGATCTCGTCCACGAACACGACGCAGTGCGGGTTGCCGACCGAGACCGCGGTGATGCGACGGGTCTGCCCGGCCACCTCGACCATTTCCTCGATGATCTCGCGCGGCGGTCCGGCGATGCCGATCCGCCCTGTATCGAACGACACCCGCCCCATGTCCATCGCGATGCGCGAGCCTGACGGGTCCAGCACATGCGCTGTCACCGGGCCGACAGGCGTGTCGATGACGAATGTTGCCTGGGCGGGGAGCCGGCGATCCCAAAGGTAACGCGCGAAGATGCGCAGGCCGTTGCCGCTCTTTTCGAATTCGCCGCCGTCAGGATTGTACAGCCGCACGCCGAAGGGTTCGCGGGCCATCGCTCCGGAGTGCAGAGGGCCCCACAGCACGCCGTCGGCCCCGATGCCGCGATGGCGGTCGCAGAGATGGCGGACGGTCCCTGCCGCGGGCGGTTCCGGCCAGTCAGCCGGGTCCAACACGACATAATCGTTGCCCAGCGCCTCAAACTTGGCGAAGCGCCGCGCGCCGGTCCCACTCCCGCGCAGGGGCAGGTCACGGGCGACTAAGTCGCCACAGGTCTCCCGTCGCTGGATCAGGCGCGCCTGACCCTTGCGGACGAGGACGACCGCGGGCCGCGGTGCGAGATTGTAGTTGCTCGCCATCGC
>JAKPQT010000603.1 GCA_029555885.1 Chloroflexota bacterium | reverse complement strand
CGCGGCACTACTTCCTCGATGTGGCCCGGTACTGGCTGCGTGAGTTCGGCATCGACGGCTGGCGCATGGATGTGGCGCGGCACGTGACGCCCGACTTCTGGCTCGACTTCCGCGCGGCCTGCCGCTCAGTGCGGCCCGACGCGTACCTGATCGCGGAGATCTGGGGAAACACCGCGCCCTGGCTGCAGGGCGACCGCTTCGACGCGACGATGAACTATTTCTTCCAGGACCTGTGCACCGGCTATTTTGCGAAGGCCGACCTGGATACGCCCTCCTTCGTCGACGGCATCGAGCAGATGCTGGCCATGTACTCTTCGCAGGTAACATCCGTCAACCACAACCTGCTCTCATCGCACGATGTGCCGCGCTTCCGCCACGAAGCGGGCGAAGACGCGGCGCGGCTGCGGCTGGCAACGTTCTTCCAGCTCACGCTGCCCGGAGCGCCTGGCCTGTACTACGGCGATGAGATCGGCATGACGGGCGCGGACGACCCGGACTGCCGCCGCGCGTTCCCCTGGGATGCGCCGGAGACATGGGACCGGGAGATGCACCGGACGGTGCGAGCCTTGACGCGGCTGCGCAAGGCCCATCCGAGCCTGCGACTGGGCGACTGGCGCGCGGTTTGGCAGGGAGGGGATGCGTTTGCGTTCGTGCGTGCGCGCAATGGGGAGCGCGTGCTGGTGGTGGTCAACCGCGGGGAGCCGGTCGACCGTCTGGTCCTGCCGGTGCAGGCCGGCAATGCGAGGGTGTTGTTCGGACAGGCTGGGGTGATGGCGGACGCGAACGGGATCGTCGTGACGACCATGCCAGCCATGGACGGCGTCGTGATCCGTCTTTCGTGACCTTGCCGTCACCGCGAGAACTCTGGTCATTTGGTGCCCGGCACCTGGGCCACGCGAGCACTCCGGTCATCAGGTGCCCGGCACTTTCGAAGTGCCCGGCACCTGGACCACGCAAGGCCCGTCGCGTTAGGTGCCCGGCACTTTCGAAGTGAATGGCACTAAGAATTCTCGGCGAGTTCCTGTTGTAGCCGTTGCCGCTCCTGGTTGCGCGATTTCTTAAG
>JAKPQT010000595.1 GCA_029555885.1 Chloroflexota bacterium | reverse complement strand
CTGAAAGCGATAGCCCTGGAGTATGCGGATGCGCTGGCTGTGCGGGACGCGCTCGGCGCCGTGTTGCCCAGTGAAAATATTATTGTGGATCAAAGAACATCCAAGGTCATCGTGCTGGGCACGGCGGCACAGCACCGCCTGGCGTCGGAGATCGTCGCGATGCTTGATGCACCGGCAACCGCCCAGGCTGGCGCGACGAAGCCGGCGGAGCCCGCCCCGGTCAGGGCTATCCATGCGTTCCGTCTGGCTCAGGCAGACCCGATCGCCGTGCGGGACGCGCTGGCTCTGGTGATGCCTCGCGATGCGGTCCATGTTGACACGCACACGCGCACAGCGCTGGTGCTGGGGTTGCCCAACGAGATCGCCAAGGCGTCTGATATAGTGGCGTTGCTCGACACGGCTGTGGCGCCGGCTCCTGGTGGGCAGACTGCGTCTGCCGGCGCAACCGAGGCCCAGGACGAGGCGGAGTCGGAGCCTGGGGATGAACCTGAGCAGAAGCAAGAGTTGCCTGCGAACGTTATGCGTGTGGTGAGGCTGGAGCATGCGAAGGCGTCCGAGACGCGCGAGGTGGTCGCATCCGCGGTTCCCGGCGTGGGCCTGACTGCGGATAGCCGCACGAATTCCCTGATTATTGTGGGCCCGGATGAGCTGCAGGCCAGGGTGGATCAGCTAGTCGCGGCGCTGGACGTGAGGGTGGACGCGCCTGTGACGGCCCAGCAGCCCTCTGCGGCTGAGCCCGTGGTCAAGCTGGCGGCCACCGAGGCGCCCGTTCCTGTAAAGGCGGTTCATGCGTTCCGCCTGAAGCAGGCCGACCCGGCTGCCGTGCGGGAGGCTCTGGCCCTGGTGTTGCCGCGAGATGCGGTGCATGTGGATACGCGCACCCGAACAGCGATAGTGCTGGGACTGCCGGACGGCATAGCCATGGCCTCCGAGATCGTTGAACGGCTGGATACGGCGGCGGCGGAATATGCGGAGGCGGCCCAGGCGGAAGCGCGGGCGGCGGCGCCCGTGCAACAGCCGAAGCCCGAGCCGGAGTCGCCTGCCGATGTGATGCGCGTGATCAGGCTGACGCATGCTGCGGCTGCCCAGATCCGGGAGGCCATTGCGTCAGCAGTTCCCGGCGTCCGCCTGACGGCGGATGGCCGTACAAACTCCCTGATCGTTGTGGCGCCCGGCGAGATGCAGGCTAAGGTG
>JAKPQT010000594.1 GCA_029555885.1 Chloroflexota bacterium | reverse complement strand
CTCCGTGATGGGCACGCCGCTGCGCTTTTCGCTGCGCTCTTTGCCCTCCCGCAGGGCATAGGCCAGCCCCTCGAGGATCGAGCGATAGACGTGCGCGCGGGTGTGCACATCCCCGAAGCCGATGATCGCGCCCTTGGCTTCCGGTCCCGGCAGCTTCAGCCCCGGCGACCAGTACGGCTGGAGCACCAGCCCCATCGCTCCGGGTGGAACGGCCGCGACCAGGTCATCCAGCAGCACCTCCGGCTCGATGCCCTGTTCCTCCGCGCGCTTGAGCTCTGGATAGCCGAACTGCTCCTTGAACCAGGTGACCATCCAGAAGCCGCGATAGACCTGCACTTCCAGGCTGTGCGCGCCGGGCACCGCGGACGGGTAGGGCGGGATGAGCGGGATGACTTCGACATAACGGCGATGGGTCGTGTTGATCGTAGCCGTCGTGCCGTAGCTCAGGCAGCCGATGTGCGGCTCCAGGCAGCCCGCGCCGATGATTTCGCACGCCTTGTCCGCCGCCGCCGCGATGACGGGCAGCCCCGCGGGGATGCCGGTGGCCTCAGCAGCCTCCCGCGTGACGGTTCCGATCTGGCTGGCAGGGGGCGTCAGGTCCGGCAGGACCGCCGGGTCCATCGGGACGGCCTGCCACTTCCAATCGCTTGATTTGGCCCAGTGAAGCCGTTTGTAGTCAAACGGCACGTAACCCACCTGGCAGCCGACTGAGTCCGCGAACAGGCCGGTCAGCCGGTAGGTGAGGTACCCGGATAGGAACAGGTACTTATGCGTCTGCGCCCAGATTTCGGGCTGGTGGGTGCGAATCCAGTTGGCCTCGGCCTCCGCTTGCAGATAAGCCACCGTCTCGGTCATGCCGGAGACGCGGAAGGCCGCGCCCCACAGCCCTGCGACCGGCGGCAGCCCCTCCGTGCGCCGCTGGTCGAGCCAGACGATGGCGGGGCGCAGCGGCTTGCCGGCCTTGTCCACGTTGATGACCGTGGAGCGCTGCGTGGTGATGGCGACCCCGGCCAGCCGTTCCCGCAGGCGGGGGGGCAGGTTCATAGAGTCGCTCTGCCGCCACAACTGCTGGCAGGCCTGGCCGAGCGATTGCCAGTAGTACTCGGGGTCCTGCTCGGCCCAGCCAGGCTGCGGTGAGACGTATGGCTGAATCTCTACCCGGGATTTGCCGAGCAGGTTGCCCTGCAGGTCGAATGCCAGTGCGCGCACGCTCTGCGTGCCGTTGTCGATTGCCAGCAGAAGGTCTTTCAAGTGGCTCCCTGCCTTGAGTCCATGGAGAGGGTTGTGGCACGGTGTGCTGTGGCGAAGCCACAGCACACCGTGCCACGGCTGGTATCTCTATTCCACGATCATCCGGTCCACA
>JAKPQT010000578.1 GCA_029555885.1 Chloroflexota bacterium | reverse complement strand
CTCGTCTCCTCCCCGTGATACCGCTTGGTGTTGATGCCGAACTCCCAGGCCAGCGCCTGTAGCTCGCAGTCCGTCGACTTGGCGCAGATGAGACAGTTGAACGGATGGTTGGACAGGATCAGCTCCAGCAGGCGGCGCCGGGTGAACAGCACGCGGCGGGAGTTGGTCGTCACCTCCATCCCCTCGAACACGGGCGTCGCGCAGGCGGGCGCCAGGTTGCGCCGTCCGGCCACTTCCACGCTGCAAATCCGGCATGAGGCGACCTTGTTGACCATCTTCAGCTCGTGCAGGTCCAGATAGCAGAGCGTCGGGATGCGGATGTTGAGCTGCCGGGCGGCATCCAGGATCGTGGCGCCGTCTTCAACGGTGACGGGCCGGTTATCGATAGTCAGATTCACCATGGTAGCTCTCCTCCTAATGCCTGTAGATGGCCTTGAACTTGCACTTCGCCATACACGCGCCGCACTTGATGCACCGGCTCTGGTCGATGAAGTGCGGCTGTTTGACCGCACCGGAGATGCAGTTGACCGGGCACCCGCGCGCGCAGGCCGTGCAGCCGACGCACTTGTCCGGGATAATCTCGTACCGGAGCAACTTCTGGCAGACGCCCGCCGGGCACGTCTTGTGCAGCACGTGGGCTTCGTACTCGTCCCAGAAGTACTTCATCGTGCTGAGCACCGGATTCGGCGCAGTCTGGCCGAGGCCGCACAGCGAAGAGTCCATGATGACGGCGGAAAGCTCGCGCAGTTCCACCAGGTCGGCGGGCGTGCCCCGGCCCTCGGTGATGTTGACCAGGATTTCGTGCAGGCGCTTGGTGCCGATCCGGCAGGGCAGACAGCGGCCGCACGACTCATCCACGGTGAACTCCAGGTAGAACTTGGCAATGTTCACCATGCAGTCCTTGTCGCTCATCACAATCATGCCGCCGGAGCCCATGATGGAGCCAATCTGCGCGAGCGACTCGTAGTCGATGGGCGTATCCAGGAACTGCTTGGGGATGCAGCCGCCGGACGGCCCGCCCGTCTGCACGGCCTTGAACTCCTTGCCCCCGCGGATGCCGCCGCCGATATCGTAGATGATCTCGCGCAGGGTCGTGCCCATCGGCACTTCCACCAGGCCGACATTGTTGATCTGGCCGGCCAGCGCAAAGACCTTCGTGCCCTTGGAGGTGGCTGTGCCGATGCCGGCGTACCAGTCCGCGCCGCGCGCGAGGATGGCCGGCACATTAGCGAGCGTCTCCACGTTGTTCACGATGGTCGGCTTGTTCCACAGGCCGCTCTGCGCCGGGAAGGGCGGCTTGGTGCGCGGCTCGCCGCGCTCGCCCTGGATGGAATGGATGAGCGCAGTCTCTTCGCCGCAGACGAACGCGCCTGCGCCCAGCTTGATCTGGATGTCGAAGTCGAACCCCGAACCCAGGATGTTGTGGCCGAGCAGCCCACGCTCGCGCGCCTGGGCCAGCGCGATCTGCAGGCGGTTCACGGCCAGCGGATACTCCGCCCGGATGTAGACGTAGCCCCGCTGCGCGCCGATGGCGTAGCCCGCAATCGCCATGCCCTCGATCACGCTGTGCGAGTCGCCCTCCATGATGGAGCGATCCATGAATGCACCGGGGTCGCCCTCGTCCGCATTGCAGATAACGAACTTCTCCTCACCGGCATAGCTGCGGCCAAACTCCCACTTGCGGCCGGTGGAGAAGCCTGCGCCGCCGCGGCCGCGCAGCCCGGAGCGCTTCATCACGTCGATGACCGCCTCCGGCGTCATCTCCGTCAGCGCCTTGCCGAGGGCCAGATAGCCGCCGGTTGCCAGGTACTCGTCGATATCCTCCGGATTGATCAGGCCGCAGTTGCGCAGGGCGATGCGCTGCTGCTTGCGGTAGAACGACATCGCGTGCTGCGTCTCGACTTTGGCCTTGAGCTGCGGCTCCTCGTACAGCAGCCGCTTGACGCGCTGGTTGCCGATGATATGCACGTCAACGATTTCCTCGACATCCTCCGGCCTGACCTGCACGTAGAAGACGTCGTCGGGGAACACCTTGACGATGGGCCCTTTCTCGCAGAAGCCAAAGCAGCCCGTGGCCGAGGCCTTCACGACACTGCTCAAGCCCTGGCGCGCGATCTGCTGCTGGAAGTTCTCCAGAATCTGCTCGCTCTCGGAGGCGTGACACCCGGTGCCGCCGCAGACCAGAATCTGCCGGCGGCTCGTGGCGCCGCCTGCCTGCAAACGACTGTCGAGCAGCGGTTTGCAGCGCGCGTGCGCGGCAAGCAGCCCGGGATAGGAGGTGATGGGGGATGTAAGTTCTTTAAGCATAGACGGGGGCCTCCTCTCCGACGACTTCCACCAGGTAGTGCTCTAGAATCTCCTGGACCTTGCCCGGCTGCACCTTGCCATACACCTTGTCATTGATAGTCACGACCGGCGCCAGGCCGCACGCGCCCACACAGCGCAGGCTCTCGATGGAGAACTTGCCGTCCTCCGTGACCTGCCCGGAGCGGATGCCCAGAATATGCTCGAACTCCTGCAGCACCTTCTCCGCACCGTTGACATAGCAGGCTGTGCCAAGGCAGACGTTGATCTGGTATTTGCCCTTACGGGTCGTCGTGAAGTAGTTGTAAAAGCTGATCACGCCGGAGACTTCAGCATGGCTGACGGCAAAGGCATCGGCGATGTGGAGCTGAACCTCTTCCGGCAGGAAGCCGAACAGATGTTGAGCCTTGTGCAAGACCTGGATCAGAGCTTCTTTCCGGCGTTCATCTTCGCGGTCCAGGTGAAGCCCGGCGATGAAGGCATCCAGCTCGGCATAGGTCTCGGGAGGCAGCACCCGCTCCAATGGCTTAGGATTCACTCTTGGCATAGAAAGCCTCCATAAGTGTCGTGTCTATTCGCGCTGCATCGTGCAGGGTGTAACTCGCCAGCCGGCCCTCTCGGAAACGCAGCAGCGATTGGGCCAGCAGCGGAATTTCTTCGATGGTGTGCGTCACGAACAACAAGCTGATGCCCGGATAGGTCGCCAGGATGTGCGTGATGATTTGTTGTTTGGCACGCCCATCCAACGACTTAAAGGGCTCGTCCAGCATCACAAAATCCGGCTCGGTGAGAAAGCCCCGTATGAGCGCCACCTTCTGTTTCATGCCGCCGGAGAGCTGGTAGGGATAATGCTGCGTGTACGCTGTAAGATCACACATCGCCAGCCAGTCCGCATAACGAGCCAGCAGGGCCGGCGAGAGCGGCGTGCGTCGCATCCGGATCGGCAACAGGATGTTCTCCTCGACCGTCATGTGCGGCAACAGCCGGGGCTCCTGGAAGACCGTGGCGGGACGGCGGGCCGCCACGGTGAAGCTCCCGCTGTCCGCCCGCTCCAGTCCCGTCAGAATGTTAATCAAGGTGCTCTTGCCCGACCCGGTCGGCGCAAACAGAGCCACCCGCCCGCCGCGCGGGATGACGAAGGACAGGTTGTCAATGACCGGCGGCCCGGCTGTGCCGAACCGTTTGGTCAGCCCATCCACCACGAGGATGTCAGCGGCAGGTACGTCAGCGTTCATGATGGATAGAAGTACTTGCCCAGGAACAGGTCGAAGAGCAGGCTTTGCGCCCCCTCGAACAGGGCCATGATAAGCAGAATCACCCACAGGTAGACCAGCACCGCAGACATGGCAAACTGAATCATCGCCACGTTCAGCAGATAACCCAGCCCCGCCTGGCTGCCGATGAACTCGCCCAGCACCACGACCTTGATCCCCAGCCCGAACCCCAGGCTCAGGTTGCTCTGGAAGGTCGGAATCAGCGTCGGCACGTACAGATACCGCACCAGGTCACGGCGCCGCGCGCCTGCCGACCGCATGTACTGCTCCAGCCGCAGGTCACGTCTCGCCAGCGCGTTGGCCGTGTTGATGGCAATCGTCGGCAGCGTCAACAGCGCGACCAGCGCAATGGGCACCCAATCGCCGATGCCGAAGATGAGCAGCAGGATGACGCCCAGGATGGCCCCCGGCATGGCCTGCAAGGCGACCATTGCGCTGCTGAGCGCCTCCGTTAGCCGCAGCGTGAACGCCAGGATGCCCGCAGCCGAACCGATGCCGAATGCCAGCCCGAACCCGATGAACACCCGCTGCACCGTGAGTGCGAGATGCGGCGCAAAATCGGCGTCCAGGATGGCAGGCGCTGCGCGCCAGACCTTCGCAGGTGATGGCAGGATGTAATCCGGGAAGAAGCCGGCCGCCACCAGCCATGCGGCCAGCAGCAGGGCCAGCCCGACGAGATTATTGCGCAGCGCGCGTGCTGTCGCCATAGAAAAACGCATCATAGATGGCATCCAATGGCTTGCCGATTGCCTCATAGTAACCGCGTATGGCCTCCGGCAGCTCGGCGCCGCCGATATAGGCGAAATCCGTACGGCTGAGCGCGGCGGCCAGCACCGGCTCGGGCAGGCCCAGGGCCTCGTGCGTCTGCGCCACGGCCCCGGCAGGGTCGGCCTCGATGGACGCCAGCGCAGCCGCGACTTCGTCGTTGAAGCGGGCCACCAGGTCTGCGTTGGCTGCGGCCCACTCGCGCGTGACGAAGGGCGTCACCTGCGGGTAACCGCTGTCAGACCCGATCAGCGTATCCCACAGCTCGCGGTAGCTGAGCGAGACGTGCAGGTCGGCCCGGCCCTCGATCAGCGAGACGAACGGCTCCGGCAGGACCACCACGTCGGCCCGCCCTTGC
>JAKPQT010000572.1 GCA_029555885.1 Chloroflexota bacterium | reverse complement strand
TGATGGCAGCAACTGGAACATCACGATCAGCGGTCCGACCCCCCATAGCGATACACTGACAGGCGACGGCGACTCCACCGGCTTCCTCGTTGTCAATCCCGGCGCCTACACGATTACCGAGGCTCCCGGAAACGGTACGATTGTGGATGGGTACAGCTCGACCTGGGCCTGCACCAAGAATGGCGCGCCCTTAGCTTCTGGCACTGGCACGTTAATCACGGGTATCAATGTCTCTGCGAAGGATGTGGTGGTCTGCACCTTCACCAACAGCAGCGCGACGATCAAGGTTGAAAAGATTGCCAAGGACACGGCGGGTACGATCTACTGCCCCGGTCGTGAATTTGGATTCAGCCTGATTGGTACTGCACCGTCAACGATCAATAAAAGCTTCGTGTTGAAGTCGCACTTCTGCGCCCCGGCTTCGACCGTGCTGCCCTACCTTGCCACGTATAAGGTGCCGCCCGGGGCTTATACCGTTGCCGAGACGGATGCTGACATCAATCTGCCGCCGAACGGTTGGACGCTGGAATCCGTTAGTTGTACTGTCGGTAGTTGGACAACTTTAACCAGCGCGAAAAACGCTACGGGCAGTTTGACAGCCGGTCAAACCGTGCTGTGCACCTTCACCAACAAGCAGGACAGCCCGCTGGCCGTCAACATCGCCAGCTTCACCGCGGCGGCTGCGCCCGAGGGCGTGACTCTGGCGTGGGAGACTGTGTCCGAGACCGGCAACGCGGGCTTCAACGTGTACCGCAGCACGAGCGATGCGGGGCCGTGGACGCAGGTCAACGCGGTGTTGATCCCGGCCAAGGCGCCCGGCTCGGCCGAGGGCCAGGCCTACACCTGGACCGATGCGAGCGCGGAAGCAGGCATGACCTACTTCTACCAGCTCGAGGATGTCGCACTGAGCGGCGAGACGACCCGGCATGACCCGGTCAGCGTGGCGCTGATGGGGCCGAACGCGGTCGGGCTGGCCGGCTTCGGGGCGGCAGCGACGACCTCCGCACCGGCGCTGGCCGGGCTGGCAGGCATCGCGCTGGCTGCACTGGCGGGCGCGGGGCTGCGCCGCCGACGGTAGAGGATTGCTCGGTGGAATCCGCATCTGAGGATGCGGACTCCACTCCTATGAGGTTGACGTGCCTGGCATGGGGCTTCCGTGCCAGGCACGTTTTCTTTGTCGCCCGACCGCACAGGTGTGCGAATCCGCCTCTGTCTCCTTTAGACAACGCGCCTCAAGTTGAGTATAATGGTACGGTCAATCGCCCTGTACCCACGAGGAGCGCCGATGGAACTACGTGATTATCCACGCCCGAAGAACGACACCGGCATCGGCGTGCACTGGAGCGCCGGCTTTGCGTCGGCCATCGGCCTGGGCCAGATCGAGCAGGTCTGGCTGCCCGACCTCATTGCGATGGGCGTCAAGTGGGTCAAGGTCGCGAACCACGACGGCGCGATGGGGTTCGTGGAGCTGCTGCTCAAGCACGACATCATGCCCATCGTCCGGCTATACCGGCCCCAGCCCAACCCGGGCGTGCTCGACGCGAAGGCCCTGCAGGCCGTGAGCGACTACGTCGCCGCAGGCGTGCGCTACCTGGAGTTCAACAACGAGCCGGACCTGGGGGTGGAGTGGCAGGGCGGCGAGCGGCCTGCGGATGCGCTGACCGTCGTCGCGCGCAACGCCATCGTGGACATGGAGGCCATCCTGCAGCGCGGCGGCTATCCCGCCGTCCCCGCGCTGGCGACCGGCACCACGTGGGACATCGTGGGCGAAATCTGCCGCCTGGGCCGCCGCGACCTGTTCAGCCAGCCGGTCTGGCAGGCCATCCACAACTACAGCCTCAACCACCCGCTCGACTATCCCTATGATCCGGGCAACCAGCAGGGTGCGCCCTATACCGCGGAGTTCTACAGCCGCATCGCGGGCGAGCAGTGGGGCGCGGACGCGTGGCAGGGGTGGAGCCTGGAGCGCGTCAACGCGGAACGCCGCACGCACCCGAACCCCGGCGCGACCGCGTTCGAGGACCCGTCGTGCTGGCGCGCATACGAGCGCTACGACCGGCTCATCCGCGACCAGATCGGCCGGTCGCTGCCCATCCTGGCGACGGAGAACGGCTACATCGTCGGGGAGCGGCCCGACCCGCGCTACCCGGCGACCACGCCGCAGCTCCACGCCGCGCAGACGCTGGAAGCCTGCCGCTGCATGATGGGCACGAGCACCCGCTTCGACCAGGCGCCGGACTACTTCTTCTGCACCGCGTTCTGGCTGCTCGGCAACTACACCCTGGGGAGCTGGCAGCCCATGTGGGAGGGCGCGGCGTGGTACAGTACCCGCTGGCCGGGCGGGAGGCTGCCCATCGTAGACGCGCTCAAGGCGGAGCCGAAGCAGGCCCGCGCCTGGCGCGGGGAGACAGGCGTCAGCGGCCGGGTGACCGGGCAGGTGCGCGGGGGCGCAGGGCTGGCCGTGGAGCTGAGCCGGGCCGGCGGCTGGCGGCTGACCGGCCGCGCGGCCGCGGACGAGCGGTACGAGTTTGCCGACCTCCCGCTGGACGCGTACCGGGTCAGCCTCCCCGCAGCGGGCAAGCAACAGGATGTCACCCTGACGCGCGAGCATCCGACCGCGACAGCCAACTTCGACGTGACCGGCACGGTCGTCACGCCGGAAAGCAGCATCATCCGCGGCTCCGTGCGTGGAGGCGGCGGACGGCTCGTGCGCCTCGCGCGGTCCGCGGACGGCTGGCACGCGGAACAGACCGCGGCCGCAGACGGCACGTTCCGCTTCACGGGTCTCAAGGCCGGCACGTACAACCTGGCCGTGGCCGACACGAATCTCGCGCAAGCCGGCATCACCGTGGACGGTCGCAGCGAGGCCGTCGTGGAGCTGGCCGCGCCGGGCTGGGCGTGGGAGGTCAGCGACGGCGGCGCAGGGCCGGGCTTTGCGGTCGTGCGTTGCCGGGTCAAGGGCCGGCCGGGCGTCAATGTGCGACTGTGGACGACAGGCTGGGAAGGCATCGTCCAGCGGACAGGCAGCAAAGCCGAGTACGGGCCGGATGCGTGCGAGTTTGCACCGCTCGGCCCGGGCCGGTACAGCGTGCAGCCGCAGGGGTTGGCAGGCGCGGAGAGCCTGACCGCGGAGGTGGCGCTCGACGGCCGCCGCGTCGCCTGGGTCACGTTCAGTGAGAGTGTGTCTCAGCCTCCGGCTGAACCCCCAGTTCAGCCACCCGTCGAGCCGCCAGTCCAGCCTCCGGCGCAACCCCCGGTGCAGCCACCTACAACCGGCGGCATCCGCTGGACCGTCGCGGACGGCGGCCAGGGACCCGGCTTCAGCGTGGTGCGCTGCCGCGTGCTGGGCGAGGCAGGGCGGACGGTCCGGCTGTGGGCCGACGGGTGGGCCGGCATCGCGCAGACCAGCGGCAGCAAGGCCGAGTACGGGCCGGACGCGTGCGAGTTTGCGCCGCTCGGCCCGGGCACGTACTACGTCGCCATCGACGAGCGGGACGCGACGGGCGCGGTGCAGACCGTCCGCGCCGAGGTCGTGCTGCCCGCGAACCGGGTGATGTGGGTGCGCTTCGAACGCGTGGCGGCTCCCCCGCCGCCGCCTCCGCCTCCGCCCGAACCGGAGCCCGAGCCTGAGCCGGAGCCGGAAGAACCGGTGAAGACGCTGGATC
>JAKPQT010000563.1 GCA_029555885.1 Chloroflexota bacterium | reverse complement strand
CGGCTGCTCGCGCTCTCTCCGGCGGCGCAGGTGGACCTGTTGCGCGCGGAGCTGGACCTGATGGCCTGCGTCTGTGCAGGCGGCCCAGAGGCGGGCGTCATCGGCGCCCTATCTCAGGCGGAGCGGTTCCGCTGGCTGACCTCCCCGCGCAACACGATGGTGCAGATATCGCCGGTTCACGTCGGCCTATGCGACGACCCGCACGGCACGCTGGAGCGCCTGTTCCGTGAGTTGGTGACAGCAGTCGACGATGGCAGAGCTTCTGGGTAAGGTCACCGCCTTCATTGCGCGATCCACGCCGCGCGGCGTCGAGCTACTGCTGTTTGAGCACCCCTATGCGGGCATCCAGATACCTGCGGGCACGCTGGAGCCGGGCGAGACAACGGAGCAGGCCGCGCTGCGCGAGGCGCGCGAAGAAACCGGGCTGACCGGGCTGACGGTTAGCCGGTTCCTGGGCGAGGCCGATTTCAACTGTGCGCCGGATGAGCGCTACATACTCCGCCGGTCGACCGTCTACTCCCGCCCCGATCCGGCGAGCTTCGACTGGGCCATCCTCCCGCGGGCCGCATATGTGAAGCTCCGCCGTCGGGCCGCGGGCTTCACCCAGGTCAGCTACCAGGAGACCGATCGCTATCCCGATCCCACCTACATCAGCTACCAGATTACCGGTTGGGTAGCAGATGACGCTCTGACCGACAGGCAGCGCCGCTACTTCTACCTGCTGGCGTGCAACCAGAAGACGCCGGAAAGGTGGACTGCGTCCACAGACAACCACGTCTTCACGCTCTTTTGGGCGCCGCTGGACGCGCTGCCGGAGATTGTGCCGTCGCAGCAGCCGTGACTGGAGTTCTTGCCGCGATGACCACCGACCGACAGGCTCTCGTGGCGCGGAAGGGGGAGATCCAGGCAACGCTCAACCGGGTGCAGCGGGAGCTGGCTCATGCAGAGGCGCAGGCGGCCGCGCTGACCGGCCTGCGCGGGAAGCTCGCTGCCCGGAGGCTGGGCCGGTTGCAGGCACAGGTGGATGCGCTCATGGCCGAGGAAGCGCGGCTGCGCCTGCTGGTTGATCGCAGCCAGTGACACGCTGCAACTGACTGAAGCCGCACGGAGGGAGTATGTTCACCGTCGAATGTAGCTCACACCAAATGGCTCGAGGGCCGCGTGTACTGCTACTGGTCGTTGTTGCACTGCTTGCAGGCTGCGCCGGCGGAGGAGCTGCACCTACGCCGTTCCCGACGCGGCCAGCGGTGCGCGCGGAGCCGGGCTTGCCCTGGCCCACGGATGGCTGGCAGACGGCAGACCCCGCGGCGCAGGGCGTGGATGCCGGTAAGCTTGCGGCCATGTTGGACGACATCCGGGCCAACCTGCCCGGCCTGCGCAGCGTGCTCGTCATCCGCCACGGCTATATCGTCAGCGAAACCTACTTTGGAACCGCCACCGCTGACCAGGCCCGCGAGATTTACTCCGTCACCAAGAGCTTCATCGCCACGCTCATCGGCATCGCCCAGGATCAGGGCATCGTGCCGGCGGTCGACACCCCCATCGCCGACCTGCTGCCCGCGGAGCGCCTGGGCCAACTGGACGCGGCGAAGCGTGGAATCACCCTTCAAGACACGCTGACAATGCGCATGGGTCTGGGCTGGAACGAGACCGACTGGGGCTATGTCGGTGTGCTGCGGGCAGAGGATTCGGTCCAGTATATGTTCAACCTGCCGCTGCAGGACCCGCCGGGCACGCAGTTCCTCTACTGTTCCGGCTGCTCGCATGTGCTCTCCGCGATCATCCAGGCGCGCACGGGCCAGACTGCCGCGGACTTCGCGGCGGACAACCTGTTCGCGCCGCTCGGCATCCGGGATGTCACCTGGGAGGCCAGCAACGACGGGACGACGCTCGGCGGGTGGGGGCTGAAGCTGACCCCGCGCGAGATGGCGAAGCTCGGCTACCTGTACCTGCACGAGGGTGCATGGGACGGGCGGCAGGTCGTGTCACCCGAGTGGGTGCAGGCCGCAACAACCCAACAGACCGCAACCGATGGTGAGCTGGGATACGGCTACCAGTGGTGGATCCATCCCCGGCTTGGCGGCTATGCGGCACTGGGCCGCGGCGGACAGATGGTCTATGTCGCGCCGGAGAAGGACCTCGTGTTCGTCGCCACGGCGGACGACCTGGACCACGGCCCGCTCTGGCGTTTGGTTGAGGAGTACGTACTGCCTGCAATTCAATAGAATGCTGATGACGTGTCAACCTGTGGTTGACGCTGATGAAACTGTTCTCCAGGATCAGTATTCCTTCAAGATGTAGATCAGTCTAATCAGCGTCATCAGCGTTCTATTATTCCTTCCCTACGTATCCCCCCGCTTCGGCTTCGGCCAGCACGGCCAGGATGGTCTCCGCCAGGGTGCGCGCGGACGCGGCATCCAGTTCCACGGCCACCCGCGCACCCGGTCCCTGTGCCTCGTTCACGAAATCTATGTTCAGCGCGTGCTCGAACGGCACGTTGAAGGGGTGATCATACGATACGTAGGCCCCGTTCAGCGTGAACCACCCGCCGGTCCCCTTGCCAGCCCCGCTCACCGGCGTCTGCCGGGCAATCATCGTACACATCGGTCGCTCCTCTCGATTACACTCAGGCCAGATGCTTGCCCAAAAAGGCCCAGATTTTCTCCCAGCCGTCCACGGCCTGCTCCTGCCGGTAGTTGGGCCGGTTGTAGTAGAAGAAACCGTGCCCTGCGTTCGGATACATGTGGAACTCATAGGTTTTACCGTGGCGCTTGAGCGCGGCCTCGAGTTGGGCCACGTGCGCAGGCGTCGGGCTGTGATCATCCTCACCGAATAACCCCAGCAGCGGGCAGGAGAGGTCTGCGGTGTAGTCGATGGGGGCCACGGGCTGCTTGGGCGTCAGTTCCTCGGGCGTCATCACCACGCGGCCGCCCCAGAGGTCCAGTGCGGCGTCGAACCCCTGCGTCCGGCACGCGGCCAGGAATGCATGTCGGCCGCCGGAGCACGTGCCGAACACGCCGACCTTGCCGTTGCTGTACGGCAGGCTGCGCAGGGTGCGCATGGCCCCCGCGACATCCGCGACAACCTGATCGTCGGCTACGCCACCTTCGCCGCGCGCCTTAGCTGCCACGTCTTCCGGCGTGCCGTGGCCCAGACGATGATAGAGGTTCGGCGAGATGGCGAGATAGCCGTGATGCGCAAAGCGGCGGGTGGCCTCGCGGTACCACTCGTCCCAGCCCGGCAGGTGGTGAATCAACACGATGCCCGGATAGGGGCCCGGACCGAGCGGTCGCGCGAAGTAAGCGCCGATAGAGTCGCCCTGTGCGCTCATTATGGTGACGGTCTCTGCTAACATTCCTTCATACATATCTGTCTGGTACATCTTGCCTCCTATCGTTGAGTACGTGGGCACATGATACACCATCCAGGTCGAAACATGAAGAGCCAGCACCGCCCCTTGTGCAATATCAAACATGGGATAATTCCTGACTTGTAGCGTACGCAGGAGCCTCTATCATGGAGGCGATTCCACCGGCAATCTGCTATCAGGAGGCGAGGCATGTCAGAGCACGCTGTTGACCGTACCCCCATCCCGACTATCTCCCGGCCTGCGGAGCGTGACGCCGCGGCCGAGCGCCGCCGGGCCTTTCCTTACCGCTTTCCACGCGATACACGCAAGCTGGGCGGCAAGTTCTCCGTGGACGAAAACGCCCGCCGGCTGCTGCGCTACTTCTACCTGGAGCGCCGCCTGGCCCAGGGTCTCGGCTCGTGGGCCCTCGCGATCCCGGAGTTCGAGGTCAAGATCGAAACGGGCCGCCACATCTTCTGGCACGCGGACGCCGCGCACCGCTTACGTAACCGGCTGCACGAACAGGAGATGCGGCTGGCGACCATCGACGACTTCCGCGACGCGGAGCTGGACCTGTTGATCGAGGAGATTCTGTCCGCCGAGGATGCGCCGGAATTGCTCGTCGGCGTTCACCAGGTGTTGGGCGGCGCGCTGGCGACGGCCTACCGGCATCACATCGACGACACCGACCCCGTGACCGATGCACCTACCATCCGCATCCTGCGTCAGATCCTGCTGGATTACGAGCCGATGCTGACGTGGGCGGAGGCCGCGCTGGCCGCATATGTGGAGGGCGGCATCGATGAATCCCGGCTGGAGCGCTGGCGCTGGCATCTGTTCCGGCTGCTGCAGAGCATGGGCGGCGTCTCGGGAGCCGATGAACGCAGTATGCGACCGACCCCACTGCGCGCGGAAGTCAAGCCCTACAAACGCGGGGAGATGCCCCAGCGCGATAGCCGTTTCGTGACCTTCACCAATACTGGCGATTACAACATTGCGGATGGCGAGCCGCGCCACGAGCCAGAGACCTACGAGGATAAGCGGCTCCGCTTCGTGCGCACGCAGCGCGATGAGGTGGACGCCATCGAGGCCTTCGGCACGTTCCTCTGGGACATCCGGTTCAAGGATTTCGACGCGGAGTATGACTTGGCCCGCGTGACATGGGATGAAGCGCGGCATACCGAGATCGGCCACAAGACGCTGCTGACCCTGGGCTATGACCCGTTCGAACTGCCGAATCGCCTGACGCCAAGCACCTGCCGCGGGCCGATGGAGCCAGAATACGCCATGACGGAGATCAACCTGTTCGGGGAGGTGGGCGTCATCAAGACCATCCACGAGCTGATCGACGAGGCGCGCGACCGGGATGACTCCACAGTCGCCCACATCAGCGACTTCGTGCGCTCGGATGAGCGGACGCACGTGCGCAAGGGCCAGCGCATCCTGCGGGTGATGACGGATATGGACATGAAGGCGCTCCAACTGCGCACGCGCGAGCTGTTCACCGAGTGCCTGGTCAGCCTGGGCGCGTTCAGGAAGGATATGGATGTGCTGACGCTGACGCGCGATGAACTGGAGCGGTATATCGGGGAATAGAGGCTGATGCTGAACCACAAAGACGCGAAGAGCGCCAAGAGAACAATCTTGGCGTCCTTCGCGTCTTAGCGGTTCAACTATTTGACGGGCGCACGGCCCGTTAGCGGCGGATGCCTCAACCGGTGGGCGCGCACGCCTGACTGCTCGCGCCGCCGCTGGTGCGCGTGCTGCTGCCGCCGCCCAGCCCGCCGAACAGACTCACCGCCTTCTTCACGTGCTGGCCCCCACACTGCGGGCAGGTAATGGCCTCTTGGCTGAACATGGATTGGACCAGCTTCTCGAAGTTTGTCTCACAGTCGCTGCAGCGATACTCGTAAATGGGCATCTGTTGATTGCTCCATGGATAGAATAGCGTACATCATTTATGGGATGCAGCGCGGGCTGGGAAGGTTACAGCCTCCTGTGTAGTATAATCGTCGGAGTTTGCAAGCGTAGCCTGTCAACAAGGAGAGTTTGAGGATGCCCGTCCACTATGCCTTGCGCGTGCAGTTCGGTCCACACATCGAGACGGCCACGGGGATGGCCGAGCTGCTGGAGGTCTGCCGCGGCGCCAGGGTCGATGAAGTGCTGCTGTTTCTCGCCGCCGAAGAACTGAACAACGGCCATGAGACGCTCGACGAGCTACGGGAGTGGCTCGATGTGTTGCGGCCCTACCGCGACGCGCTGGCCAGGGAGGGGTTGCAGGTTAGCCTGAATCCGTGGATTACCGTGCTGCACTGCGACCGCTCGCGGCGGCTGAAGCCGGGGCAGGACTGGCAGACGATGGTCGACTGGCAGGGTCGCGCGGCGGAAGCAGTGGTCTGCCCGCTGGATCCGGGTTGGCGTGCTTACTACCGGGATGCCTTGCGGCTGTTTGCGGCCGAGGGCTACCGCGTGATCTGGGTCGAGGACGACGTGCGCTTGGCGAACCATGAGCCGCTCGACTGGGGCGGCTGCTTCTGCCCGCTGCACGTCGCTGAGTTCAACCGCCGGGCGGGCGTGCGCGCGACGCGCGAGGAGATCGTTGCCGCGGTGCTCCAACCCGGCCAGCCCCATCCGTGGCGCGACCTTTGGCTCGACATGTGGGACGAGACGCAGACGGCGATGGTGGCGGAGTGGCGCGGTGTGGTGGAAGCAGGCGGCAGCCGCTTGGGTCTGATGTCCAGCGGCCTCGAAGCGCACTCGGTCGAAGGGCGGCACTGGGATCGTTGGTGGCAGGCTCTCGCCGGAAATCAGCCCCCCGTCCACCGGTCGCATTTCACGGGCTACAACGATATGCCGGGCTGGAGTTGGCCCGGCTCCATCGCGATGCTGGACCTCAATCGCAACGTCGAACCCGCGGGCACCGAAATCGGTCCCGAAATCGAGAACTATCCGTATGGCTGGGCGAAGTCGTTGCGCCAGACCGCCGCGGCCATCGTGCAGGCGGTCATCCAGGGGGCCGACCGGCTCAACATCAGCCTGTACGACTTCATGGGCAACCTGCCTTCCGACGACCGCACACGGGAGTCGTTCCTGGCGGGCTGGCAGCCGGCGTTGAACTGGCTGAGCGAACGCTTCCCGCCCACGCTTAAGAGCCACGGCATAGGCATCCCGTGGCACGAAGATGCCAGCCGCCGGGTCCACACGGCCGCGGGCAAGAATTGGCGGGAATTGCTCGTGCGTGCGATGGGCTGGCCTGCGTGGCTGGGCGGCTTCGGCCATCCCTTCCAGATGCGTACATCCGCTCACGTCAACGCGCTGGCGGGGGCTATGGCCTGGGTGCCGGTCGAGGACGAGCTACGCGACCTGCTCCGCCGCGGTCTGCTGCTCGACGGCCCGGCGGCCGCGGTGCTGGTTGAGCGGGGTTATGGCGAGCTGATCGGGCTGCAGGATGCACGGTTCATCAGCCAGGCCGATGTGCTGTACAGCATGGAAGAGACCACGGATGCCCGGTTTGCACTGCGCAGCGGCGCCCTGGTGACGCTGAACGACCGCCCGCCTGCTGTGCGGCTCCTGCAGGGCCAGCTGCTGCCTGGCGCGCGGTCCGTCAGCCGCGTGCTTGACCCGAAGGGCCGTGAGGTCGGGCACGGGGTCGTGGTCTACGAGAACGCGCAGGGCGGCCGGGTGGCCGTCTGTCCGTGGGATGCAAATGCTTCCCCAGACGGCGCGGGCGGCCAGCGCAACCTGCAGCGGGCAGGACAGATCAACGGCCTGGTCTCATGGCTTAGCTGGGAACAGCCTTTGGGGCGGGCCTGGGGTTCGCCGTGGCTGGTCAGCCAGTTCCTCAGCGACGGCGAGCGGTGGCGGGGCGTCGTGTGGAATGCCAGCCCGGATGCGACGCTGACGATCCAGCTCGAACTGCCCGGAAGGATGACCTTGGGCGAAGCAGTGCATCTGGACGCGACAGGCGCGCGCCGTCCCGTCGCATGGGACGGCACTGCGCTCCACCTTTCTCAGCCGCTCCAGCAGTGGGAGTGCGTGGTGCTGACTGACTGAGAGGCTGCCGGCAGGGGAAGAAAGGAACTCACGCAAAGAGGCAAAGAATAGCCATGTTCTTGGCGCTCTTTGCGTCTCTGCGTGAGCTTCTCACCTGGCTGCTGAAGGGTCGTGTCCAGGGTGAGGTGCGGGGGCGGACGTCGTTCGTCCTTCGATGGTCAGCCACAGCGGTCCACTTGTGATGCGCCAGCCGGTCAGACGGGAGGATTGTGCGAGCGCGGCGGCCTCGTTAGGCGTATAGGCTGCGTTCCGGCTGCCGAGCGGCTCCCCGATATGGCGCAGGGCGCGCGGCACGACGCAGCGCGTGGCGAACAGGATGAGCAGGTAGAAGGGCGCGATCATATCCCGGCGCAGGTCGAAGAGCATGAACGCGCCCCCCGGCTTGAGGATGCGGGCAACTTCGTTCAGCACGGCGATCGGATCAGACCAGTGATGCAGGGACAATGTGCTGACGACGAGGTCGAGCGAGCCGTCTGCAAACGGTGTCGAGGCCGCATCGCCGGTGCGGAAGCTGGTGCGAGACGTGAGCCCTGCGGCTGCGGCGTTTTGGCGCGCTTCGTTGAGGAGCGCATTGGAGAGATCGACGCCGGTGACGTGCAGCCCGGCTGCTCGCTGCGCCAGCTCGATGGCCAGCCGGCCTGACCCACAGCCAAGGTCGGCCGCCTTGCCGGACGCGCACAGCGCGAGCGCGCGATTCTCCGCGATGCGGCGCAGCAGCCACATCTGCGGCAGGGCCGCGATGCGCCCGAACGCGGCCGCGATCTCCGGCGAATCGAGCCCTTCTGCCCCGGCGATGTGTTCACGCGCCCGCGCATCATACAGCCGATAGGCGTTTGCGAGCGCGGCGGCTGTTGCTGCGCCTGCGAGAATTCCCCAGACACGGCGCATGGTTATGATTTCTCCTGCCGGCCGCCCGTTGCTGGACCGGCAGCTACATCCCCGCGCCCGGCTCACGCACCGGCACTGTCACGGTGATGGCCCCGGCCTTCTCGAAGTTGAGCGTGAGCTCGATCTCCTGGCCCGGCTCCAGCGGCGCGACTAACCCGATGAGCATGATGTGCTTGCCGCCGGGCTTCAGCTCCAGCTTGCCGCCCGCGGGGATCTCGAAGCCATCCGGCACCGGGCGCATCCGCATGACGCCGTTGTCGTCGATGGTCTCGTGGATTTCGACCGTGCCCGCGGCCGGGCTCGCAGCAGAAACGAGGCGGTCCGCCTCGCCGCTGCCGTTGATGATGGTCATGAATGCGCCGCCGTTGCCGCCCTCCTGGGGTGCTGTGCGGCTGTAGGGATCAGCGATGGTGATGCCGCCCGTGGCGGTGGTATCCGCCGCAGGCGGGGGCACGCACGCGGCGAGGAGCAGGACGGCGACTAAGAGCAGGGCAAGAGTGCGCACGGCTGGCTGGTGCATGGTCTCTATCTCCTTCCAACGGTCATTGCTGCAAGATGTACTCAATATCCGACCGGATATCCTCCACCGGGGTTCCGTAACTGAACGACAGGCGCAGGTTGCCTGCCGGATCGATCAGATAGACGCGCGCTGTGTGGTCGACCGAGTACCCGGCCGCGCTGTCCGCCTCGTCGTAGTAGTTCTTCTCCGCCACAACACCGTAGGCGGCCTTGACCGGTTCCAACTCGTCCAGCGGGACATGCACGCCGTAGAAGGTGGGATTGAAGACCGGCACGTACTCGCCCAGTCGCGCCGGCGTATCGCGTTCCGGGTCCACGCTGACGAAGACCACCGCGACGTCGCCTGCCTTGTCACCCAGATCCTGCACCAACACGCGCATCTCCGCCAGGGTCGTCGGGCAGACGTCGGGGCAGAAGGTGTAGCCGAAGAAGACCAGCGCGATCTTGCCGCGCAGGTCGCTCAGCCGGAAGGGCGTGTTGTCCCAGTTGGTGCCGCTGATTTCGCCGGCCGGCTCCGCCCTGTCATACGGCGAGCCGTAGAACCGATAGGGCCGGCTGCATGCAGCCAGCAGGAGGAACACGAGCAGTATGACAAGGCACTTGCCGGTTCTTCGCATTACACTTAAGCTCCTTCAGCGGATAACAAATACGCACAACGACAGCGGAATTATAGCTGTGATGTTTTGCACGAGCAAGGCAAAGATCTCCGCTCATGCCCCGTCTGCACCGTCCAGGTCGAGCGCGCGATAGTCTCGGTTCCAGTAGACCAGCGGAGCGACATCAGGCTCCGGCACGTTGCTGGCCTGCACCTCACCCACATAG
>JAKPQT010000250.1 GCA_029555885.1 Chloroflexota bacterium | reverse complement strand
GGGTAAGCTTAACAAACCAGGGAAAACTAAATGGCAGGAGAAGCCCGGTGGCCCCAACCAAATAAAATATCACAAAAAAAAGCGATACCTCTCTGGGTCTAACTCTAATGAACTCCATATTTCAACATTATCTGGGTAAGGTGCCATTTTTTTAATCGCTCCCGGATTAGCAAGACGAACAAAATCAGGCTAAAACCATATGCGAAATCTTCAATTGGAATGGTGAGGACTCTGATGCCGAAGTCGGTCGCCGCGCGCAGGACGCGCCGGATGTTCTCCGTGCCGGCCTTGTGGCCTGCCAGCCGGGGCAGGCCGCGGCCTTGCGCCCACCGGCCGTTGCCGTCCATGATGATGCCAACATGGTAAGGCACGCGCGTGATCTCCGGGTAACGTTCACGCCAGGTTTGGCTCGGCATAGAGGGGCCTTTCAGGCTGGACAATCCATCATCCTTCGAGGATTTCGGCTTCCTTGGCCTTGCCGACCTCGTTGATTTGCTTGACGTAATCGTCCGTCAGCTCCTGCACCTTCTTGCTGCCCTCTTCCTCGTCGTCCTCGCTGATCACCTTCTCTTTTTCGAGGTCACGCAGCATGTCGATCGCGTCGCGGCGGATATTGCGCACGGAAACGCGCGCCTCCTCGACCCGCTTCGCGACCTGCTTGCTCAGATCGCGGCGGCGCTCTTCGGTGAGCTGCGGGATGATCAAGCGAATGACCTGCCCGTCGTTGTTGGGGTTGAGCCCCAAGTCCGACTTCAGGATGGCCTTCTCGATGGCCCCGATGGTCGAGCGATCCCAGGGGCGGATGACGAGCAGCCGCGGCTCCGGCGCCGTGACGCCGGCCAGTTGGTTCAGGCCGGTCGGCGTGCCGTAGTAGTCGACCCGGACGCCTTCGAGCAGCGCGGGCGAGGCGCGGCCTGTACGAATGCCCCGCAGGTCGTTCTGCAGGGACTCAACGGTCTTGTGCATACGCTCGCGAGCATCTTGCAGAACATCTTTGATCACGAGACACTCCTTTTGGTGGTGGATAACGGCGACGTCGTTGTCGTTGACTGCGGTCCGTGGCTGCTGGCTACGCGCTGACCAGCGTGCCGACCGGTTCGCCGAGCACAGCCTGTTCGACCGCATTTGGCTGCCACAGGTCCAGAACGATAATCGGCAGGTCGTTGTCCATGCACAGTGTGAGCGCGGTGTTATCCATGACGCCGACGCGCATGTTGAGGGCTTGGATGTAGGTCATGCGCTCAAACCGTTTGGCATCCGGGTTGCGCTTGGGGTCCTTGTCGTATACGCCGTCCACCTTGGTCGCCTTGATGACGACTTCCGCGTGGATTTCCATGGCGCGCAACGCGGCGGCTGTATCTGTGGTGAAGTATGGGTTGCCCGTGCCCGCAGCGAGCAGGATAACGTAGCCCTTTTCCAGGTGCCGGACGGCCCGGCCGCGGATGTATGGCTCCGCTACGCTCTGCATTTCGATGGCCGTCATCACCCGGGGTTCGATGCCGAAGCGGCGCAGGGCATCGGCCAGGGCCAGCGCATTCATCACCGTCGCCAACATCCCCATGTGGTCGGCGGTGACGTGCTCCATGCCGTGTTCCTGGCCGTCCTTCCCGCGCCAGAGGTTCCCCGCCCCGATGACGACCGCGACTTCTGCGCCCATATCCAGCAGGCGGCGAATCTTGCCGGCGACGATGTTGGCTTGATGGGGATCAATGCCAAAACCACCCTCGCCGGCCAGGGCCTCGCCCCCCAGCTTCAGCAAAATGCGGCGATAGCGGAGAGCACTCATGCCGGCTCAGCCGCCGACTTCGAGGCGGCTGAAGCGCCGGACGACGATATTCTCGCCCAGCTTCGCAATCGTCTGCGTAATCAGGTCCTTAATGCGCACGCCTTCGTCCTTGATGAACGGCTGCTCCAGCAGGACGCTTTCCTCGTAGAACTTCGCCATCTTGCCTTCGACGATGCGCTCCACGACCTCGGCCGGCTTGCTGGCATCGACCTCAGCGCGGAACTGCGTTCGCTGCTGCTCCACCACGTCCGCCGGAATGTCCTCGATGCGGGCATAGATAGGCCGGGCGGCCACGACCTGCATCGCCAGGTCCTTGCAGAGCGTCTGGAACTGCTCGGTGCGGGCCACGAAGTCAGACTCGCAGTTGACCTCGACCAGCCCGGCGACCTTGCTGCCCATGTGAATGTAATGGCCGATGAGCCCTTCGCGGGCTTCGCGGTTGGCCTTTTTGGCCGCCACGGCCAGACCCTTCTCGCGCAACAACTCGGCTGCCTTGTTGAAATCGCCCCCGGCCGCTTCCAGCGCCTTGCGGCATTCCAAAACCCCCGCGCCGCTGAGCGCGCGCAGGTCCTTAACCATAGCTGCGGTGATCTCCACGCTTAACTCCTTAGTTAGCTTCTTCTGCGTCCGTCGTCTCAGGTGCGGTCGTCTCGGGTGCGGCTGTCTCAACGCTCTCGGTCGCTGCCGGGGCAGTTTCTTCTTCAAGGCCCTGGGCCAGGCGCGCCAGCACAGACGGACCGAGGTATTCCTCGGGCTCGCCTTCAGGCATGTCCTGTTCCATCATATCGCGGGCCGATACGTAGGTCGGCTTTTCATCGGCCAGTTCATCCGGCTCGTAGTCCGCCGCCTCGGTCGCACCGCGATCGGCCTCGTCGATTGCGCGCATCTGCATCCCCTCGATGACCGCATCGGCCATCTTGCCGGCCATCAGCTTGATCGCGCGGATGGCGTCGTCATTGGATGGGATGGGGTAGTTGATCGGGTCGGGGTCGCAGTTGGTATCGACCATCGCAACGATCGGAATACTCAGCTTGTTCGCTTCGGTGACGGCTAGCGACTCACGCATCACGTCGACGATGAAGATCATGTCGGGCAGGTGCGTCATGTTGCGCAGGCCGCCGATGCGCGTGTTCAGGCGTTGCAGCTCGTTGCGCAGCAACAGGGCTTCCTTCTTGGGCAGGCGATCCAACTCGCCGCGAGCCTCGCGGCGCTCCAACTCCTGCATGTACTCGATGCGCTCGCGGATGGTGCGGAAGTTGGTCAGCGTGCCGCCCAGCCACCGCTGCACGATGAAGGGCATGCCCGCGCGCTCGGCTTCCTGCCGGATGGTTTCCTGCGCCTGCTTCTTGGTGCCGACGAAGAGCACCAGCCCGCCCTCGCGCACGGTGTCGCGCACGACGGTGTAGGCGTTGTTGACCTGCCGCATGGTCTGCTGGAGGTCAATGATGTGAATGCCGTTGCGCTCGGTGAAGATGAACGTGCGCATCTTCGGATGCCAACGCCGCGTGCGGTGCCCGAAGTGGACGCCCGCTTCCAACAACTGCTTCATGGAAATGACTGACACGGTATGCGGTTCTCCCTTTCCGTTTGATCTTCCGCCGGCGTGATTCCCTGGGACCCACTTCCATGCGCAACGCGCGAAATGGGCACGGCCAGTCGGAACGCAGGCGTGTATAATTGGGCCAGTGGTCTAGCTACCGGCCCGACGAGTGAGTATACCATACGGCCCATGTGACGGCAAGAATTAGGCGGACGTTCGTTTGACGAAAGAGGCAAGGCCAGGCCCGAGGGCTGCGTGGCGAACAGACAGATCGCCTTGTGCCAATGGCGCAGCGCTCACTGACCGGGCGCGAGCTTCGTGATATCATTTGCTCATCCTTGAGATGTCTGCGGGGTGTGCCCATGATCCCGCTGGGGGGTCCTTTGTCCGATCCAAAGTCCAACTTCATCTGGAAAGCCGCTTGTTTGGTCGTTGCGGCGGCCTTCCTGTCGAGCAGCCTGCTATTGTCTGCGCGGGCGCAGTCATCTGGCGCGGCCGGTGTTGCGGCTCCGGCCTGGCAGGTGCGCAGCATCGACGCGCCCAAGTGGTTCGAGGACATGGGGCCGCGCAGCCTGGCGCTCGATGCGGCGGGGCGGCCGCATGTGGCCTACGGCGGCGACCACCTGTACTACGCCTGGTTCGACGGCGCGTTCTGGCAACAGGTCATCGTGGACGCCAGCCCTGGCGCAGGCCGGTACGCCGTGCTCGCGCTCGACGCGGCGGGTGCGCCCCACTTCGTCTATTACGATGCCGTGCGCAGCGCGGTGCTGTATGCGACGCGCGATGGGGCCGGCTGGCGCACGGAGACTATCCAGGCGGGTGTGACGCTCGATGCGCCACTCGGCTTCGCGCTGGACGCAGCCGGCGCACCGCATGCAGCCTACCGGGACGCAACAACGGGCGCCGTCACCCATGCACACCGCACGACGGGCGGCTGGCTGCGGGAATCTGTCGATGATGCCTCCGGCGGCGCGGTCGACGTGATTCTGAGCGCGGATACGCCGCACCTTGTCTACGGGACCGGCGCGCTCCGCCATGCGCAGCGTGACGCGAGCGGCTGGACCATCCAGACCGTGGACCCTGCAGGTGTCATGGCAGGCCGTTCCCTCGCAGTAGACAGCGGCGGCACCCCGCAGGTGGCCTACACCGGCTCAAATATCGGCGGCCGCGCGGAGCTGCGGCTGGCCCGGCTCACGCGCACCGGCTGGCTCGTGCAGGTCGTGGATACGCTGCTTCCCTATCAGGTTGGGTTCGAGCCGTCGCTCCGGCTGGATAGGCAGGACTACGCGCACATCAGCTATCGCGCGTACAACGGGCTGAAGTACGCGCGCTGGACAGGCAGCGAGTGGTATCGCGTGGTCGTCGACCCGACGGAGAGCCGCGATACTTCGCTCGCGCTGGACGCGACGGGCACACCCCACATTACCTACCGCCGCGGGCTGGAACTGGTGTATGCCCGGCGGCCCGGTCTCAACTGGACCTTCCGCACCCTCGACACCGCGCGCACGACCGGCACGCATACCGCGCTCGCACTCGATATCACAGGGGACGCGGGGGACGAAGTCCACATCAGCTACCGCGACGCCGAGAGCGGCAGCCTGCGCTACGCGCGGCAGTCGGGCGAGGCGTGGGCGCTGCACGTGGTCGATGCCACGCCGGGCCTACCTGCATACACGGCTGTCGCGCTGCACGACGACCTGCCCCGCATCGCCTACTACCGCTACGCGGACGCGCAGACGCCCGGTCAGCTCCGTTATGCGGCGTGGACGGGCAGCCAGTGGCAGCTCACCACGATAGACGGCGATGTGGGCGCGCTGGACTTCACCGGCCCGAAGCGGCCCGCGCTGCGCTTCGACGCCGGCGGCCAGCCACACATCGCCTACTATGACGGGAGCGACCAGTCCGTCAAGATTGCAACGTGGACCGGCGCCGCGTGGACCACAGACACCGTGGCCGGGCCGATGCAGACCGGTGAGGCCATCTCGCTCGCGCTGGATCGGGGGGGCGCGCCCCAGGGAGCCATGCTCCACGTGAGCTACTACGATGCGCAGGCGGATGCCCTCATCTATGCCGTTCGGACCGGCGCGACGTGGGACACGGCGGAGGTCGCCCAAGGGGCCTTCGCGGGCCAGTTCAACTCGCTTGCGCTCGATGGCGCGGATGCGCCGCACATCTGCTTCACCCAGGAGACGGGGGAGACATCTGACCTGCGTTATGCGCACCTGGCGGTCGCAGGGTGGCAGGTGGAAACCGTGGAGACGGGCGCGCCGGTGACGGGCGGCTACTGTGCGCTGGCCCTCGACGGTTCAGGCACGCCACATGTGGCTTACCTGGATGACACGCGCGCGGTCCTTAAGTACGCGCGGCGCGCTGCCGGAAGCTGGACGAGCGAAACAGTGGATGCAGCCGGGGCCGCCGGCGCGTATGCCGCGCTGGCGCTGGATGCATCCGGTGCGCCGCGCATCGCGTATGCCGGCATGACCGTGCGCGACCTGAAGTATGCGGCCCTGATAGATGCGCCTGCAGCGACCTACACGCCTACAGCGACCGCAACACCGACAGCTACATCGTCGCCAGAGGCGACTTACACTCCGATGCCATCACCCACAGCGACATCCTCGCCTACAGCCACGGCCACGTCGTCACCGCCACCTGGCGCCTTGCGCGTGTATTTGCCGCTGGTCGTCCGGTGAGCGGGTGACCTGCTATCTCACGTAAAGACCTTCGAGGTCTGAAGCGAACCGAAGGTTCGCCGAGACCTCGAAGGTCTCACTTGGCGTCTTTGCGTGAGCCTTCTGCCGCTCTTGACAAATCGCGCGGGGACAAGTAAGGTTGCGTTTGTTACCTGAACAGGCGAACGAGGAGAGATTGTGATTCCGCAAGACTTGCTTGAAATCCTGCGCTGCCCGCATTGCGTCACGGGTGAGACGCGCGCCGCGGGCGAGGATCCCGGCCGCGTTGTGGTGGTGAAAGAGGCCTGGCTCGTCTGCCAGGAGCCCGGCTGCGGCCGGAAATACCCGATCGTCGAGCGCATTCCGGACATGCGCATCGAGGCGGCGGACCCGTGGCTGGCGACGCCGGTGGACCGGCTGCCCGTCCCGCCGCCGGGCTGAGATCAGTTAACTCTCGGCCCCGGCATCCTCGCTGCGCTGCCGGTGCGCCTGCGCAGCAGCCTCCCGCTGCTGGCGCACGTCCTCGCGCTCCAGCGGCTTCTGCTTGACGAGGCGGAACAGGTCGAAGTCCCGGGCGACCATCGTGTCGGAGAAGACCTGGCTCGCCTCGTCGAGGATGTCCTTGTTGCTGTAGCGCCGCGAGATGTGGTGCAGCACGAGCTGCTTGACGCCCGCCTCCCGCGCCAGCCATGCGGCCTGCCCTGCGGTCAGATGGCCGAAGGCCGCGGCCACGTCGGCCTCGGCCTGCGTGTAGGTTGCTTCGATGCACAGTAGGTCTGCGCCCGCGGCCTCGTCTACCAGGTTGTTCACCCGGCCCGCATCGCCCACGAAGACCAGCCGTAGTCCCTTGACCTCCGGCCCCAGCACCTCTTCCGGCTGAATCACGCGGCCGTCGGGCAGCGTGACGGGCCTGCCGTTGACCAGATCGCGGCGGATCGGGCCGAACGGCACGCCCAACGCCTCGGCCCGGTCGGGCAGGAAGGGCCGCCGCGCCTTTTCCTCGAAGCTGTAGCCGAGCGCCTCCGTGCGGCGGTGCTCGACCGGGAAGGCGCGCAGCCTGAACAGATCATCTTCCAGCAGCGTGCCCGGCTCCACAGGCCGGTACGCGATGTTGACCTTTGCCTCCGCCGGCCCGAACACCACCCGCATCAGGTCGCGCACGCGCGCCAGCGCTGACGCGCCGCCGTAAATCTCCATCTCCTCGATGGCATCCCAGCGGCCAAAGGTGGAGGCCAGCCCGCCCAACCCCAGGATATGATCCAGGTGGCCGTGGGTCAGCAGGATGCGTTCCAGCCGCTTGAAGCCCAGGCCGCTGCGCAAAATCTGCCGCTGCGTGCCTTCCCCACAGTCGATGAGAAAGCGAAACTCGCGATGGAGCACCATCGCGGCAGAGAGTCCGCGCTGCGCGGAAGGCGCGGAAGCTGATGTACCGAGAAATACAAGCTCAAACATAACCCTTGCCGAATCGAACCAGCACCGCGCCTACCTGCCGCGCAGTTGTTTGATGCCGGCTCCGAACCACATCGAGCCGAAGATGAAGCCTGCCCCGCCGACAATCAGCGAAAGCGGCTCGGAGCCGAGGCGGAAGAACAGCGCACCGAGAACTGCGCCGACCGCCATGAGAAAGGTGCCGATCATCAGCGTGTTCATGCCCGGCTTCAGAAAGGCCTCGCGCAGCCGCGAGGACCGCAGGATGACCCAGGCCGCGCTCAATAGCAGGACCGCGAGCTGTCCCGCGAGCGGGAGCCAGGAGCCGAGCACAAGGCCCCGTTCCACCCCCAGGTAGAGCGGCGCGGCGCCGATGAGCAGGCCCCACAGGATCGGCATCAGCCTGCGGCCCCAGATGCCCGCGCCCAGGGCCAGGCCGCCCCAAAGCTGCAGGAAGGCCAGCAAGGCGAAGACGAAGAGCGCGTCGAGCGAAGTATTCATCGGTGTCACCGCATCAGCAGACGTTCGATGACCGGGCTGAGCGCATCCATCATCCCTGCGCCGGCCAGCGCCAGCAGGGTCGCCTTGATGACCTTGCCCGGCAGCGCGGCCCCCAGGAACTTCCAGACGGGCATGCGCATTGCGCCCGCGGTGATGCCCGCCACATCGAACAGCGGGTTCGGCACGATGCTGAGAATGAAGATCACCCACAGGCCGCGCGTGACCATCCAGCGATGCACGCGTTCGTACTGCGGGTCGGACTCCACGATGCCGCGGCCGCTGAACCCCGCCAGGTAACCGGTCAACTCCCCGATGGCGGACCCCGCGCCGACCGCCAGCCCGACCAGGAACGGGTTAAGGCTGGCGCCGGCCGCGAAGGCCAGCGCCAGGCCCGGCGCGGGCAGGATCAACGTCGCGCTGGCGAGCAGGTTCAGCAGGAACAGGCCCGAATAGCCGTAAGCGCCAAGCTGCACGAGCTGTTCGCTGTAGATGACGATCAGAACTGAGAGCGCGACAACAAACACAAAGGCCAGTACACGCAGTGCAACCTGGCGTGGGCCAGGCGACACACGGCGGGCGGCGGTGGAGGATGCAGGTGTGCCTTCCTTCAGGGGCGGCGTGCGCGGTTCGGTTCCGCCCTGGGCACAACCTTCGTTTGTGATCATCCTGAGCCTTTCATCCCTGGCTGCGAGAGTGCTGTTGTCCTGCTCCCTACGATTGCCGTAGGGGATGCTTACTCGATGGCGCTGGCGGTGTGCCGTGGCAAAGCCACGGCACACCGCCAGAACACATCTGATACCTTACTCAGCCGTAATGCGCACCGACAGCATCACGTCGCCCTGCTCGATCTTGTCCACCACGTCCTGGCCCTTGACGACCTGGCCGAAGACGCTGTGCTTGCCGTCCAGCCAGGGGGTCGGTACGTGGGTGATGAAGAACTGGCTGCCGTTGGTGTTCGCCCCGGCGTTCGCCATCGAGAGGACGC
>JAKPQT010000549.1 GCA_029555885.1 Chloroflexota bacterium | reverse complement strand
GCCAGTTCCTGGTGCCGGCCCGCCTGGGATGCGTCCTCGAACGCCAGCATGGCGTCGAGCACGTGATAGGCCAGCTCGCCGCTGGCGCGATGGGGCCGGCCCGAGGCCAGCCCGTAGGCCATGTCCGCGACGCCGATGCCGCGGCTGACTTCGACGCTGTGCGTGTGCGGCACGTCGCGCCACTCCTTCGAGTCCGCGCGGCGCACCATCACCTGGCCGCCGAAGGTGTTGGGATCGGGCACGCTCAGCGAACCCTGCGTGCCGTGGATTTCGATGCGCGGCAGGTTGGCGGCCCACACATCGAACGTCGTGATGATGGTGCCGATGGCGCCGTTGGCGAACTCCATCAGCCCGGCGACGTGCGTCGGCACCTCGACCTGCACGCGCGTGCCGTACTTCGGCTGGCTGGTAATCAGGCGCTCGGGGAAGGTGATGCGAGTCATGCCTGCCACCTTGCGGATCGGCCCGACGAGGTTGACCAGCGCGGTGAGGTAGTACGGCCCCATGTCGAGCATCGGCCCGCCGCCGACCATGTAGTAGAAGGCCGGGTCCGGATGCCAGCTCTCGTGGCCGTGGCACGTCATGAACGCGGTCGCGGCGATCGGCTCGCCGATCCAACCGTCGTCGATCAGCTTGCGGCAGGTCTGGATGCCGCCGCCGAGGAAGGTGTCCGGTGCGCAGCCGACGCGCAGGCCCTTGGCCGCGGCGGCCGCGAGCACCTGCTGGCCCTCCGCGCGCGACAAGGCCAGCGGCTTCTCGCAGTGGACGTTTTTGCCCGCGGCGATGGCCGCGAGGTTGACCGGCGTGTGCGCCTGGGGCGTGGTCAGGTTGACGACGATCTGGATCTCCGGGTCGGCCAGCAGGTCGTCGACCGTGCAGGCGCGGGGGACGTTGAACTCGGCGGCACGCGCCTCTGCCCGCCGCACGTCGATGTCAGCCAGCGCGACAAGGTCCAGCACCTTGAACGCGCGGCAGCCCTTGATGTACGCGGGACTGATGTTCCCGCAGCCGATGATGCCGATTTTGACTGGGTCCATGGGCGGCTCCTGGTGGGTGATGAGTAATGAGTAACGAGTAAGAACCTGCAACCTTCAACTTTCAACCGTAATCTTCAATCTTCAATCTTGGCGAAGCGAAGCTTCGCACATCTGCAACCGTCAACGCGTCCACCCGTGCGCGTAGCCCGTCTCATACATGGCGACGATGTTCTCGGGCGGGCTGACGGCCTGGATGTTGTGGCAGGGCGCGAGGATGTAGCCCCCGCCCGCACCGAGGATGCGCAGGTTGTCCAGCACCTCCGCGCGCACCTCGTCCACCGTGCCGAACGGCAGCGTGTACTGGTTGTCCATCGCGCCGTGGAAGATGAGCTTGTCCCCGAAGTCGGCCTTGAGGCCCTCGCGTTCCATGCCCTTGCAGCGCCACTGGATCGGGTTGAGGATGTCGATGCCCAGCTCGATCATGTCCGGGAGGATGGGCCGGCACGCGCCGTCGTTGTGGTGTACGACGTATGCGCCCGCTTGGTGCGCCAGGTCGATGCTGCGCTTCATGCGCGGGAGCAGGAACTCGCGGATGTGCCGCTTCGAGAGCATCAGCCCGTCCTGGCTGCCCATGTCCTCCGCGACATAGCTCAACATCACCTGGCCGGGAAGTTGCTCGTAGATGCGGATGGAATTCTCCCAGGCCAAGCCGAACAACTTGTCGAGGCAGTAGTGGACGATGGCGGGGTTCTCGACCAGGTCGATGAAGGCCTGCTCGTCCCCGCGCAGGTTCTTGTAGATGAGGAACGGCTCGGAGCCGCCGCCCTGGATGGGGTGATGCTCCCAGCCCTTGACCTGGTCCTTGACGCCGGAGTAGTCGATCCAGTCGGCGGACGGCCAGGTGTAGTTCGCCTCGATTTCCTCGACCGAGTTGTATTGGGCCAGCGGGTTGTACACGCACTCCGGATAGACGCCCGTGCCGTAGTCCACATCCTGAAAACGGCAGCCGAACACATCCGTATTTGGCGGGAGCGGCGGGCCGGCGTAGCGGCCGCCGGCGTGGACCACGAAGTCGACGTGAAGCGCAGTCAGCATGGTGCGCACGTCGGTGTGGCCGGTGTGCCGGAGCAGCTTGGCGGTGAACTCGCCGGTGGCCCAGTAGTCCATCGGTACGCGGTCGGGTGTCTGGCGGGTCAGGACGGCGAGCCAGCGCTCGCGCGGGGACATGGTTTCCTTTGGCATGGGTTTCTCCACATTCATCACGACGGCGCATCCTTCGACTAGAGATTGCTCGTCATCGGCGTTGAGCTGTTCACCCGCTCAGGATGCTTCGCTAGCAGGCAGGCATCCTGAGCGGAGGACCGCACGGCCAAGCTTTGCTTGGTCGGGCGGGACGCAGTCGAAGGATCCGTGCATCACCCCGTAACCGTCACGCGCTGGCCCGTATCTGCGCTTTCGATCGCGCCGAAGACCATCGCCAGGCTCTGGATGTTGTCGGTGCAGACCGTCTCCGGTGTCTCGCCCGTGCGGACGCAGCGCACGAAATCGCGGATGCAGCCGGCGTGCCCGCCGGTTTTATCGGCTGTATCGAACGCAGGCAACTCGACCTGTTGCAGGTCCGAGCGGAAGCCGCCGCGCGCTCGGACCGTCTCCGCCTGGAAGCCGGTCGCGCCGTCCCAGCGCACGCTGCCTTCCGTGCCGATGATGCGCCAGTCCGCCTCCCACGTGGTGTTGAGCCCCTCCGCGCACCAGCTCCCGCGGTAGGTGTAGACCAGCCCGTCGCTCATCTCGAAGAGCGCGACCGCGGATGCGTCGTGATCATACCAGGAGCCGGCGGGGTTCCACTCGTGCGCGTAGACGGCCAGCGGGTCGGCCTGCGAGATGAAGCGGGAGGCGTCGAAGGTGTGGATCGCCATGTCGAGCAGGAGGACGTGCTCCATCCGGTCACGGAAGCCGCCGAAATGCGCGCCGATGAAGAAGTCGCAGTGAATGGTCGTCACCTGGCCGAGCGCGCCGCTGTGGAGGAAGGCACGCAGCCGCCGGATGTTGGGGTCATAGCGGCGGTTCTGCATGACGGCATACAGCTTGCCGCTCGCCTGCGCGGCCGCGACCATCGTGCGGGCGTGCGCCATGCTGTCGGCCAGCGGCTTCTCCCCGAGCACGTGACAGCCCGCCGCCAGCGCCTCGGTCGTGACCGAGACGTGCGCCTCCGGGATGGTGCAGTCGAAGACGATGTCGGGCTGCGTAGCGGCGAGGACCGGGCCGAGCGCCGTCCCGGTGACGGCATCGGTCCAGCCGTACTCGGCCGCGCGGCCGCGGGCCGCGTCCTCGATGAGGTCAACGAAGCCGACCATCTGCAGGTCGGGCATGTCGCGAATCGCGTTGAGCCACGCGCGGCTGATGCCGCCGCAGCCGGCCAGGACGGCGGTGAGGGGAGGTTGTGCTGGCATTGGGTCTCCTTACGGCGCGGTACGAAATGATTCTCACGCAAAGACCGCAAAGAGATAATACTTAATTGCGCCTTTGCGTCTTTGCGTGAGCTATCTACAAGCGGATCTCATGGCGGGCCGCGACCGAGCGAATGTGCTCGGCGGCGAGCCGGTAATCCTCTTCTGCGGTCAGATGCTCCAGCATCAAGGGCGTGTCCGGGTCCAGCCGGGCCAGCTCGGCCAGGAACACAGCGTAATCGAGCGCGCCCAGGCCCGGCCGGACCTCGCTCAGATGGGTGGTCAGCTCCGGCGCGAGCAGGATGTCCTTCGCATGGCACGACCGGATGTGCGGGCCCAGCTTCTCGAAGCACTCGCGCAGCAGCGCGGCGTTGCCGAAATAGCGCTGCGGGCTGCACACGAGGTTGACGGGATCCAGGTGCACTGCGCACGCCGGCCGGTCGATGGCGGCGAGCAGGCTCAGGTAGCTCTCCGCCGAATCCGGATACGCCCAGGGCATCGTTTCCAGGGTATAGTATGTGCGCGTCGGCTGCACCGTGTCTATGATATCGCGCACGGTTTGGACGATCATGTAAAACGTTTCATCCGTCAGGTCGCGCGGATCGGGGCCGTCCCACTTGGGGCCGCGCGAGCCGGTGATGTTGACGCAGCAGCGCGCGCCGATGCGGTCGGCCAGGTGCAGGCTCGCCTGGCAATGGGCGATGGCTGCCTGCCGTGTCGCGGCGTCGGGGCTGAGCAGGTTGCTCCACGCGCCGACCTCTGCGATGACGATGTCAGCCCGGGCTGCCGCGTCCGCGTAGGCGCGCACCGTCGCGTCGTCTGCATCCGGCTTGAGCGGGCAGTAGGCCGCGCGATAGCCGGCCGCACGGACAGCCTGCGCCCACGCGCCGGGGTCACCGGCCGCGTCGAAGATGGGTCCGCCGAGTCGCATGCCTCACCCCTTGCCCTCACCCCCTGCCCTCACCCCCTGCCCCTCTCCTGAGGAAGCCTTGCTTCCTCAGGAGAGGGGGAGTTGAGGGTTACTTCCCTGAATACCAGAAGGCGCGGAGCCAGTTGTGCTGGCGCAGTCGCGCTTCGAGTTCGTCGGTCATGGGCAGCTGGTCGCTCACGCCGCAGTTGAGTTCGGCCTGCCGCGCGTTACGCATCCCCGGGATGACCGTCGAGACCGCGGCGGGCTTGAGCGCAAACTTGAGCGCGGCGGTCGGCAGGTCCGGCTCCGCATCGCCGATGGTTTCCCTGACCGCGGCGACGCGCTTGACCGTCCGCTCCAGCCGGTCGCCCGCGAAGTAGCGGCTGCGGAAGTCGTCCGCTGCAAAGCGGGTGTCCGCGTCCCACTTGCCGGTCAGCGAGCCTTCGTCGAAGGCGACGCGCACGATGACGCCGACGTTGTTCTCCGCGGCCGCGGGCAGGAACTCGGCCTGCGGCTCCTGCTCGAAGATGTTGTAGATGACCTGCACCGAGTCGAGCCAGCCCCCGCGCATCAGGTCGATGAGCGAGTTCTGGTCGTGCTCCGGCGTGCTGATGCCGATGCCCCGGATTTTGCCCTCCCGCTGGAACCGGCGGAGGACTTCCAGCGCGACGGGCGCGCGGTTCCACGCCCGCGTCCAGGTGTGGAGCTGAACGAGGTCCAGGCAGTCGGTCTTGAGGTTGCGCAGGCTGAACTCCAGCCGCTCGCGCAAGTACGCCTCGGGATAGCTCTCCTCGACCTTGTCGTACGGGCTGGGCGGCCACGAACCGGCCGCAGGCGGAATCTTCGTCGCGACGTAGATATGTTCGCCCTTGCGATCTGCCAGCACCTCACCGATGATGCGCTCGCTCTTGCCGTTGCCGTAACCCTGTGCGGTGTCTATGAAGTTGCAGCCCAGGTCCAGGGCGCGGTGCAGCGCGGCGATGGAGTCCGCCTCACTCTGGCTGCCCCAGCCGCCGCCGATGGCCCACGCGCCGAAGCCGATCTCCGATACCTGCCAGCCCAGTCTGCCGAATGTCCTGTACTTCATCCTCATGCTCCTTTCTATGCCGCTAACTTCTGCTTCAACCAATCGAATGCCGATTCCTGCATCTCCAGGTCGAACTTGTGCGGGCCGGGGTAGAATTCGCCGGTGTACGCGTCGCGCCGGCCGACGTGGGCGTACAGGCCGGACAGCCGTTCGTGCGCCGCACGCATGCCTGCCACGGTGAACAGCTCGTCATCCAGGTCGTATTGTACCAGTAAGGGCGACGGCGCGCGGCACGCGGCCAGGTCCGGCCAGTCGCCGTGCCGCGCCCAGCCGTGGGGGAAGAGCATCCAGGTATGCGTGACCTGCTTGTCGAGCAGCTCCGCGTAGGTGCTCATCAGCCCGACGATGACGGCCGCGCGGACGTGGTCCGATGTCGCCTGCAGCAGCGCGGCGCGGTTGCCGCCGCCCGACAGGCCGAGACAGCCGACCCCGCCCTCGCGCACATCGGGCCGACTGCGCAGGTAGTTCACCGCAATCCGATCCTCGTGGCTGACCATGCCCGCAAAGGTCGTGCCGAACAGCGCGCAGTACTTCTCGATGACGTGGAACTCGAACAGCCAGGCCGCGTAGTTGTAGTCGGCAATCTCCTCGGCGTGTGCGGAGCCGTCCGTGGGCTGCCATGCGGGGTCGCGTTGCGCGGCCATCCGGCGGATGTTCTCGGGCATGGACTCGACCGGGAAGCGCCGCGAGCCCCACATGAAGGTGTCGTGGACGAGCACTGCAAACCCGCGTCGCGCCAGCTCGTTGGCATAGGCGCGGCCGCCGTAGGCGCGCTCGCGGAACGCGGTAACGACCGGGTCCGCCGGCTCAGGCCCGTCCGCGATCTTCTCCCGGCCGTAGAACTTGAAGCCGCCGTGGTCGTGCAGCGCCACGATGCCGGGCAGCCGGCCCTGGGCTCCCGCGGGCTTGAGCAGCCAGGCCTGCGTGCGCGGGCCATAGCCGGCCGACCATGAGACCGCCTCGCCGGCCACGCCGTCGCGCTCCCAGGTCCCCTCGGAGCGGACATCCAGCGCCGGCTCAGGGCCGCAGCAGAAGCCCAGCACCTCTTTGACGCGCTGCCGGGTCTGCGGGCCGGGGTAGGCCACGGGGAAGAGCGCGCGCTGGCGCATGGCCTCCTCCCGCCAGTCGTTGAATGGGCCGAGGTGAAAAACCGGAAGCATTTGCGTAAGTCCTTCCTTTAGCGTAGGATGTGCGATGTCGCCAGATGACAGGAGCGTGAAATGTTACCCCCGAACATCCTCTTCATCCTGACAGACCAGCAGCGGTGGGATACCTGCGGGTGCTACGGCCAGTCGCTGCCCGTGACGCCGCAACTGGATGAAATGGCCCGCGAGGGCGTCCGCTTCGAATATGCCTTCACCAGCCAGCCGGTGTGCGGGCCGACGCGGGCGTGCCTGCAGACGGGCCGTTATGCGACCGAGACCGGCGTCCATATCAACCACCGCATGCTGCCCTTGACCGAGCGCACGATCGCGCACCACCTGGCGGACGCTGGCTATGAGACCGGCTACATCGGCAAGTGGCACCTCGCGTCCACCGGGCCGGAGGACGGGCCGGATGACTTCCGCATCCGCGCCGTGCCGCCGGAGCGCCGCGGCGGATATCGCGATTTCTGGCTGGCCGCAGATGTGCTGGAGTTCACCTCGCACAGCTACGACGGCCATGTGTTCGACCGGGACATGCAGCGCCGCGATTTTCCGGAGGGCCGCTACCGGGTCGACGCGCTGACCGACTGGGCGCTGGAATATCTGCGCAGCCGCGACGGGAAGCGTCCCTGGTTCCTGTTCCTGTCCTACCTGGAGCCGCACCACCAGAACGACCACAACCGCCACGAGGGGCCGATCGGCTCGACGCGGTACTTCCGCAACTTCGAGCCACCGCCGGACCTGGTCAACTCCGGCGGCGACTGGCGGCACGAGTACGCTGACTATCTCGGCTCCTGCCACAGCATCGACACGAACCTCGGCCGCCTGCTCGACGAACTGATCTGGCTCGGCATGGTGCGCGACACGGTCGTCGTCTTTACGAGCGACCACGGCTCACACTTCCGCACCCGCAACGCGGAGTACAAGCGGTCGTGCCACGATGCCAGCATCCGCGTGCCGCTGGTCATCACCGGGCCGGGCTTCAAGGCCCCACACGGCGCACGCCGAGCAGCGGGCGAAACGCCCGCTGCCTTCCAGCCGCGCGTGGTCAGCGAGCTGGTCAGCCTGATGGACCTGCCGCCGACGCTGCTGACCGTCGCGGGCCTGACCCCGCCGCCTGCAATGCGCGGGCGGCCCTTGCAGCAGTTACTCGGTCCGACGCCTCCCGCGGACTGGCCGCAGGAGGTATTCGTCCAGATCAGCGAAGACCACTGCGGCCGGGCCGTCCGCACGCGGCGCTGGAAATACAGCGTGCGCGGGCTGCACGTGACCGGCGCGGACCCCGCGGCGGAAACCTATGTCGAAGACTGCCTCTACGACCTCGCCGCCGACCCGCACGAGCAGACCAACCTCGTCGCGGACCCGGCCTACGCCGCAGTGCGTGCGGAGCTGGCCGAGACGCTCAAGCGCCGCATGGCCGCCGCGGGCGAGGCCGTGCCAGTGATTGTCCTCACCCCCCCGACCCCCCTCTCCTGAGTGCGCTCAGGAGAGGGGGCAGGGGGGTGAGGTCAGTGAGGTCAGTCCGGCGTTGCGCCGGGCTTACCGTGCACCGTGGGCAGCGGGTGCGGGCGGACGAGCGCGCCGCCCTGCTCATACGATTCCATCGCTGCCCAGGTATATTCCAGCGCGGCCAGGCCATCGCGGCCGGACGCGCGCAGGCTCTCGCGCGGCACGCCGTTGGTCACGTCCTCGAGGAACGCGTGGATGCGCAGCGGGAAGGTCGCGCTGAAGTCCTTGATGCCCGTATCGAACACATCGGCTACCGCGGCCATGCCCATCGACATCGCGGCCGGATTTGCGGGGCGCTTCGGGTCGGGGCCTTCCCACAAGGTAATCTTCTCGATGCAGTTCTCGATGCAGAACGCACCGTTCGTGCCCGAAACTTCCACGCTCCACCAGCCGCCGAGGCCGAACGGCGAATCGCCGCGCTGGCTGAGCAGGTAGCCGATGCCGCCGTTGGCGAACTTGACGTTGATGCCGTTGATGGAGAGCATCGCGTCGCCAGCCTTCTTGCGGAAGCTCGGCCGCTCCACGAACGCCTGCACGTGCGTGATGTCGCCGCAGAAGTGGCGCATGACGCTGAACGGGTGGGTCAGGAACGCCTTCATGTGCGCGTAGGGGAAGCCCCACCAGCGCCAGTTGGTGTTAGGCTGGTAGGCGGCCTCGCTGCCGTTGAACCCGACCTTGTGCAGGCAGTAGACCAGCTCGCCGATCTGGCCCTTCTTGATGTATTCGTCCGCCCGGTCCGCGGTCGGGGTGAAGTAATGGTTGAGGTTGACGCCGAGATAGAGGTCCTTCTCGGCCGCCTTCGCCACCATCTGCCGCGCCTCGTTGATGTCGTTGGAGATGGGCTTCTCCACGAGCACGTGCTTACCCGCTTCCAGCGCTTCCATCGTGGGCTCGAAGTGCCAGCTGCCGTTCTCGTGGCCGCCGGTCGTGATGTCCACGATGTCCAGCTCCTCGTTGCGGAGCATGTCCGTCAGGCTGTAGTAGGCTTTGACGCCGTACTTCTTTGCCGCGGCGTCGGCGCGTTCCTTGACGATGTCGCAGACTGCGACGAAGTCCGACAGAGGGTCGGTGTGATGGGCCTGGGCGTGGGTGTTGCCGATGCCGCGCATACCGACGATACCGACTTTGAGTGGCATGATTCTGACTCCTTGTTGATACAGTGCTCTGCTTTGTCACGGTGTGCTGTGGCGCAGCCACAGCACACCGTGACAAAGCCAGGATGGATAACTACTGCTTGTTGCGGGCCTGCAGGCGCTGGGCCTGGCCCGGGTCACCGATGTGCATCGAGTGATACGCCTCGTCCGAGCTGCTGAACGGGCCCTTCGTGCCGCCGTGCCACGCGCCCTGCGTGTCGATCGGGTTGGGCAGCCCGGTCGCGGCCTTGCGCTGCTCGATCCACGCCTCCATGCGGCCGCGGAGATGCGCCACGACCTCCGGCTCGCTGTCCGCGAGGTTGTTGTACTCGGTCGGGTCCTCGAGCAGGTTGTACAGCTCGACCGGCGGCTTGTAGTGGAAGTCGGGCTCCAGCGCGACGATCAGCTTCCATTCGGGCGTGCGCCAGCCGTGCTTGCGCATCCACGTGCATTCGGTCAGGTAGATTTCCGGCTTCTGCGAGGCGACGGTCCCGTCGATCATCGGCAGGAGGCTCTGGCCGTCGAACTGCACGCCCTCCGGCTGGATGCCGATGAGGTCGAGCAGGGTCGGCGTCGTGTCATACTGCCGCGTGATGCCCTTGATGCGGCGGCCGGCGGGGATCTTGCCCGGCCAGCGGATGATGAGCGGCACGACGAGCGTCGGGTCGTACAGCCCGTGGTGGTCGAAGTAGCAGTCGTGGTCGTTCAGGGTCTCGCCGTGGTCAGAGGTGATGACGATGATCGTGTCGTCCGCGATGCCCAGCCGTTCCACTGTGGTGAAGAGGGTCTGAATGGCCGCGTCCATGTATGCCACCTCGCCGTCGTACTGCGCGATGACGTAATCCGCGTCGGTGCAGCCCGGCGGCAGCCAGCTCGCGATGTAGTCGCGGAACGGCTCGAAGGCCATCACCTTGTCCAGGGAATCGTTGTTCGGGTCCGTCTCGTTGCCGTGGTAGAACATGCGCTCATAGGGCGCGGGCGGCAGGTAGGGCGAGTGCGGGTCCATGTGGCGGAGGAAGAGCAGGAAGGGTTGCTCGCCCTGCGCCAGCCGCTCCAACTCCGGCACGGCGACCTCGTTGAGGTTCTGCGCCTTGGGCATGCGGCCCTGGTCCCACGTCTTCCAGCCCGCGTCGAAGTCCAGGTACTTGTCGAACCCGCGCGAGGCCGCGTTGTGGGTGAAGCCGATGCAGGTGCTCGTGTAGCCCGCGTCGCGCAGTATTTCGGGCAGCGTCCGGACTTCCGGCCGCAGCGGGCCCTTGTGCGCCAGCGCGACGACCTGCGTGCTGAACACATCCATGCCGGTGAGCATGTTGGTGTAGCCGCTCGTCGTCGGGATGTGCGGGCTGTAGTGGTGCTCGAAGAGCGTGGCGCCCTGCGCAAACCGGTCGATGTACGGCGTCGTCAGCCGGTGATAGCCGTACGCGCTCATGTGGTCCGAGCGCAGCGAGTCGATGCCGAAGAACAGGATATTGGGAAGTTTGTTCGCCATGTGACCTCTAAGTAGTGGTATTCCATGCCGTCTCGAACATCGCGACGGCGTTTTCCAGTTTTACGTCCCAGTGCAGCTCCGTCGTGGAACCGAGGAAGTAGCCCCGGCCACCGGCCTCCGCAATGGCCTGGCGGCACGCGGCGCGCACTTCATCCGGCGTGCCGAAGCTGAGCAACTGGCTCACGTCGATGCCGCCGGTCAGGAACAGGTGCGGATAGCGCTGGCGCACCTTGCCGACCGTCATGCCCGCCAGTATTTCCAGCGGATTCAGCCCGTCGATGCCTGCGGCCACCAGGTCATCGAGCACCGGGAACAGGTTGCCGTCCGAGTGAAACAGGCAGACCGTGTCGCGATCGTGCCAGGCCGCGTTGAGCTTCGCCAGCCGCGGCACCCACAGCCGGCGCAGCCATGCGGGCGAGAACAGCGGCGCGTTCTTGTAGGCGATGTCGTCATAGGTGAGCGCGATGGGTATGCGCCGCGGGTCCGCGATGGCCGCAACGCGGCGCAACTCCGCGCGGTTGCGCGCATCGAGCCATTCTTCGATCGGGCCGGGCTCGTCCGCGCACAGGTAGACGAACGACTCCAGGCCGAGCATCCAGTACATCTCGGTCAGGCCGACGCCGCTTTCGATGACCATGACCGTCGGGTCATTGCGGCCGGTCGGGTCAGCCGCGGCGTACTCGTCGAGCCAGCCCTGGATGTACCTGTGGAATCGCTCTGCGTACGCCCGGTCATAGACCTGCGCCTCGGACTTCTTGATCTGCCCCTTGATCCACTCGGCCGCGGTCGGCATGTCGTGGAAGGGCCGCTCGACGATCCAACTGGTCCACCGTTCGTACTGGATGAGCAGGCCGTCATCGTTGCGTTCGGTGCGCGGCGTGTCCGGGCCGGTGGGCATCCGGGTCATATCGAGCGTGCGTCCGACTGCGACCGACTTGACCCGATCGCCGTTGCCGCCGGTCAGTCGCTCGCCGCCATAGTGCTCGATGATCGCGTCGTTTTGCAGGATGTCGTAGACGGGCACGCGATCCGTCTCCTGGAAGTGCACCGTGCGCATGACCCGTTCGCGCTTGGTGAGTTGCGTCATCGTCTATCCTTGTGTGTTCCCAGACACCCGTTTTCTGCCAGAAAACGGGTGTCTGGCGATTATCTCACCCCGCCAGCTTCACCTTGAACGTATACGCGTAATCGCACGGCCTGGCGTCCGGCAGCGCGATGTGCAGCCCGTCCGCGTCCTGCCGGAAGGCCAGCGGACCTTCGGCGCCCAGCAGGCTGACGGTCGTGACCTGCCCGGCCGCGCTGCCCAGCGACCTGATGATTGCCTCGCCCGCAGGCCAGCCGAGGCAGACCGCATACAGCGTGTCGCCTTGGCGGGTGAAGCGGAAGTCCTGGCTCGTGAAGGGGCTGCGCTTGGTGTCCGTGAAGTGGCCCTCGAGCACCTCGGTCGGCCCTTCGCCGTAGGTTTTCCACGGCCGCGAGCCGTAGATGGCCTCGCCGTTGACCGCGAGCCAGCGGCCGATCTCGCGCAGCATCGCCTGCTCCGGCTCCGGTATCGTGCCGTCGGGCTTCGGGCCGATGTTCAGGAGCAGGCAGCCGTTCTTGCTGACCACGTCCACCAGGTCGCCGATGATGTCGCCGGCGTTCTTGTAGTCGTGGTTCTGGATGTAGCCCCACGAGTTCTTGGAGACCGATGTGTCGTTCTGCCAGAGCATCGGGCGGATGTCCTTGAGCTGCCCGCGCTCGATGTCCAGCACTGCCGTCCCGTCCTCGTACGCCGTGTTCTTGTAGTTGATCGCCATGCCCAAGTTCCAGGCCGCGCCGCGATTGTAATAGTAGGCGGCGAACTTCTGCAAGTAGGGCTTGAACACGGTCTGGTTGATCCAGCCGTCGAACCAGACGAGCTGCGGGCGGTACTTCTCGACCAGCTCGACCGTACGCGCGAGCCAGTCGTCCAGGTAGTCGGCGTCAGGCCGGGGGGTCCAGTCGTGCATGCCCCAGTCGGTCGTCGAGCTGGGCATGGCCGGGCCGTAGAAGTCAGCATACTCCGGGTCTTGCACGTCGGAGTCGAACTCGCGGCCGCCGTTCATGAACCACCAGTGTTCTTCCCGGTGGGTGGACAGGCCGAAGACCATCCCCGCGGCGCGCACCGCATCCGCCAGCTCGCCCACGAGGTCCCGTTTCGGCCCCATCTGCACCGCGCTCCAGCGGGAGAAGTCGCTGTCGTACATGGCGAACCCGTCATGATGCTCCGCGACCGGCACGACGAAGCGCGCGCCTGCATCCCGGAACAGCGCGGCCCAGGCCGCCGGGTCATACTGCTCGGCCTGGAACATGGGGATGAAGTCCTTGTAGCCGAACTGCGACTGCGGGCCGTAGGTGGCCACGTGGTGCTCGAACTCGCGCGTGCCCCGGACGTACATATTGCGGGGATACCACTCGTTGCCGAACGCAGGCACGCAGTACACCCCCCAGTGGATGAAGATGCCGAACTTGGCGTCCTGATACCAGTCCGGCACGGTGTAGCCGCGCAGCGAGTCCCAGGTCGCGATGAAGGGGCCGTCGGCGATGGCATCGTCGAGGCGGTTGAGGTAGGTGCGTCGAACGTTCATGGTCTCCTCATGTAGTCAGTAGTCCAGGGCCTTGTCAACGGTCATTTGATGAGTAGCGTAGGGCCTTGTGTCCGTCCGCACGCCCACGAGGGGCTATGCTACCTTACAGATTGAGCCGTTCAAGACATCTTTGCCCGCACCATCTCGACCCACTGCCGGAGGCGCGGGCGGTCGCCGCAGATGCGGTAGACGTCGCGGAAGATGATCTCCAGGTTGCAGTCGCGTGCAGCGGCCAGCGTCGAGTCCGTGTCCGCGCTGAGCGCATCCCAGTCCGGGCTCTCGCCGCTGATGGGCGCGGGCTGGGGCTTGCGGGAGAAGACGCACGACCGGCCCAGCTTTTCGGCCATGATGCGCTGGTCGCACCAGGGCGAGATGGACACGGCGCGGACGTTCGGAATGGCCGCGATGATGCGATCCCACCGGTCGTGCACCGGCTCGCAGCAGCCGTAGTAGACCAGCCCGAAGCGGCGGCAGACATCGGCCATGTACGGCAGGAAGAGCTCCCCGAACATGCGCGGGGAGATCATGGTCGTCTCCTGCGATTCCATCCACACCCACAGATCGGCCAGCTTCACACGGCCGTCTGCGCTGCCCTCGGCCGGCAGCACGGTCGTGTAACCGGGGCTGCCCGACCCGACCAGCTCCCACCCCGTGCTGTTCAGCCCTAGCAGGCCCTCGCGCTCCAGCCAGTCGAAGTACGCCAGCCGGTCGTCGCGGATGTAGGTCATCAGGCGGTGCAGCGCGTCGGGCGCATCGTACGTCCAGAGCAGCAGCCGGTCATTGCCGGTCAGCTTGTAGAGGTCCTGCGTCAGCCCGGACCAGAACGCGCCGGTCCCGTGGAGCACGACGGGCAGGATGTCGCCGAAGATGTCCTGCAATGCGTCGACGCGGCGCTCGGTGAGCGGGCGGTCCACCTGCCAGGTGCGCGGGACCAGCCGGTCGATGTCGTCCGGCGTACGGATGGGGTAGTCGAAGGTGTAGCCGACGTTGCCGCCCTCCAGGTCGATGCCGTGCTCCGGGTGCAGGTCCACCCCGTAGCCGGTGGCGTCGATGTGCCAGTAGACGCGGTAGAACGGCTCCACCACGATGTCATCGCCGATTTCCTCCGCGTGGCGCACATGCCAGAGCATCTGCCGCTCCAGTTGACGCAGTTCCGGGTCGGCGCAGACCAACTCGTCCTCGGTCACGTAGTCCTGGAGGGTCCACGTCTCGAACAGCACCATCGGCCGTTCGGCGTGCAGGTCCTTCAGCGCGGTCCAGGCGCGGCGGCGCTCGGCCATGACGGGCCGGCTCGCCTGAGTCATCCAGCGGCCTGCGAGGCTGCGCAGCCGCTCGCGGTCACGGGGTTCGATCATCGGGCCTCCTGGGTCGAAAGCTCACGCAAAGGCGCCAAGACCGCAAAGATCATCTTTGACTTTGCGTCTTTGTGTGAGGGAAAGTCTCATTGATGCGCGGCCTCCAGCAGTGCCTGCGCGGTCCGGTGGTGCGGGCTGGTCACCGCGCCCTGCAGGATCGGGTCGCCGGTCTCGACCAGGTGATGCTGCAGCCGGGCGAGCAAATCGGCGCGGACGGCTGCGTACTGCGGGTCATCGGCCAGGTCGTGTAATTCCCACGGGTCCGCGGCCAGGTCGTACAGCTCGACATGGTTGTGATAGCTGACCGCATGGTTGGGCGGGCTGACGACGTCGGAGCGCGGCCGCCAGCTCTGCGACGGGTCCATGAAGAAGCGCGCGCTGGAGAAGTTGACGATCAGCTTGTGCGTTCCGGTGCGGATCGCGCGACGTGGGTCGTAGTAGTCGTGATAGGTCATCTCCGTGAACACGGCTTCGCGCGGCGCATACGGCTGCCCGTCGAGCAGCGGCGCGAAGGAATGCCCCTGCATGTTCACCGGCACCGGCAGTGCCAGCAGGTCGAGCAGGGTAGGCAGGCAGTCGATGTTGGAGACGAGCTCGTCGCGGACGATGCCGCCGTGCCAGCCCGGCCGCGCGGGCAGCCGCAGCAGCAGCGCGACGCGCGTGCCCGGATCGTAGAGGCTGCACTTGGCGCGGGGCATGGCAATGCCGTGGTCGGTAGTGAACACGACGAGGGTGTTCTCGGCCTGCCCCAGCTCGTCCAGCGCGGTCATCAGCCGGCCGAACTGCTCGTCCATGTGCCTGACAGCACCTTGCAACTCGGCCAGCTCGGCCCGCGTCCCCGGCGTGTCGCGCAGGTAGCCCGGCACCTGCACGCCCAGCGCGTCATCCGTTGCGATGTATGGGGTCGTGAAGCCATGCTCACCGGGCGGGTCTGAGTCCGGGCGGGGCAGCCGGTGCGGCTCGACGAAACCGGCATAGAGCAGGAAGGGGCGTTCCCGCTCGCCGGCCAGCGACCGCAGCCGCGCGATGGCCGCATCCGTGGCCTCGCGGGCGCGCGACGCGGGGTCATAGGACTGGTAGCCGCAGCGGCCTGGGCCACTCCGGGTCTCGTGGATGACGCCCACCGCGGCCGTGGCATAGCCCGCGTCCGCCAGGATCTGCGCCAGGTGGCGTTCCTCAGGGTGGAGGTCCCAGGCGAAGTACGCGTGGCACAGTCCCATGACGCCGTTGTTGTGGGGATAGCGCCCGGTGAACAGCGCGGCGCGCGACGGGCTGCAACTCGGCGCGGTGCAGAAGCTCGCCGCGAAGCGCACGCCCCCGGCCGCGAACGCGTCCAGGTTGGGCGTGCGCACGGTGCTGACGCCGTAGCAGCCGAGGTGCTGTCCCAGGTCGTGACAATGGACGATCAGAAGGTTCGGCCGCGCGGTCATGCTGCGCTCCGGGACAGAATGGACTGCGACATCTCGCCTGCGCGCTCGGCGTACTCGCGGAACAGGCGCAGGTAGATGCGGTAATCATCGATCGACACGCCCGGCGGCGTCTGGTGGTCCACGCTGATGAGGAAGCCGCCCTGCGCCGCGATGGGCAGCAGCCGCTCGAACTCGGCGCGCATCGCGGCCTCGCCCTGGTTCATCACCATCTTGTCATAATGCCCGATGAAGCGCATCCGGGGATGCTCGGCGCGCAGCCGGTCCATGTCCACCCCGGCCTGCCGCTCCAGGGGGAGGATACCGTCCAGCCCGGCCTCCTCGAACCAGTAGGCGGGTCGGGTGATGTCGCCATCCGAGTCGATGATGGTCGTGATGCCTAGCTCTTTGAGCCGGGGGATGACGCGGCGGTAGTAGGGCAGCAGGAATTCGTCAAACAGTTTCTTGGAGAGCATGGGCCCGTGGTTGTAGCTCATGTCCTCCCCGAAGGTCATGAAGTCGGGGATGCAGACGGAGCTCAACTCCTCGATCACCTGGAGCTGCCAGTTCGCCAGGTCGGTGTTGATGCGGTGCATCAGCTCGGGCTGGTCATAGAAGGCGTAGAGGTGGCGTTCGATGCCGAGGAGGGTGCGCGGGAACCAGAAGAAGCCGTCGAGCGTGAACCAGAGGACGATATCGCCCTGCTCACGGTCCGCGGCCCAGCGCCGCCACCGCTCCTTGTCGATGGCCGGGACGGGGTAGAGGTGCTCGCGCACGCGCTCGTAGTCGTCGGCTGTGGCGATGATGCCCGCGCCGTGGCTGGCCGCGGTGGGGCAGGACTCCTTGCGGATGCGGATCCAGTCCTGCCGCATGACATCCAGGCCGAAGTAGCGCATGATGGCTTCGACCGACTGAACCTCGGCGGGCATGCCCTCGGAGTGCCAGCGTTCGATGGTCAGGTGCCACCAGGTCGCCCATTCGATCATTGGCAGGCGGTCGAAGGGTTGGAAGTTGAGGGCCGCGTGGAAGCGTTGACGTGCGTTCATAGGTGGTGCAGATTCTCCGTCAGGGAATCGAGGTTTTTTCATAAGCGCAGGAGGCGAGCTTCGCTCGCCTCCTGCGCTTCTTGTCAAGCTTACGCGGCTTTCCCCTTCAGCTCTGCCAGGAGCGCGGCGTACTGGCCGCGGTCCAGCGGGAGTTCGACCTGCCGGCCCGTCTTGCTGGAATAGATGATGGCGTTTGCCAGCTCCAGCGACTTGCGACCCTCGGTTGCGTCCGCGGAGATCGGCTCGCCGTGCAGGATGGCGGCATGGAAGTTGCGGTAAACCGCCGGGTGGTCGCCCTTGCCCTCCGCCAGCTCGACCGGCGCCGCGTGCCAGGTGGGACTGCCCCAGACCTGGTCGGTGGTGAGCAGGAACTGCGCGGCATCCTGGTCGAACTGCTGGAAATCCATCTCCCCCCAGCCGACGCGCAGCATGCCGCCCGTGCCCACGAGCCGGATGTCGCCCTTCGGCGCGCCTTCCGCGGTGGAGGCATACAGGAACCCGATCGCGCCATTGTCCCACTCGAGCATCGCGGCCGCGGTGTCCTCCACCTCGATCGCGTGGACCCGGGAGCGCGTCCAGGCGGTCACGCGCGCGGGGGAGCCGAGCAGGTGGCAGACCAGGTCCAGGTCGTGCGGGGCCTGGTTCATCAGGACGCCGCCGCCCTCGCCCCACCAGGTCGCGCGCCAGGTGCCCTGGCGGTAATAGGCTGCGGTTCGGGGCCACGGCATGACCATCTCGAGACGCTGCGGGGTGCCCAGCGCGCCATCGGCCAGCAGCTTGTGCGCCGCGCGTACTTCGGGCCGCCGCCGGTGCTGGAAGTTGACGGCGAGCAGCCGGCCGGTGTCCTGCACCGCCTGCACCATCGCGTCGGCCTCTGCCACTTCGAGCGCCATCGGCTTCTCGACGAGCACGTGGCAGCCCGCGCGCAGGCAGGCAATCGCAATCTCGGCATGGCAGTAGTGCGGGGTCATGATGACCGCCACATCGGGGTGCAATTCCGCCAGCATCGGCGCGTAATCGGTGTAGAATGGCACGCCGAGCTCATCCGCGCGCGGCTGCCCGCGGGCCGGGTCGATGTCGCACGCGCCGACCACCTGTGTCGTCTCCAGGCGGAACGCCGGTGCATGCATGCCGTAGACGGACGCGCCTGCGCCGATGACCACATGGCGCAGCGGGGTGTTCTCTGTCATGGTAACTCTCTCCTGCCGAAGATTATTCCAGGCCCATCGCCCGCAGGTTGTCGTAGCTGATGCGGAGGCTGTCGAACGGGTCGCGGCGGCACACATCCTGCTCGATCGCGTACCACTCCACGCCGGCTTCCTCGCACGCAGCCAGGATCGCGTCCCAGTCGAGGTTGCCCTCGCCGATCTCGGCCATCGCCTGCACGACGCCGGACCATTTGTCCTGGCCGCCTTCGACCATGACCATATCCTTGAGATGCACGACCGGCATCCGCCCTGTCATCTTGCGAATCCAGGCGGAAGGGTCGCCGCCGCCATGCTGCACCCAATAGGTGTCCAGTTCAGCCTTGAGGTAGCGCGGGTCGGACTCCGCGTAGAGCAGGTCCAGCGCGGTCTGCTTGCCGAAGCGGACGAATTCGAAGCTGTGATTGTGATAGCTGAAGGTTAGCCCGACCCGGCTCAGGGTTTCCCCGACCCGGTTGGCCTCCTGCGCGAAGCGACGGTAGCCGGCCTCGCCGTCCGCGCGGTAGGACTGCGGCATGCTGCCGATGGCGACGTGCTTGCAGTTCCAGAGCTGGTGCTGCTCGATGACGCTCGGGAGGTCATGCCAGAGCCGTTCGTAGGGGATGTGGGTGATGCAGCAGACGAGCCCTGCATCGTCGAGCATGGCCTTGACATCGGCGTGCGGGATGGGGCCGATGCCGGAGACCTGGACGGCAGTATAGCCGATGGCCCGGATTTTCTTCAGGCTGGCGGCTAGGTCTTGTGGAGTCTGCGCGAACTCGCGCACGGTGTAGAGTTGCGCTGCGAGGCGTGGTGTGGTCATAAGGCTCCTCCTTGTGCCGATGACATTCTATCCCTGAAACGGCCAGCGTCAAAACCGGCCGCGTCCGTGTGAAGCGTAACACATGGCCGGCCCGGTCGCTGCTCAGTCGCCACCGGGCGTCTCGGGTGCGCTCTGGGGTGCGTCCGGCCTGCGCCGGGCAATGCGCTCGCGCGGGGCTAGCGCGGTCACGCCGAGCGCCAGCACGGCCGCAACGAGCGCGGCGACGAAGACGCTGCTGATCGCGCCCGCCAGTGCATCCTGTACGGCGGTGTCCAGCGCGCCCGCCGCTGTCTGGGCAGCATCCGGGTTAATCAACTCGCCGAGTGCGATGCTGTTCGCGTCTACCCCGGCCGCGGCGAGGTTGGCGGACAGCGCGACGGCCAGGATAACGCCCATGATACTGACGCCGAGCGTGCCGCCGATGCTGCGGCTGAACTGGACGCCCGCGGTGGCCGTGCCGAGTTGCCGCCGCGGCACGCTGCTCTGCACGGCAATCAGGAACGCGGGGACGGACAGCCCCATGCCCACGCCCATCAGTCCCAGGCTGAACATGATGAGCGGCAGCGCCGTCGCTGAATGCGCCGTCGCGGTCAGGGTGACCATCAGCAGGCTGCCCGCGGTCAGGGAGACCATGCCCGCCAGCGCGATCACACGATAGCCGAAGTGGAGCAGGAGGCGGCTGCCGACGATGCTGGCCGCGACCCAGCTCAGCGTCATCGGGGTCAGGGTCGCGCCTGCCGCGGTCGCGCTGACACCCAGGACGGCCTGCCCGAACAGGGGGACGTAGTTCGTGCTGCCGAACATGGCCCAGCCGGCAAGGAGGCCTTGCGCGGTCGCGACGGCGAACAGGCGCTCGCGGAAGAGCGGCAGCGGCAGGACGGGGTCCGCCGCGCGGCGCTCGACCACCATCAGGGCCACGAACAATACTGCCGCCGCGCCGAGCAAGAGCGGCCCGCGCGGCGTGCCCAGCTCGAACAGGCCGACGAGCAGCGCCACGACCGCCGCGGTCAGCAGGACTGCGCCGGCATAGTCCACGACGGGCCGCGCGACGCCCGGGTGTCCGTGGACGCCCTCGCGCCACGCGACCCCCACCAGCAGCGCGGCCAGGGCGCCCGGCAGCACGTTTACATAAAAGACCCAGTGCCACGAGAGGTTGTCCACCAGGAAGCCGCCGAGCAGGGGGCCGATGACCGACGCGACGCCCCATACGCCGGAGAAGAAGCCCTGCATCCGCGCGCGCTGCTCGAAGGTGAACATGTCGCCGATCATGATGAACGCCAGGGGCATCAGGCCGCCTGCACCCAACCCCTGTAAGACGCGGAATGCGATGAGCTGGCCCATGTTCGCGGAAAGCCCGCTCAGCATGGACCCGATGAGGAAGAGCGCCATGGCTATGAAGAAGATGGGGCGGCGGCCGTAGAGGTCGGACAGCTTGCCGTACAGCGGGACCGTGGTTGTGGAGGTCAGCATGTAGGCGGAGAACACCCAGCTATAGTTTGCCAGCCCGCCCAGCTCCGCTACGATGGTGGGCATGGCCGTAGCGACGACCGTGCCTTCGATGGCGGCCATGAACAGGCTTAACATGACGCCCAGCGTTACGACTTTTGTGCGTTTCGATGACATTTCATACCTGGCCCGTGCCGGCGGGAGTTTGGCAGCCGGCGGTCTGCATTTCCCAATGATACCGCCAACGCGCGGATTCAGCCAGCCGGGGAGGTGCTACAATTTGCACGTTGAGCACTTTCGGGCGGAAGCTGGAACCTGGAAGCTGGAACCTGGAAGCTGGAACCTGGAAGCTGGAGTCGAGGCTTCAGCCGTTTGGTTGGCTACGCACATACACGCCCCAGGCGTGCGGGCACGCCCACCGGCTCAAGCCTCGACTCCAATGGGGCGGAGGATGCGGCAGTGGGTATGGTAGGTAACCGGCTGAAGCCTCGACTCCAATGCTTACGGCTGGTAGTCCTCCACGACCTCCATCGCAATGCGCGCCCAGTCCCACAGGCGGCGCGGGTCGTAGCGGACGGTGGAGATGTCCTTGAGGATGATTTCGACGTGGCAGCCGCGTGCCCGGTCGAGGAAATCCACGAGGTCCTGCCGCGCCTGTTCGGGCCGCCAGGTGTCCTCTGCGAGCACTGCGGGGTTCGGTTTGCGGGACATGACATAATCTGTACCGACGTTGCGCACCGCGCGCTCGGTGTTGATCCAGGGGCTCATCGAGAGCTTGCGCAAGTTGGGAACCCGGCGCAGGATGCCCATCTTGACATCCAGCGGCTCGCAGCAGCCGTAATAGGTCAGGCCCCAACGCTCCAGCCAGCGCATCTCGTGCTTGAGAGCGAAGTCCCAGTGCATCTTGGGCGAGACGGAACCGAAAATCTGCGCGGTCGCGCAGCCCCACAGGTTGTGCGGCCGGGGGCGCTGCGGGTCGTAGGGCTCGCCGGGGAGGGCGCCGGTGTACCCATAGCCGCCGGAGCCGATGCGGGTATTGTCGTCGTTGCGGGTGAGCAGGTTGAGGGCCTCCCACTGGTCGAGCATGGCGATATACCCGTCCACCAGGCGGGTCATGGCCGCGTCGACCATCTCGGGCCGGTCCACCAGGTCCTTCATGGCGGCCTCGACGCCCCACCAGCGAATCAACTCGTCCCACGGCGCAAACCAGCTCCCCTTGATGCCCACCCTGACCACCGGCAGGATGTCGCCGAAGAGGTCGCACATCGTCTGATAGCGCGCCTCGGTGAGATCCGCGTCGTAGGTGATGACCGGGGCCTGGATTTTCTCGATGTCCACCGGCTCGACAATCTGCGGGTGGAAGTGGCGCGAGACGACGCCGCTCGTCTCATCGGTCTTGACGATGTCCACGTCCTCGCGCAGGCCGAAACCGCTGTTGTGGATGACGAGGGGGCAGGGGATATACGGGTCGACAATCATGTCGGCGGGGAGGTGGCGCCACTGGTAGAGCAGCGTGCGCAGCCCGAACTCGACCTCGCGCAGCCACGGGTCCTCGCAGCGCAGCGTGAGCTCGTCGTCGACGTTCACCTCGTTCCAGCAGATTTCGTTGATCCACACCATTGGTCGGACGGGCTCCAGGTCGTTGAGCCGGCGCCACATCTCGGCCTTTTCCGCGTGGACGGGGAGTTGGGCGATCTCCGCCTGTGCGGCAGCGAGCCGGCGGAGGATGTCGCGGTCGTGGGGTGAGACGGACATGGTTTCTCCTGTAACCGCGAAGGCGCGAAGAACGCTAAGGATTTCGCAACCACAGAAAACTTCGCGCTCTTCGCGTCTTCGCGGTTCAAACCTTGCTGGATGGACCACCTGGCGTTACGGTGATCTCATCGAATCTGCGTTCGGTCCACTGGTTCTGGATGCGTTCCAACTCATCGAGGACGTACAATCGTGATTCAGCGTCCTCGAAAGCCGGCGTATTTTCCGCATACTTGTGGAGTTCTGCCAGCTTCTCGAGCGCACGACGCTTTTGTCGATCCTGCCATTGCGCGGCTTGAGCCGGCTCACGGGGCGGCGGCTCAAGCCATTCCGGGGGTATCTTCTCGGTATCGAGGATCGTCTCCATCGCATGGTGCGTGGCATACACCTTCCGGCCCATGATGCGTCCCGCGAACACCGCGCCGTAGCGCACGGCGAGCGTGAACAGGATGATGAATGCCAGGAATCCCACGACTGCAAGCAGAACGTTGTCCATGAGCCGTTACGCCGGGACTCCTCTCAGATTTAACTGCCCCGCAAACAGACACTTGGCGAAGTGGCCGGGCCGGACCTCGGTCCAGGCCGGTTCGGTCTGACTGCATTCTGGCTGCGCATACCGGCAGCGCGGGTGGAAATAGCAACCTGACGGCGGATTGGCCGGGTTGGCGACTTCACCCTGCAGGATGATGCGGTCACGCTTGATATCAGGGTCTGTGGTGGAGACCGCGGACATCAGCGCCTCGGTGTATGGATGCAGCGGCGCGAGGTACAGCTCTTCAGTCTCCGCCATCTCGATCATTTTGCCGACATACATCACGGCAACCCGGTCGGAGACGTGCTCGATGACGCTCAGGTCATGCGCCACGAACAGGGTCGATAGCTGGAACTCGCGCTGCAAGTCTTGCAGCAGGTTGAGGATCTGCGCCTGGACGGACACATCGAGCGCGGAAACCGGCTCGTCTGCGACGATGAGCCGCGGGTTGGTCGCCAATGCGCGCGCGATGCCGATGCGCTGCCGCTGTCCACCGGAGAAAGCGTGCGGGTAGCGTTTCAGCGTTTCGATGCTCAACCCGACGCGGGTGATCAGATCCCGGACGCGATCCTCCAGCTCCGAACCCGTGGCGACGCCGGTTGCGCGCAGTGGTTCGCCCACGATGTCAAGCACGGTCATGCGCGGGTCGAGCGAGGAATAGGGATCCTGAAAGATCATCTGCATATAGCGACGCTTCTGACGCAGTTGCTCTTGGTCCAGCGCCATCAGATTGATCATCTTGTCGCCTTCGAGGCGGGCATGGATGCTGCCGGCGGTCGGCTCGATCGCGCGGAGGATGCACCGGCCCAGCGTCGTCTTGCCGCAGCCGGATTCGCCGACCAAGCCCAGGGTTTCGCCTTCCTTGATATACAGGTCCACGTCGTCAACGGCCTTGACATAGCCAACGACCTTGCGGAAGAACCCTTTTTCGATGGGGAAATATCGTTTGAGCCCGCTCACCTGGAGAATGGGCTGTTGACCGTTGCTACTGCTCATCGCCGACCCCCGAATCGCGGTAGAGGAAGCATCGTACACGATGTCCTGGTCTGGGCTGGTAAAGCTCCGGTACTGCCGATTGGCATACACCCGGGATGGCCTGCGGACAGCGGTCCACGAACGGACACTGTTCGGGGAGGTTCAGCGGGATGGGCACGTTGCCTTCGATGGCATCGAGGCGGACCCGCGCCTTCCGACCGACTCGTGGAATCGACTTGAGCAGGAGTTGCGTGTAGGGGTGCAAGGGCTCGCGGAAGATTGAGCGCACATCGGCGTACTCAGCGACCATGCCCAGGTACATGACCGCGACTTCATCGGCCACGTCTGCAATAACACCCAGGTCATGGGTGATGTACATCATCGCCATGCCCAGCTCGGCCTGCATCGAGCTCATGAGCTCGATAATCTGGGCCTGCACTGTCACATCCAGCGCAGTCGTCGGCTCATCGGCAATCAAGAGCGTGGGATTGCACGACAGGGCCATGGCGATCATCGCGCGCTGGCGCATGCCGCCCGAGAACTGGTGCGGATACTCGTTATAGCGTTGAGAGGCGTTGGAGATGCCGACCTTGTTGAGCATGTCGAGCGTGATTTCCTTCGCCTCGCGCTTGTTCTTCGTGCGGTGTAGCAGGACAACTTCGCTGACCTGGTCCCCGATGGTGTGCACCGGCGACAGGCTGGTCATGGGCTCCTGGAAGATCATGGAGATTTCGCGCCCGCGAATCGCGCGGATCTCCTCGCCGTCCGGGTGCAGTTCGAGGAGGTTGACCGAGCGGCCATCCTTGCGCCAGAACATGATCTCACCGCCGACCGTCTTGCCCGGGTGCGGCACAATCCGCAGGATCGATTGGGCCGTTACGCTCTTGCCACAGCCGCTCTCGCCGATCACGCCCAGGGTTTTCTGCGCCGCGATCTTGAAGCTAACCCCGTTGAGCGCCTTCAACACGCCCTCGTCCAGGAAGAAGTGGGTAGCAACATTCCTGAGTTCAACCACGCTATCATGCATCGTCATGTCATCGCACTCCTGCTTATCGGTAGGGGTCTGCTGCATCGCGCAGGCCGTCGCCCAGGAAGTTGAACGCCAGCACGGTCAGGATCACGAATGCGCCCGGCCAGAGCAGCCACGGATACAGCATCACGACCGCGACCTGCTGCGCTTCGTAGAGCAGCACGCCCCAACTGACCGCCGGCGGGCGGAGGCCCAAGCCGAGGAAGCTCAGTGCGGTCTCGCCCAGGATCATGCCCGGGACGGCCAGCGTCAGGTTGACGATGAGGTAGCTCATGAACGCGGGCAGCAGGTGGCCCACGATGATGCGCATGTCCTTCTGGCCGGACAGCCGGGCGGCCAGCACGTAATCCTCCTCGCGCAGGCTGATGAGCTTGCCGCGCACGACGCGTGCCAGGCCGCACCAGCCGACCAGCGAGAGGATGATGGTGATGGCGAAGTAGACCTGATACTGGGGCCAGTTGCGCGGGATGGCAGCCGCCAGCGCCATCCACAGGGGGATGGTGGGTATCGAAATCAGATACTCGATGACACGCTGAACCAGCGTATCGATCGTCCCGCCGTAGTACCCGGAGATGCCGCCAATGAGACAGCCGAGGATGAAGCTCAGCGCCACGCCGATCAGGCCGATGGTGAGCGACACGCGGGCGCCATACCAGATGCGCGAGAAGATGTCGCGGCCCAGCTTGTCGGTCCCCATAAGGTAGAGATAGCCCGGCGCGTCAACGCCGAAGAGGTGCACGTCAGCCGAAATGCCCAGGATCTTGTACGGCTCTCCCTTGACGAAGAAGCGGATAGGGAACCGCTTTTCCTCGTTGACGGTCAGTTCCAGCTTGAGGGTTTTCGGGTTGCGTTCACGGTCGAAGCCGAAGGTGTAAGGCTGCAAGCCCAACTTGCCTTCCGCATTGCGGAAGGTGATGCCCTGTGGGGGCGCGTATAGATAGTCGGAATCCCGCTTGTCTGTACTGTACGGCGCGATGAAGCCGCAGA
>JAKPQT010000542.1 GCA_029555885.1 Chloroflexota bacterium | reverse complement strand
CATATTGACCCCTACCGCTTTATGGCCGAGGTGCTGGAGAAACGCGACGATCTGAAGGAGTATCGGGGCGAGCTGGGCGGCGGCTTTACCGGCTCCTGCTCCTCTGAGGGCCGGAACAAGCAGCGAAATCGCATGGCGGAGAACCTGTTACTGACTGCGGAGCGGTTCGCCACGCTGGCGACCTTCTTGCAGCGCAAGCCACACTACCCGCGGGTGGATTTCGAGAATGCCTGGAAGCTGGTGCTGCGCCACCAGTTCCACGACGAGCTGCCCGGCACATCTCGCGCTGCCGTCTATGAGGACAACATGGCGGATTACGACGCGGTGGATGCGATGGTGGGGAGCATCCTCAACAGTGCGCTGGCCGAGATCAGCGGGCGGCTGAACACGGAAGGGCCGGGCGTGCCGGTGGTCGTCTTCAACCCGCTGGCCTGGGCGCGCACCGACGCGGTCAGCCTCGAGCTACGGCTCAACCAGCAGCCGACGGGCCTCGTGATCCGCGATAGCGCCGGCAAAGAGATGCCCACGCAGTTGCTACACGCGCACCCGGACGGCCACTACTGGCGGGCGCGCGTACTCTTCCTGGCGCGCGACGTGCCCGCGATGGGATACAAGCTGTTCCGCGCCTTCTTGCAGCCGCCCGATGCAGGCGCAGTGTCCGATGTGCGGCTCAGCCGCGACGCGATGGACTATGTGCTGGAGAACGCCTTTTACCGCATGCGCGTCAGCGGCGCGACCGGCCAAATCACCAGCCTCTATGACCGGCTGGCGCGGCGGGAGATGCTGGCCGCGCCGGCCAATGTGCTGCAGGCGATCCGCGAGGCGCCGGGCGAGCACAGCGCCTGGATCATCGCGCTCACCAACGAGATGCACGAGATGAGCACGCCAGACGCGGTGGAGATCGCCCGGCAGGGGCCGGTGCAGGCGGCCGTGCGCGTGAGCTACCGCTTCCGCGATTCGTATTTCGTGCAAGAGATCGGCCTGACGGCGGATGTGCCGCGTGTCAATCTGGCACTGCACGCGGATTGGTACGAGCGCGATTGCGCGCTAAAGGTGGCATTCCCGGTGGCGGTGGCGAACGGCGTCGCGACCTTTGACCAGCCATACGGCTCGATCGTGCGGCCGGCGAATGGCGACGAGGTGCCAGCGCAGTACTGGGTGGACCTCTCCACGCCGGAGCAGGGCGTCAGCCTGCTCAACAACTGCCGTTACGCCTTTGACATCAACGGCCAGCGGATGCGCATGACGTTGCTGCGCGGCATCCCGGACCTGGACCCGCAGGCGGATGTGGGGCATCACGCGCTAGAGTACGCGCTCTACCCACACAGCGGCGACTGGCGGCAGGCGCTCACGGTGCGCGCCGGACTGGAGCTGAACCTGCCGCTGCTGGCGC
>JAKPQT010000530.1 GCA_029555885.1 Chloroflexota bacterium | reverse complement strand
AGCTCGGGTTCACGCGCGTGCTCGTGCCGGCCACTGCCGCGCGGAAGCTCGAACATCTGCCTGCGGGGCTGCAGGTGCTCGGTGCGCGCACGCTGCGCGAGGCGCTGGAGATGGCGTTGGTGGGAGCGGATGAGCGGGGTAGCGCAGAGCACGAAGACGCAAAGTGAAGGCAGCGAAGATGAGCGGCGCCCTTCCTGAAGTCGTCGTCATCGGCAACGTGGGCATCGACACCAACATCTACCTCCACGGCGCGGAGGTCGACTGGAGCGTCGAGGCCAACTTCACGGAGAACGTGGACTGCATCGGACAGGCCGGCGGCTACGCGAGCCGCGGCTACGCGCGCCTGGGCCACCGGACCGCTTTCATCGGCACCATCGGCGACGACTATCACGGCCGGTTCATCCGGGAGGAGCTGTCCCGGGATGGCATCGACCTGGCAGGGCTGTTCGTCGATCCCCAGGGCACCGCGCGCAGCGTCAACCTGATGTACCGCGACGGCCGGCGCAAGAATTTCTACGACGGCAAAGGTCACATGTCGCTGGAACCCGACATGGCGGTGTGCCACGCAGTGCTGAGCGACGCGCAACTCGCGCACTTCAACATCCCCAACTGGGCGCGCAAACTGCTGCCCCTGGCGCGGGAGCTGGGCGTCAAGATTGCAGTCGATCTGCAGGATGTCGTCTCTCCTGACGATTCGTATCGCCGGGACTTCATCGAGGTTGCTGACTTTCTGTTTTTCTCCGCGGCCAACCACCCAGATCCTTCGCCCCTCATCCAGCATTTTCTTGGGAATCGGCCGGACCGAATCGTCGTCTGCGGCATGGGTGCGGCCGGGTGTGCGCTCGGAACGGGCGCGGGCATCCAGTTCTTCGATCCCGTCGCCCTGCCTGAGCCGGTGATCGACACCAATGGCGCGGGCGACACGCTGGCCACCGGCTTCCTCAGCAGCTATGTGCTCCGGGGATTCTCGCTCGAAGACGCTGTGCTGCGCGGCCAGATTGCCGCGCGTCACACGTGCGCGCAGCGGGCATCGTCCTTTTCGCTCATCACGATCCAGCAGCTGGATGAGAGGCACGCTGCCATCTCTCCACC
>JAKPQT010000527.1 GCA_029555885.1 Chloroflexota bacterium | reverse complement strand
CCCGCTTTCCGGTTCGCCTGGCTCCTGTTCAGCTATGTATTAGCCTGGATCGGCGGCACATTCTACATCGTGAACAACCCTCCCTTCATGATGGCGAACACCTCCCCGCGCGAGCGCAACCACGCTTTCGCGGTGGTCAATGCCATCTTGCCGCTGGCCGGCTTTGCAGGCACTCTCGTCGCCGGGATGCTCCCCGGGCTGCTCGCCGGCCCGTTGCAGGTTTCGCTCGACAGCCCCGCGCCCTACCGGGTGGCCTTGTGGCTGTCCGTCCTGTGCTACCTGTTGAGCTTTGTCGTGCTGCTCCTGACACATGACCAGGCATCAGTCGTGCCGGCTGCCGAGGCCGAGGATCCCACCAGCAAGGACAGGGGCGCCGCCGGGGCTGATGCAGCATCGATCCCACATCGCTTCCCGTATGGACTGGTGGCGATCATGATGCTGATCCTGTTCTTCAGGCTGTTGGGGGAAACAGCCGTCGGGGGCTTCTTCACCGTCTATCTGGACACCGCACTGCGAACGCCGACGAGCCTCATCGGGCTCGCCACGGCATTGGCGCGCCTGTTGGCCGTACCGGCTGCCCTGGCAGTGCCCCTGTTCATTCAGCGGTTTGGCCTCGCCCGCACCTTTCTGATTTCAGTCATCGTCATATCGGCAGGCATCGCAGTGCTCTCCCTCATTGAGACGCTGCCCGCAGCCGCTGTCGGTTTGTTGTGCATCACTGCGGCGGGGACCATCTCTGCAACGAGCCTGATGCTCTTCCACCAGCAGGTAGTGCGTCCCGAATGGCGGACTGCAATGTCAGGGGGTGTCAGCATGGCCCAGGGCATCAGCATGGCAGTCGTGACTTTTGCCGGCGGCTTCATCATCGCGGCCTGGGGCTTCCGCAACTTCTTTCTTGCGAGCGCGGCGCTGAGCCTCGTGGCCATCGCGCTGTTCTGGGCCTACTTCCGCAGCTCGGAGCGGGCAGCCGCACCGGCGCTGCAAGAAGCCGAGGTCGTGCCGGAATCTGAAGCGTTGGCCGTTCAGTAACCAGGGCTGACGCGGTCGCTCTTTGCCAATTCCCCGAGAACGTTTACAATATCCTCACCGTCGTAATTTGGTCCAGGCAACGGGGCCATCCAGCCCCGTTGCACCATATCCCTCCGAGAGACCCCAATGAACAAACGCTATGCCATCGTCGGCCTCGGCGGACGTTCCCGCATGTACTATGAGGCGCTCGCTGACAAGTATCGGAACACCTGTGACCTCGTGGGCTTCTGCGATGTGAACCGCACGCGCATGGCCTACGCCAACGAAGTCGTCACCGGGTACGGCGCGCCGCCCGTACCCATGTACGGCCCGGAGGACTTCGACCGCATGATCGCGGAGCAGAAGCCCGACACCGTGATCGTCACCTCCGTCGACCGCACCCACCACCGCTACATCATCCGCGCGATGGAGTTGGGCTGCGACGCAATCACCGAGAAGCCGATGACCGTGGATGAGGTGAAGGCCCAGGCGATCATCGATACCATCAAGCAGACGGGCCGCAAGCTGCGCGTGACGTTCAACTACCGCTACGCGCCGCATTCCACCAAGATGCGTGAGCTGATGATGTCCGGCGTCATCGGCGATGTGATCTCCGTCCATTTCGAGTGGTTGCTCGACATCCGCCACGGCGCAGACTACTTCCGGCGTTGGCACCGCGACAAGCGCAACAGCGGCGGGCTGATGGTCCACAAGGCCACACACCACTTCGACCTCGTCAACTTCTGGCTCGGCACGCAGCCGCAGACCGTCTTCGCGATGGGCGACCTGCGCTTCTACGGCCGCGAGAACGCGGAGCAGCGCGGGGTCACGCAGTTCTACAGCCGTGCCTACGGCAGCGAGGCCGCGAAAGATGACCCGTTCGCCCTCCACATGGAACAGTCGGAGGGCCTGCGCAAGCTGTACCTCGATGCAGAGCACGAGGATGGCTACTACCGCGACCAGAGCGTGTTTGGCGACGGCATCAGCATCGAGGACACGATGGGCGTGATGGTGCGCTATCGCAGCGGCGCGATCATGACCTACTCGCTCAACGCCTACCTGCCCTGGGAGGGCTTCCGCATCGCGTTCAACGGCAACAAGGGCCGCATCCAGATGATGGTCGTTGAAACGCCGTATGTGAACGCAAGCGGAGCCACCTATGCGGAAGGCACGACGCGCGGGCTACAGATCACCGTCTTCCCGATGTTCGACCCGCCGTATGACGTGGAGATACCGATTGTCACGGGCGGGCACGGCGGCGGCGACGCGGTGCTGCTGGAAGACCTGTTCGGCACGCCGCGCGAGGACCCGTTCCATCGGGCCGCATCGCACGTGGACGGCGCGATGTCGATCCTGACCGGCATCGCCGCCAACATCTCCATGCGCACGGGCCAGCCGGTCAAGGTCGCGGACCTGGTGAAGTTCTAACCTGAGTTAAGACAAGTCACCCCCTCTCCCGCCAAAGGTGGGAGAGGGGCAGGGGGTGAGGGAGAGACATGACCCAACAGCCAACTATCCGTTTCGCCGTCATCGGCATCAACCACGGCCACATCGTCGGGCAGTGCCTCCACTTGCTGCACGCGGGCGCGGAGATGGTCTCCTACTGGCCGCCCACGCCGGACCCCGACGACGAGGCCACCGCAGGCGTGCTGGCCGGCTTCAAGGCCGCCTTCCCCGACGTGCAGCCCGCGCGTTCCGAGGCGGAGATCCTCGAGGATCCGACCATCCACATGATCGTCGGCGCGGCCATCCCAGCGGACCGCGCGCCGCTTGGCATCCGCGTGATGCAGCACGGCAAGGACTACATGACCGACAAGCCGGGCTTCACCACGCTCGACCAACTGGCGGAGACGCGCCGCGTGCAGGCCGAGACGGGCCGCATTTACTCCGTGTGCTACAGCGAGCGGTTCGACGTAAACTCGGCCGTCAAGGCGGGCGAGCTGGTGCAAGCCGGCGCCATCGGCAAGGTCGTGCAGACGGTCGGCCTCGGCCCGCACCGCATCCACCCGCCCGTGCGCCCCGGCTGGTTCTTCAAGCGCGAGCGCTACGGCGGCATCCTGTGCGATATCGGCTCGCACCAGGCCGACCAGTTCCTCTATTACACCGGCTCGACACAGGCCGAGGTCGTGACTGCGCAGGTAGCAAACTACAAGCACCCGCAGCATCCTGAGCTGGAGGACTTCGGTGAAATGCTGTTCCGCGGGGACGGCGGGACCGGCTATGTGCGCGTGGATTGGTACACGCCCGCGGGGCTGCCCACCTGGGGCGACGGCAAGCTGGTCATCCTGGGGACCGAAGGCTACATGGAGCTGCGCAAGTACGTGGACATCGCGGGCCGGCCCGGCGGCGAGCACCTGTTCCTGGTCGACCACCAGGGCGTCCACTACATCGACTGCAAGGGCGGGGACCGGCCCTACGGCCGCCAACTGGTGGCCGACGTGCTCAACCGCACGGAGACGGCTATGTCGCAGGCCCACTGCTTCCTGGCGTCCGAGCTGGCGCTCAAGGCGGAGGCCATGGCGACGCGGCTGGGGCATTTGCGTTAGCCACAGAGGACACAGAGGACACAGAGAGCGGAGCATTCCGCTCTCTGTGTCCTCTGTGCATCATCTATTATCTATTCTGCGGCCGGCCGCGGCTCGGCCATCTCCCTGCGGCGGAGTGCCAGCGTATCGGCGGTGCGGAGGCGATTCCAGATGAAGGAGCTGGAGCCGAGGGCCGACAGCACGCCGCCTGCGATGAGCACGGGCGCCGGGCCAATCACCTCGGCCAGCTTGACGCCGATGAGCGGCATGATGAACGCGCCGATATTCATGATCGTCGTGTAGAGGGCCAGAAACACCGGACGCTGGGCTGCCGGGCAAATCTTGAGCAGCATCGGGTAGTGGCTCAGGTTGACGGCGGGGGCCACCAGCCCGTACATCGCCGTAAAAATCAGGATGACGGTCAGGCTCGGCGCGATCCCCACCAGGATCGGGTACACGCCGATCGCCATGATCGTCCAACGCAGCACCTTGTTCTCCCCCAGGCGCATGACCCCGCGCTGCCACAGATAGTACCCGATGATGGGCGTCAGGTTCGCCATCATGCTGTTCAGCCCCAGCCAACCCTCCTGTGCGCCCAGCGTGCGCACATAGTAGAGGACGTACACCGGTCCAATCATCCACAACCCAATGCCGTGCAGCAGCGTGTTCAGCGTGATACGCGCGAAATCCGGCTCGGTCGTGAACGCATCGCGCCAGCCGCGCAGCAGCGCAAGCGGGCCCAGCGCCTGCGCGGGCGGCTCCGGCACGTGGGACTCCGGGACCTTCAACCGGGTGAGGTAGTACGTGCTCACCATCGCGGCCGCGAACCCAACGCCGTACAGAATCTGGTAGTTCAGGGGGAACGGCACGCTCTGCAGCCAACGCCCGGCCAGGAACACGCCCACCGTCACCACCCCCGCCAGCAGAATGTTGCGCAGCGCGAAGACGCGCGCCCGGTCGGTCTCCGGCACGACATCGGCCAGCATCGGCCCCCAGGCAACGTTGAAGAAGTGCGCCGGGATGGTGAAGACGATGAGCAGCCAGACAAGCCCCGCGCCCTGGTTACCGAACGGCAGCCAGGGGATGAAGATGACCAGGAGATAGCCGATGCGCGACAGCAGCAGGCTGCCCAGCAACCAGGGCATGCGCTTGCGCTGGCGGGTGAGGAACTGGCCCGCGGGCAGCGTCACCAGGATCGCCAGCAGCGCCGGAATCGAGCTGAGCAGGCCGATGTCCGCATTGCTCGCGCCGAGGCGCAGCGCGAACGGCGCGTTGAACGCGGCCGCGGCCGACAGGAACGCCGCCCAGAAGATTTCGATCAGCAGGTACATCGCGTTGTTCGCGCGCGGGTCATCCCCGGGCGTCAACGCATACCGGACGTTCGCAATGCGGCGCTGCACCATCCAGGCGATGTGGCCGGCTATCTCAGCGGGGGTCAAGTGCGAGGATTTGTCGGGTGACATAGATACACGCAACCCAGCACCGTAGGAGATATGAGGCGAACACATCGGTTCATCCCTACAAACAGACCACAGAACCGATCGTAGGGGCGAACCGATGTGTTTGCCCTGGCGAACCCGTTCGCCACCGTTGCGGCTACCGCTGCACGAGCACGCTCTTCTCGTAATCGCGGATGATATCCAGGAAGCTGAAGCCCACCGGTACACCCTGACGCAGGCAGTATTCATCCCACACCGCGTTGAACGGCAGGGCCTTGAGCTCTTCCAGCAGCGCGAGCCGGCCGGTGTAGTCGCCGCCGACCTCCAGCGCGCGCGCCTTCTCGTACGGCTCCAGCAGCGCCATCAGCAGCGCGCGCACGGTGTTGCGCGTGCCGATGACCCACGCCGCAATACGGTTGATGCTGGCGTCGAAATAGTCCAGCCCGATGTGCACGCGGTCGATGTAGTTGCCCCGGACGATTTCCTGCGCAATGGCCTGCAGGTCGTCGGACAGAATCACAACGTGGTCGCTGTCCCAGCGGACGCCGCGGCTGACGTGCAGCAGCACCTCGTCCACGAAGGTCAGGACCGCCGACAGCTTGTCGGAGATGGTCTCGGTCGGGTGATAGTGGCCGGAGTCCAGGCAGACCAGCGTCTTGTTCGCCACGGCATAGGCCAGGTAGAACTCGTGCGAGCCGACCGTGTAGCTCTCCGCGCCGATGCCGAACAGCTTGCCCTCGACGGCATCCAGGTGATACCGCGGGTCCAGCTTCTCGACCAGCACCTTGTCGAGCGATTCCTTCAGCAGCAACCGCGGGGTCTTACGATCCACCGGCACATCCTTCATGCCGTCGGGAATCCAGATGTTCGTGACGCACGGCGTGCCCAGCTCGCGGCCGAAATACTCACCGATCTTGCGGCAGGCGATGCAGTGCTCGATCCAGAACTGGCGGATGCCTGCGTCCTGGTGAGCCAGGGTGAAGCCATCGGCGGATTTGGGGTGCGAGAAGCAGGTGGGGTTGAAATCCAGCCCCAGCCCCTGCGCCTTAGCCCACTCGGCCCAGCCGGAAAAGTGGCGCGGCTCAATTTCGTTGCGCTCCACCGGGCGGCCGGCTTCCAGGTAAATGGCATGCAGGTTCAGGCGGTGCTTGCCCGGCAGGAGGGAATAAACCAGCTCCAGGTCGCGGCGCAGCTCGGCGGCATTGCGCGCCTTGCCGGGGTAATTGCCGGTTGCAGCGATCCCGCCGGTCAGATCACCGCCGGGGTTTTCAAAGCCGCCCACGTCGTCGCCCTGCCAGCAGTGCAGGCTGAGGGAGACTTTCTCCAGCCG
>JAKPQT010000238.1 GCA_029555885.1 Chloroflexota bacterium | reverse complement strand
GCTCGCGGAACGTGAGCGGCTGGTTCTCCGCCGGGGGATCGAACCGGGTGCGGAAGACCAGCGTGTTGACGAAGAAGCCGATCAGCGGCTCCAGTTCGGCCCGCGTCCGGTTGGCGATGGCCGAGCCGACGGCGATGTCCGACTGGCCGGAATAGCGGGACAGCAGGGCCTGGTATGCGGCCAGCAGCGTCATGAACATCGTGACGCCGTGCTGCTGGTTGAATCTGACGATGGCCCTCGACAGTTCCTCCGGGAGGCGGAACAGGAAGGTGCCGCCGTTGGCCGTCTGCACGGCGGGTCGCGGCCGGTCGGTCGGCAGCTCCAGCCGCAAGGGCAGTCCCGCAAGCTGTTCCTTCCAGTAGGCCAACTGCCGGTCCAGCGCTGCGCCTTGCAGGGTGGAACGCTGCCAGGCCGCGTAGTCGCCATACTGCAAGGGCAGGCTGCGCAGGGGTGCAGCGGCCATGCCGTGTTCGCTGTGACTGAACGCAGCATATAGCGCGGCCAGCTCGGCCACCAGGAGGCCCATCGACCAGCCATCCGTCGCAATGTGATGAATGGTGAGGACGGCAATGTGCTCCTGCTCGGCCAGGCGGAACAGCCGCGCCCGGAGCAGCGGTCCCGTCGCGAGATCGAAAGGCGTGCGAATCTCATCACGCGCCAGCCGGTGGGCCTCGGCTTCGCGCTCGGCTTCCGGCAGCCCGGTCAGGTCGGTAACGGGGAGCGGCACGCTGAGTGCGGGCAGAATGACCTGGACGGGTACGCCGCCCTCCGCGGCGAAGATAGTGCGCAGCACCTCGTGTCGTCGCACAATCTCATCGAGCGCCGTGCTGAGGGCCGATACCTGCAACTCACCGGCCAGCCGGACGACCGTCGGAATGTTGTAGAACAGGTTGCCCGATTCGAGTTGATCGAGGAACCAGAGCCGCTGCTGGCTGAAGGAAACGGGCAGCCGGATGGTGCCGTCTTCCTGCACGATGCGCGCGGCGGCTGTGATGGGCGGCGGAGGTTCGGGCTCGCCGGCTGCGCGTGCCGCAGCCACGAGCGCAGCAATGCCTGCGACGGTCGGCGCATCGAACAGCGCAGCCAGCGGCAGCTCGACGCCGAATACCTCGCGCAGCCGCGACACGAGCCGGGTCGCCAGGAGCGAATGGCCGCCCAGGTCGAAGAAGCTGTCGTCAGCGGCAATCATGCCAGCGGCGATGTTCCCCGCAGCCGGCCTCGTGCGCGCACTGCCGAGGATGTGGCTGAAAACGCCGGCGACCAGTTCCTCGTCAGGCGTGCGCGGGGGGACGAAGCTGCCGGGGGGCGCCTGGCGCTCACCTGCGCCGGTTGCTGCCAGCAGCCGCAGCGCCCGGCGGTCGACCTTGCCGGTCGAGGTCAGCGGCAGGGCCTCCACCAGGACGAACTCGGATGGGATCATGTGCTCCGGCAGGTGACGGCGTAGGGCCAGGCGCAGGTCGGCGGAGGCCAGTTGCGAGCCGTTATCTGCCACGACGAAGGCAATCAGCCGCTTGCCCAGGTTTTCGTCATCCTGTGCCAGGACGATGGCCTGTTTGACACCGTTCAGCCGCTCCAACGTTGCTTCGATTTCGCCCGGCTCCACGCGGAACCCGCGAATCTTGACCTGGTCATCCGCACGGCCGATGAACTCGATATTGCCGTCCGGCAGCCGCCGCGCGAGGTCGCCGGTGCGGTAAAGGCGGGCACCCGTCTCCTGCACGAACCGCTCTGCCGTCAGTTCGGGGCGGTTGAGATATCCGCGGGCGACGCCCGCGCCGCCGATGTAGATTTCGCCCGGGATGCCGACCGGCACGGGCTGTCCGTGCGCGTCCAGCAGGTGAATCTGCACGTTGGGCAGCGGCGTGCCGATGGGGAGCCGGTCAAAACCCGACACCGCCGTCGTCGTGCGGTACAGCGTCGCGGTGATGGTCGCTTCGGTCGGGCCATACAGATTCAGGTAGGGCAGCGCGCCTCCGGCAACGCCCGGCAGCATCTTGCCGAACGCGTTGAGCCGCGCGATATCGGGCGTGTCGCCGCCGAGCATCAGCAGGCGGAGCGGGGCATCACAGCCCAGGTTGTGCTCGACCAGGTCGTCTACCAGCGTGTGCCATACGGCCGCCGGCATGTGCAACACCGTGACGCCCTGCCGCTCGCACAGCGCGGCCAGCGCCGCGCCGCTGATCTGCGGTTCGGCAGCGGGCATCACGAGGGTTGCGCCGCTGAGCAGCGTGGGATAGAACTCCTCGCCTGCTGCGTCGAAGCTCAAGGCAACGAATTGCAGCATCCGGTCGCCCGGCCCCAGCCCGGTCTGCTCGATCATCGCCAGGGCATGATTGACGATGTTCCGGTGTTCCACCAAGACACCCTTGGGGACGCCGGTCGAGCCGGAGGTGTAGATGACGTACGCCAGATTGTCGGGCGCCGGAAGCTGGGTGGGCGCAACTGTGCTGCGCACGGACGCTGGAAGCTCGCCGGCCAGCTCGCGTTCATCGCGTGTGTAAATCCGCAACCCTGGAGCCGACGATAAAGCCTCTCCAGCTTCCAGTTTCCAGTTTCCAGTTTCCAGCTTCCAGCCTCTGATCTCCGGCAGCGCCCGTTGTGCAACGACCACGCGCGCCCCAGAGTCCTCGAGCATGAACAAGGTGCGTTCGTGGGGATGCGTGACCTCCAGCGGCAGGTACGCGCCGCCTGCCTTGAGGATGCCCAGCAGGGCGATCAGCATTTCCGGCGACCGCTCGGCCCACAGGCCGACAATCGTCTCCGGCCCAACTCCCACTGCCCTGAGCTGCTCCGCCAGCCTGCCCGCGGCCGCGTCCAGTTCAGCGTAGGTCAGTTGGACCGAGGCAGGCGCGCCGTCCGGGCGCGCTATCTCAGCGATGAGCGCGATGGCATCCGGCGTGCGGGCAACCTGTTGTTCGAAGAGCGTGTGCAGGCACAGGTCTGCGCCCGGCAAGCTGGCCGCCGTGGCATTCCAGGCGGCGAGCTCGCGCTGCTCCGCCTCGGTCAGGAGCGGCAGATCGCTGAGCCGGCGCCCCGGCGAGAGCGCGGCCGAAGCGATGCCCGACAGCAGGGTGCGCAGGTGGCCCAGCAGCCGCCGTACGCTGGCATCATCGAAACGCGCCCGGTCATACGAGACCTTGAGGTTCAGCGCGTGGCCCGGCCCGGAGATGAGCGTCAGCGGGTAGTTCGTCTGCTCGAAGGCCCGCACATCGCGGACCTCCAGCCCGCCGGATTGCCCTGCCAGCGCCTCACGCAGCTCTTCGACCGGATAGTTTTCGAAGACGAGGATCGTCTCGAACAACGGGCGGTCGCGGCTCACTTCGCTCCAGCCCTGTACGTCGACGAGCGGGGAGTATTCGTACTGCCGCGCCTCGGCCAGCTCGGCTTGGAACTGGCGCAGCCAGGGCAGCACTTCGGCCTGCGGCGCCAACTGCGCGCGGACGGGCAGCGTGTTGATGAACAGCCCCACCATCCGGTCTGCGCCGGCCAGGGCGGCCGGACGTCCTGACACCGTGGCGCCGAAGACGACGTCCTGCTCTCCACTGTAGCGGCTCAACAGGAGTGCCCAGGCCGCCTGCACGACCGTGCTCAGCGTGAGGCCCTGGCCGCGCACCAAGCTCTGCACCTCCGCGGTCTCTTCGACGCTCAGGCGGACCTCCTGTTCGGCCATGCGGGTCTGCCCCGGAGCGAGCCGGTCAGCGCCGGGCGCTTGCAGGCGCAGCTCAGTCGGCGCGGTGAAACCGGCTAGCGTCCTGCGCCAGAAGGTCTCGGCGGCGGCCATGTCCTGCTCGCCGAGCCAGGCGATGTAGTCGCGATAGGGCCGTGCCGGGGGCAGCCCAACGGTGCGCCCCTGTGCATGGGCGGCGTAGAGGGTGAAGACTTCCCGCAGGAGAATGGGCATGGACCATCCATCCAGGAGGATATGATGGTGGCTCCAGAGCAGACGGTAAGCCTGCTCGCCCGTGCGGATCAGGGTCAGGCGCAGCAGCGGTGCGCGCGACAGGTCGAATCCCTGGCGGCGCTCGGCTGCGCGATACTGCTCCAGCGCGCGCTCCTGCTCCGTCGGACTCAGGTCGCGCCAGTCGAGGTGTTCCAGGGGCAGGCTGACCTGGCGGTGGACTGCCTGCACGGTCTTATCCAGTCGCTTCCAGGCGAACGCCGTGCGCAGGACCGCGTGGCGGTCGATGACCTGCTGCCAGGCGCGGGCGAACGCCGCAGTATCCAGCGATCCGTGCAGGCTGCATACCAGTTGCTCGAAGTAGACGCCGGACTCGGGCGCCTGGAGGCTGTGAAAGAGCATCCCCTGCTGCATGGGCGACAAGGGATAGACAGCCTCGAGGTTTTTCCTGCCGCCACCGGCAGGCGTGGTTGCTGCAGTCATAGTCTGCTCATTCCCTTGCAGAACATACGGTGCCCCCCAGCTGCTTACTCATCTTCGCCCAGCTCCGCCAGCAGTCCCGCGAGGTCTTCGTCGCTCAGGTCCGCGTCCGCGAAGTCGGAGGGCGTGTAGCCCCCGGCTTCTGACGACTGGCAGTGGGCAATGATGTCACGGAGGGCCGCGATGAAGTGATCGGCCAATTGCGCGATAGTAGCGGCATGATACTGCCCGCGGCTGTAGGTCAACTCGATGCGCAACTGCCCGTCATAGATGCTGGCAGTCACGTCCAGGAGATAGGGCCGGATGTTCTCTG
>JAKPQT010000515.1 GCA_029555885.1 Chloroflexota bacterium | reverse complement strand
GTCAAACCCCGCGAAGGCCTGCGCTACGTGGTCGGAGATAACGAGTATGTCTGGTGCAACCGCTGCAAGGCGCGGACGGCGCATCGGCGCAGAATGTGCTTGACGCGCGCCGCCGGAAGTGCTACTATCGCCACTGGTCCTAGGCAGACCGTCAACGGCGCGTTTTCGTGGTTCTCCACGGGCGCGAACCAGACAACCGAAGCCGTCCGTTTGCCCCGCTTCTCAGCGCCCCGTGCGCGCCAGGTCTGCCTAGGACCCTGGTAGGAGCGGGGCATTTTGATTCCGGGAGGATCGCACCATGAGCAGGCCGCGCGCGCCGAACGCCAAGCACCAGACGCACGACGGCCCCGGTGGGGAGCACCAGGGCCGGGCACGACGAGAACACACACGAGGAGGTTAGCACAATGCCACACACACCGTCAAGCTACGATGTCCCGCCCCGCGCCACGATGGTCTCAACCACCCTGCACGCAATCGCGGCCCCGCGCTGCGACGTGCATGAGTTGGAGGGCCGCACCGACGCGGGCTGCGTGTCCCTGATGATCCGCGACGGTCTGCAGCACATCGCGGTCCACGTGCCGCGCAATGCGGGCGACCTGCAGGCGTTTGCGATGGAGTTGCGCGAGGCGTCGGAGCGGTTCCGGCAGGCGTCGGCGATCCTGCGGGCCGCCGAACTCGCCGGGCTTGCGCTGGCAGAGGAGGCCACAACATGAGCGCCGACCCGTTCTGCTTTACCGAAGACGAAGACCCGTTCGGCGCATTGGATGACCAGCTCGGGCAATCCGAACCGCAGCCCGCGCAGTGGACTATTGAGCGCGGCAATGCCCACGACCCGGACACGTCGCCGGAAGCCCAGGGCAGGCGCGCCGCAAAGTGCGCCTCCCGCGTGCGCCGGGCGCGTGACGTGCAGAAGATGCAGCTTGCCGCACTGGACGCCGAGATCGCAGAGCACGAGGCGGCGATTGCCGAGGCGAAGCACCGCAAGGCAATGGTGGACGAGTGGTTCCTGAAGCGCACCGAGTTTGAGCGGTATCAGCTTCGCTACTGGTACGACACCAGCGACCTGTTCCAGGACAGCAGGCAGAAGTCGTTCCCGCTGTCGCACGGCCTGACGCTCTGCAGCCGCGCGGTCCCAGAGCGCACGAAGTGGGACGCGCCGATTGATGCGCTCCTGCCGGTGCTCCCGGACGAGTGCTTCGAGTACAAGACCAGCCTGCGCAAGGCCGAGGCTAACAAGCTCGTGGAAGTCGCCAACGGGCAGGTCATCCTGACCGCCACCGGCGAGGTCATCCCGGAGGCAACCGTAGAGACCACGCCGGGCTATACCGACGTGTATATCACCGAGGGCGCGGGGCATGAGAAGATTGAACTCGTGTCCGCTCTCGACGCAATGCGGGAGGTGACGGACGATGACGCGGAGTGAGAGCATCGCACAACTGGCGGCAGCGATGGCGAAGGCCCAGCCTGCCATTGAGCCCGCGATCAAGGACGCGGCGAACCCGTTCTTCAAGTCCAAATATGCCGACCTTGC
>JAKPQT010000498.1 GCA_029555885.1 Chloroflexota bacterium | reverse complement strand
TGTGGAGCTGCGGGCTGCACTGGTTGACGCGCGGCCTGCGGTGGCCGAGTTCCGGTCCGGTCTGTCCACATTTGATACGGTGGGCGTATGGTTCTGGCGCGTGCGGCGGCGGCTCGCGCGTGAGCGCGATCTCGTCGGCGCCCTGACGGCCGGCGGCGCGCTGGGCACTGGCGTGGCGCTGGCCGGGCTGCGCTTTGCGACTGCCCTCCTGCTCGTCCAGCAGTACGAGCCCGGTCTGATGGCTGCGGAGGGCCTGCTCTGGGGGCTGTTGTTAGGCGCGGCCTTGACCTTTGGGCTACTGCTGGCGCGGATGCTGGTGCCGGGCAGCGATGGCGGCGACGAAGCGCTGCCCGTTATCCACGCGCGTTCGCGCCGCATGGCCGCCGTGATGCTTGGACTGGGCACGCTGGTATTCGGGCTGATGCAGGCTTTCCTGGCATTGTTGGGCGGACTGCGCGGGGAACGGATGCTGCCCGTCATCCTGATGGGATTCGTTGCTGGTCTGGGCCTGAGCCTGGCCGCAGGGATGCCCCCTGTGCGTGGCAGGTATCTCAGCAAAGCCGATTGGCTGATGCGGCTTGGGTTCAGTCTGTCCGGCTTGGTCGTGTCGCATCTGCCCTTCCTGCTGCCGCGGTACGCGGGCAGCAGTCTGGCGATTGTGTGGGCGGGCATCACCTACTGCACCAACATTTCGGCCCGGTTGCTGTACGGCTGCGAGACATGGCCGGCCGTGCTCGCAAGCCTGGGGCTGCTGGATGCTGCGCTGGTGGGCTTGTGCCTGGGCTTTGGGCTGAACGTGGGACTCTTGATTGCCGGCCGTTGGTTGCAGCGCTGGCGCGAGGTCAGCGCGCGCGCAGGTGATTGAGAAAGAGGTGCGTCACCATGACATCCACGCAAAGTCTCCGGGTGCGTTACATCGCACTAACGGCGAGTGTACTGCTGCTGGCCCTGCTGGGCTGCAACGGTTCGCTGGTTGTCCCGCCTGCGACGACGGGTGGTGACACCACCACCGCACCTGCACAGACGGGCAGTGAGGCCCCTGCGCCGGCGGAAGGCGTCTTTCATTTCGATGTGCGCCGCGAGGCTCCCGCGGTGCGCGCAGGCGCAGGTGACCCGCTGCCAGTTCTATCTGATGGCGCCTTTCACACCCTGTCTGTGGGCGATCGCCTCACCACTGACATCACAGGTGAGGCGCTCCTCCAGAGCCGGTCGGGTGGCAGCGTATGCAAGGTATATGTTTTCCGAAGCACGGAGCTGGTGAAGCGCGCCTGCCCCAAGTCCGCGAACGAGGCAGGCAACACCATCTGTCATGCCCAGGGCTCGGCCATCTACAAGGACTGCGGCAACCACCTCAAGGCCATCGAGACGCCGAGCGCGGAGTTTCGCGTGCTCGGTTCATGGGTCGAGGTGATTTACCTGCCCGCAGCGCAGCGTTCCCTGGTCCTGGTGTTTGAAGGTGAGGTTGTGGCCCGGCCCGTGCTGGATATGGAGGCGCGCACGTTGGCCGCGCCTGACACGGTTCCCGCGGGCTACTTCTGGTTCACCGATCCTGGCGTCGCGGCGGACGCAGTGGCCGGGCTGGCCGGCCGCGAGCCGCACCCGATGGAGGAGCTGGCGCCGCTTATCGATGCGCTGAGGCTTGACCCGTGGATGGAACGCACCCGCGACCACGCGGAGGAGGACACCACGTTCTTCCCCGACTGGTTGACTTGCGCGGAGGGGGTGCTCTATTGCGAGGATTTCGATGATAGCCTGGCTGCGTGGTGGGACTTGGACGACGCCTGGAGCATCGAGCGACAGGGGAGCGGCTACGCGCTGAACGGAAACGCGTACGGGTGGGCCTGGCTGACGGATCATGCATGGGACAATTACCGCCTGCGCTTCCGGGTCAAATCGCCGGGGGGTACGCTACACATCAACTATCGGGCGACGCCGGTGCCGGGCGGCATCCGACGTTATTGGGTGGGCTTCAGCGGAGAGGGCCTTTATCTGCATAAGAGCCCGGGCCAGGGCGTGCTTGAGCTGGCAGGCGTCGAGGCGACGCACCAACTGAACCGCTGGCACGAGGTCGAGCTGGCGGCTCAGGGCGGGCGGCTGCAGGTCTACGTGGATGACAAGCTTGAATTGGACTACACGGACCGCGAACCGTTGACCGAGGGCGGTGTCGCGTTCGAGATGCTCTCGGGCCAGGCCACTATCGATGACATCGAGATTCTGCCTGGCAAGCTGCTCCCGCCGACCGAGAGGCCGCCGACCCGGAGGCCGCCGACCGAGGCGCCGCCGAGCGAGCCCGAGTGCGAGGTCGCCAGTGTCCGGCTGAACCTCCGGGGCGGGCCAGGCACGAACTATCCGATCCTGGGCGCCGTGACCCAGGGCGCCCGCCTGACGCCGCTGGGGCGCAACCCCGAGGCCACCTGGCTGCTCGTGCGGGTGTCGGCCACGGGACAGCAGGGCTGGGTCAGCGGCGGCTCGCAATATGTGCGCTGCAACTTCCCGCTCGTCGAGTTGCCTGAAGTTGAGATCCCCGCGCCGCCGCGCCCACCACCGCCCACGATGCCGCCCCCGACATCCCCGCCGCCCACCGCGCCGCCTCCTCCACCCTATGTGTCATGTTGGGTGGAGCCGGAGGTCATCACGCAAGGGGGGTGCGCGACGCTGGGTTGGGATGTGCGAAACGTTAATCAGATTTACCTGGACGGCAACGGGGTGACCGGCCGCGAGGACCGGCAGGTCTGTCCCTATGAATCCAGGACCTATACGCTACAGGTCATCTCGAACGCAGGGGTGCAGTATTGCTCGATGCAGGTACAGGTGGTTCAGGTGGCGCTGGCCGCGCCGCAGCAGATCTCGCCTCCGGACGGCGCAGTCTTTTACCACGTCCCGCGCACCACTTACCTGGAGTGGACCGCGGTACCTGGAGCAGCCTCGTACACTGTCGAGATCGACTGCCTGCTTTGTTGCGATCCGGATCAGTGGTGTACCGACGTAGGTGTGACCTGGGGTGTGTTTCCAGGCATCACGGCGACGAACTACAGGCACGATTTCGTCGGCGCGCAGCCGGGACGTTGGCGTGTTTGGGCAGTGGATGCCTATGGCAACGCGGGACCAAAGAGCGGCTGGCGCGGTTTCGAGTATCTGCAGTGACTCGACACACGGGTCGCTGTCACACCCGGCGGTAGCGCACAAGTACGCTGCCCGGTGTCTCGTTAATCGTAACGGTCAATCGCGCGAGCTCCGCACCGCGAAGGCGGATGTCAGGCTCTGCCGTATATCCGTGGCTGATGCTGACAGCGTATGCCACCTCTGGGTCGATGCGCTTCAGGTTCAGGTCGAACGTCGGGAAGGGGCTGCGGTGCCGGCGCAACAGGACGGCCACCCCCGCGGCCAGGTCTTCCCGGTGCAGTTGCCAGCCGCACCAGTCATGGTAGGTAACCGTCAGCGGCAGCAGCTCGTGGAAGTCGCCGGTCAGGAACGGGCGGATGCTGTGCAGCTCGGCAATAGCTGCAGCCGCATCTGCCAATGGGAACGCGTCATCCAGCAGGGTTACGCCCTTGGCCATCACATCCAGGGAGCCGGTGAGTTCGGCCGCGTCGTCTGCCGGCAGATGTGCCGCGTCGATGTGGAAGCCGAAGGTGAAGCCGCCGATGAGCTGGCTGCGCGTGGAGTAGGGCGTGAAGTTCCAGACGCCGCCGCCGAACAGCGGCACCCAGCGTGCCAGCCCCGCGTTGATGCACTGGTCGCCCACGTGCAGCCCGCGGCCATAGGCCAGTCCTACGATATCGTGGAAATCACTCGGCCACAGCGGCAGCGAGCGGCTGAGGGTCTCCAGGTCGATGCGGCGGCCGCCGCTGGCGCAGTTGTCAATCCACAGTCCGGGATGCCGGCGGCGCAGCTCGTCCCATAGCTCGTACAGGCCCGTGACGTAGCGAATCTCGGTGATGCCGGCGCGGTCGGGCGGGTCTGCCGCCTGCCAGTAGGGCAGCGGGTCGAAGTTGAAGTCCTGCCGGTAGATGTCCACCCCGTGCTCGCTGATGGCGGCGGATAGCAGGTCGGTCAGATACGCGCGCGCCTCCGGCATCCCCAGATTGAAGAGCAGGTTGTCCGGATTGTCGGGCGCGGTGAGCAGAAACTCGGGGTGCTGCTGGTGCAGCTCCGAGCCCGGCCGCACGCGCTCCGGTTCGAACCAGAGCACGAACTGCATGCCTGCGGCGCGCGCCGCATCGCTGATGGGCCGCAAGCCGTTGGGGAAGCGGGTCCGGTTCACAGTCCACGACCCGACCTCCTGCCACCATTCCCGCTGCCCGCCGTACCAGCAGGCGTCGATCCAGTAGGCGTCCGCGCCGAGGGCCGCAACCTTCGGCAGGGCCACCTGCTCATATTGCTCGCCTGCGCGGCCTGTCAGGTAGAAGTAGCCCTGCAGGCACTGCGCGACGGGCGGCAGCACCAGCTCCTCGTTCAGTCGCGGCAGGTAGTGTGCCAGCAGCAGTTGGCGCAGCAGGTTTTGCCCCGTTTCGACATCGTCTCCCTCCCACTCCATGAGCAGGATGCGCGGGGTGCGGACGCTCTCGCCGGGATGCAGGCGCAGGCGCGTGCGTTCCATGCCCGCGGTCAGGTGCAGGCCCTCCCGGTCGCGGCTGAAGGTCATGGCCCACTGGCCCGACCAGCCGACTGCCACGATGAGGCCGCCGCTGCCTGCCTGGAGGTTGGCAAAGGGAAACGCGCCGTTGGAAGAGCGCCCGCCGCGCGGCGCAACCGTCACCTGCGCGCCCGGCCGCAACTCGGTGACCTGCGGCAGGAAGTCGTCCATCTGGCACAGGCTGCCATGCGGGTGGTGCAGCCGCAGCCGTTCCTGTGCAGGCAGCGGCAGTCGCGCGTCGAGCGGGAGCAGGTCCTCGATGATCGGGGTGTCATTGGTTCCATCGTTGGTGAGTTCGAGCACCCATTCGACCGCGGGGAACCCGGCAAAGGCGCGCGCGGTGACAGTGACCGCCAGACCAGTGGCTGCATCGCGGTAGGCGTCATGCCGCGTCTCGCTGCCCGGCGCAGCCTCGTTCATTGGTGCTGCGGTAGTCTCACGCGGCCATGTGGGCATCAGGATGGCCGAGGGCGCAGCGTCATAGCGAAAGGAAAAGGTGTCCGGACCGGCGGAATGGAGGAAACGCATGCAATGCCTCCTTGATGGAGGAAGGAGAGAAGGTGATCCAACTGGGTGAAGTATAACATGGGTGCAAACGCTTGCCAATGGACTGTGTATTCCAAAATTTTCTGCATCTGTGGACTATACTCAAACGAGCAACCCGGACAGGAGGTGAAGTTTGAAGGAAAGTGAGACGCAACCTGACCTGCATCACGGGCACGACGCAATGGTGCATGACGCTGAGCCAATCCAGTCTGAGCCACCGGAGTCGCAGGGCGCACACGCCGGGCACGGTGCGCGTGCTATGCCGATGGCTGCCACGCATGACGCAGCCGCGCAGGTAAGCCATGCCTCGACGCAGGCACATGAGGGGCACGGCGCCGCGCACGTGGACCATACCGGCCACGAGCAGATGTTCCGCCAACGGTTCTGGGTCTCGCTCATCCTGTCGATCCCGGTTCTGCTATACAGCCCCATGATTCAACATTGGTTGGGCTTCTCCATGCCCAGCTTTCCCGGCAGCACATGGCTTGTCCCGGTTTTGTCCATCATAATCTTCGCTTATGGCGGGCTGCCCTTCCTTCAAATGGCCGTGCCCGAGCTGCGCAACCGCCAGCCGGGCATGATGATGCTCATCTCGCTGGCGATTACGGTCGCATTCGTCTACAGCCTCGCCGCTCAGTTCCTGCTCCAGGGCGAGACCTTCTTCTGGGAGCTCGTGACGCTCATCGACATCATGCTGCTCGGCCACTGGCTGGAGATGCGCAGCGTGCGCCAGGCGTCGGGCGCGCTCGACGCGCTCGCGAAGCTCATGCCCGACACTGCCGAGCGCGAACGGCCAGACGGCTCGACCGAAGAAGTGCCCGTTAGCCAGTTGCGGAGCGGCGACCTGTTGCTGGTTCGCCCCGGCGCAAGCGTGCCCGCGGATGGTGAGGTGGAACGCGGCGAGTCCGATGTCGACGAGGCCATGATCACCGGCGAGTCGCGGCCGGTGAAGAAGGCGCCGGGCGCGCGGGTCATCGCCGGCACGATCAACGGCGCTGGCAGCCTGCGTGTGCGAGTCACCGCAACAGGCGAGCAGACCGCGCTGGCCGGCATCATGCGCCTGGTCCGCGAGGCACAGACCAGCAAGTCGCGCACCCAGATCCTCGCTGACAGGGCCGCGGCCTGGCTCTTCTATGTTGCGCTCGGCGTCGCGCTGCTGACCGCCATCGGGTGGACCCTGGCAACGGGCTTCAACGTGGACGTGGTTGCCCGCGTCGCCACGGTGTTGGTCATCGCCTGCCCGCACGCGCTGGGGCTGGCGGTTCCGTTGGTTGTTGCCATTACGACGGCCAAGGGTGCGGCCAACGGCATCCTGGTGCGCGATCGCCTGGCGCTGGAACGCGCTCGCCTGGTTGACACGATCATCTTCGACAAGACCGGCACGCTGACCGAGGGTAAATTCGGGGTGGTCGGGGTTGCCGTCGCTGACGGCACTAGCGTCGCGCCCGGCTGGACCGAGGCACGCGCGCTCGCGCTGGCAGCTGCGGTCGAGGGTGATTCGGAGCACACCATCGCGCGCGGCATCCGCCGTGCGGCCGAGGAACGCAACCTGACGCTGCCTCCGGTGACTGACTTCGAGGCGCTCAAGGGGCGGGGTGTTCGGGCCAGGGCAGAGGGCGGCGAGGTCTACATCGGCGGACCGCGCCTCCTGGAGTCGCTGGAACTCGTTGTGCCGCCTGAGATTGCGTCGTTTGAGGCCGCGGCCAGCGCCCGCGGCCGGACGACAGTCTACCTGGTGGTTGAAGCGCCGGATGCCGGCCGGCAGGTCGTGGCTGGGCTGGCGCTGGCGGATGTGATTCGACCGGAGAGCGCGCGTGCTGTCGCACGCCTGCACGAGATGGGTGTACGCGTCGCGATGCTGACGGGTGATGCCGAGGCTGTCGCTCGTTCGGTGGCAGAAGAACTGGGGATCGATGAGTTCTTTGCCGAGGTGCTGCCCGAACAAAAGGACCAGCAGGTGCTGGCACTGCAGCGCCAGGGTCGCAAAGTGGCGATGGTGGGCGATGGCGTGAACGACGCGCCCGCGCTCACGCGTGCGGACGTAGGCATCGCTATCGGCAGCGGCACGGATGTCGCAGTGCAGTCCGCCGGCATCATCCTCGTGCAGAGCAACCCGCTGGATGCCGTCAAGGTCATCGAGCTCAGCCGGGCGAGCTACCGCAAGATGGTCCAGAACCTGGCATGGGCGACGGGCTACAACGTCGTCGCGCTGCCGTTGGCTGCAGGTGTGCTCGCGCCGATCGGCATCCTCCTGTCGCCTGCGGTCGGCGCGGTGCTGATGTCGTTGAGCACGGTCATCGTCGCGCTCAATGCACAACTATTGCGCCGGCTAAAGCTCGGAGTGGACGACAGGGGTTAGTTTTTTCATGCCGCGATCTTGCTTGCGGAGCGGGACCTGTACGCGAACTGTCGTGCCCTGGCCGCACGCTGACTGCACCTGTATCCGGCCTCCCACTGCCTGCGCGCGTTCCGTCATAAACCTCAGCCCGAACCCCCCGCTCTCGATCTGCTGTGGATTAAAACCCACACCATCATCCATAATCGTGACTTCTGCCGTGCCATCACGAGCGGCGACCTGAACGCAAACGCGGCTGGCGCAAGCATGTTTGTGCGCGTTCGTCACCGCCTCCTGGACGATACGCAGCACCTGCGAGATTACCTCAGGCTCGAAGCGTTCATCGGGCAGATCCGCTGGCAGATCCAGCTCGACCTGAAGCCGATGACTCTGGCTGAAGCGGTGCAGGACCTGTTCGAGTGCGGCTCGAAAGCCCTGATCGGCGGAAGCAGTTTCGCTCGTTGCCGCCCGAATGTAATCGCGCACATCCGCGTGAGCAGCCTGTGCGGCTGCCGCCAGTTGATCCAGACAGGCGTCTGCCTCATCCGACCGATTCTGCACCAACAGCTCACGCGCGGTCTCCGTCTGCAGCTTGACATAGCTGAGCACCTGACCCAACCCGTCGTGCAATTCGCGTGCCAGGTCCTCTCGTTCGCGCAGTGCTGCCACTGCAGCCTGTTGTTCCAGCAGGGCGGTTTGGGCACGGCGCTGCTCCGTCACATCCTGGAGCAAGATGAGCCATCCCAGGTGCGACCCGCGCGGATGCGTCAGGGGGTAGTGCTCTCCCCGGTAGTACTGCAACTTGCCGTTCCGCTCGAATATCACCTCGGCGCTGGTGGCCTTCTTCGTGCTAAGGGGACCGATCAGTTCAGGGTATCGTGCCAGGGCCTCTTGGGCCAGGCGGCCGGCGACCGCCCCTCGTTCGAGCCCTAGTACTTTACCGGCCGCGGGATTCAGGTCCACGATGCGGTCTTCTGCATCCAGCACCAGGATGCCGCTTGGCAGCCGCTCGATTGCCATGCCGCGACCTATGGGAACGGCCTCCAGCAACCTGAAGCGAAAAATGGCAAGCGCGAACAGCAGGCCGCTCAAGCTCCACACGATAATGACTGGGTCTAGGGGTGGAAGCAGGTCGATATTGGCCATCTCCAGCAGGAGGGCGAGAATCGGAAAAGTTGCGCCGATGAACAACAGCAGGGCCTGGCGGCGATAGATGCTGGCTGAACGCACGAGCTGTCGCGCAAACAGGAAGGATCCCAGGATCGGCAGCATGAAGACCGGCAAGAGCAAGATCGCGTTGAGCACGCCGCGCTCGATCTGGACCACGCCGTCCACCCACATCCGGGCCCAGACGAGATGGTGCAGATCGTTTGTCGCGATGAGCGCAGTCAGCAGGAGAACACTGAGGGCGAGCAGCCATGCGGTGCGGCGGGTGGCCCATCTGCCAGAACTGGCATATGCGAGGGCGAAGTAGAATCCCGCGCTGATGGCCGACAGCGCGGCAACAGCTTCGGTCTTGTGGTGGAGGATGCGGGTCTCGGGTGTTGTTCCGGCCATCTCGATGGCCGTGAACAGCGCCCACAGCGCGACAAAGAACTGTTGAACGGCGAAGGCAGTTGCGCCCGGAATGTGCCGGTGTTGCCAGGCATAAATCGCCAGTGCGCCGCAGACGGCTGCGGAGATAAGCATCGGCCACATATACGGCGTATACGCGTAAGCGCCTAGCATACCCGATACTCCTCGATGACAAAGGGGACCCTCAATGTTGATTATATCACGTTACTGCCGATCTGCGCGCGTTCCCGTCAGCCAGTCCAGGGTGAGGATGTGCCCACCGGCGCGAATGGTGATATGTTCTGCGGGGAAACCTGCGCTGACATAGGGATTCTCATAGCGAGGATAGCCGTGCAGCGGCACGATCTGGCCGTTGCGGCGCAGCGGTCCGTGCCAGCCGAACTCCAGCCGGCCCTCTGACGGCGAATCATACGTCACACTCAGCCCGCGCGTCTGCACGGTGGCCCGGCAGATGCGGTCGACAAAGGCCTCGAAGTCGCCAGCGGCGGTGCCGCCGTCGTCGGCCCGCCGCCCAACCTCGCAGAGCCAGATGTTCGATGCACCCTCCGCGATGAGCTCACGGCCCTGGTCCTCGCCGGGTTCGTCCTGCCAGCGGTAGGGCCGCTGCGAGTACAGCGCGAGATAGCCGTCGCCCTTCGCCGCAAAGACCCAGCCGCCGCGTTCGACCACGGCATCGAACCGGTCCCGCGGCAGCCATGCATGGGTGCAGGCGAGCCGGCTGCGCATGTAGAGCGCCGGCCGCCGATGAATGCGGTAAAGGACGATCACCACGCGGCCGTACTGCGCCGCCCGCGGGAGGACGCCCGACCCGGTCCAGTAGTTGGGCGACGCGCCGTTGAGTTTGGCAGGGTGGGTGGTGAAGCAGACCGCGTCGGGACCGAGCGTCGCCTGCCAGATGCTCTGCTGATCGCCGCCGTAGCCGGGTCGGTAGTCCTGTGCGCAGCTCAACATAACGTCGGGCGTGCGGTAGGTCAGGATGTTGACTTCCTCGCGCGTATTGCGGCACAGGTCCCATTCGAAGAGCCGCGCCAGCAGGGGCAGGGTGCGCGTCCGGCGGAGCAGCGCGAGCAGCCGGCGGTATGGCTTGAAGGGCGCGAAGAAGGCGTTGTCCCACCAGCCGAACGCGTCGAACATCCGCATGACCAGGTTGACCGTCCGGGGATGGAGATAGGCCTCCAGCGTCAGGTAGACCATCCCATCCTCGCAACTGTCGAACCCGAGGCCCCAGCGTTCCGCCTCGGCCAGCCGAATCCCCATGCGCTGGCGGTTCTCCATGCTGGGTTGGCTGGTGTCGCGCGCGATGGCGGCAATGGCCGGCGGGACACGGTAGGCTGAGCTGAGGGCGAAGGCCACCGCGCTCATGTTATCGAAGCCGGAGTACTGGCCCATGCCGAAGATGAGCTTCGCGGTATCGGTCGTGCCCTCGTTGCTCGCCCACTTCTTGCTGTTTTCGTAGGAGCGGCCGTGGGTGCTGCCGAAGACGCCGCGAAAGCTGTTGAGCGCGAGGTCCAGCAGCAGGAGGTCGAGCACCATCGCCGCGCGCGCCGCGATTTCCGCATCCCGGCAGAAGTCGACCAGGGAGAGCAGGGCTGCGAGGTCCTCATCGTAATAGACATTGGACAGCCACTCGGAGAAACCGGTGCGGAAGCGCAGGTCCAGCCAGCGGAGGATGCGCGGCCGGTTCAGGGCCATCTTCTCCGCCCCGGTATGGCCCGAATTGGTGAACACCGCGTCGGGTGCAAGCTGGCCTGCAAGATACGCGGCGCTGGCATACAGGATGTGATGGTTCTCCGTCCAGGTGCACAACGAATCGACGCCTGGTTCATTGGGCCAGTATTTGAAATCGAACACTGTCCGCCGGCACCGGTCGAGCAGCGCCGGGGTGAGCCCGGGATGCCCGGCGAACTGGTACAGCAACCGCAGGACGCCGTGGAGCGCGAAATCCGCGCAGTCGTGCCGGGCGTCGATGAAGTCGAGCGTCGCGGTGATGGCGCCTTCGTGGAGCGCACCGCCGGCCGCGAGCCGGGCCAGCTCGTGCCACACGCTCTTGGTGTTCTCCGCCGCCGGATTCGCAAGGCAGTGGGCGAGGAAGGCGGCCCGGCGCTGCTCGAAGGTCATATCGTCCGGTTCTGAAGTGAAGGCATCGGGCGTGACCTCCTCCGGATAGCCGGGCAGCGGCGGGGCAGCCGGGCGGATGCGGTAGCCGGGCGAGGCGTGGACCGTCATGCTGTCTCCCGCCCGATGAGCAGCCGTTCGAGCGCGGCCGCCTCCGCCTGGGTCTCTGACGTCTCCGGCTCACCCCGGCGCCGCCGCGCGAGCAGCACATTCAACCGGCCGTGGGCCGCTCCGTTCAGCGGGTAGCGGCTGGCGAAGAAGACGGCGCAGGCCACGAGCACGACCGGCAGGAACGCGAAGATGAGGCGCAGCACCAGCACGAACTCCGGCGACTGCGGCTGGTCCACCAGTTGCGTCGCGCCGTTGACAACCTGTTCGACCGGCCGGATGTAGCCCGCCCAGCCCAGGACGTTGGCGACCGCGAAGATGGCCAGCGCGGAGCTGAGCTTGCGCGACAGCGAGATGAGCGCGCCGAAGCTGCCCTCCCGGCGCTGCCCGGATTGCAGCTCATCGACATCCGGGATGTCGGGGAAGATGGCGTAGATCATCACGACGATGCCGCCCGTGCCCAGGCCGACCAGCGCAGCAAAGATGTAGACCAGGAGCCAGGGACTCGCTGGCGTGATGAGGAAGCTGACGAACATCACCGCGATCCACAGCAGTCCGCCGGCCATGAAGCCGTGCCGTTTGCTGGTCCGGCGGCTGAGCCCGACGTAGAGCGGCAGCGAGAGCACCTGGAAGATGAGCAGCGTGCCGGCCACATAGTTGGCCTCGTCGCCCCGGTTCAGGTAGTACTTCATGAAGTAGACGACGACGCTGCTCACGGCATCCATGGCTACGAATGCAAAGAGATACATCAGGAGCGCGTGCACGAATGTGCGGATGCGGAAGGGCCGCAGGAGGGTCGCGGCCAGGTCGAGCCGCGCCGGCGGCCTCTGGAACTCCCGCCGTTCGCGCACGGATGCGACGGTCGCGATGAACGGCAGCGCGAAGATCACCCCGAAGACCAGCCCCATGACGATCCAGCCCTGGCGGACATCGGCGAATCCCTTGACGATTTCGAGCGGCAGGAGCGCAGCCAGGATCGATGAGACCGTGGAGAACGCGATCCGGAGCGAGCTGAGGGAGGTGCGTTCGTTGTAGTCCAGCGTGATTTCGGCCTGCAGCGCGTTGTAGTTCAGCATGACCAGGCTGACCACCGTGGAGAAGAACAGATAGGTCGCGACCACGAACGCAAAGCGCGCTGCCTCCGAGTCGAGATTGACCGGGTAGAACAGGCCGAAGAAAGACAGGAAGATGAGCGGGATGCCGCCCAGCAGGTAGGGCCGCCGCCTGCCGAGTCGCGTGCGCGTCCGGTCGGACAGCACACCTTCCAGCGGGTCAGTGATCGCGTCGTACACCTTGCTGATAAGGATGACGGTGCCGGCCAGCGCGGGCGAAAGCCGGACGACATCGGTCAGGAAGATGAGATAGTAAAAGCTGACGACGACAAGCGACCCGCCGCCGTAGATGTCGCCCAGGCCATAGCCGAGCTTGCGCCAGAGCGGCAGCCGCTCGGATGCGGGCGTTGTGGCGCGCGGGTCGTTCCTTGTAGTGTCGGGGGTGATGTCGGTCACAGGTCAATCTCCTCTCGGCAGCTCGTGCGACTGGAGCGGTAGATGGCGTCCACTGCGGCCAGGACTGGCAGGGCCTCGGTCGCGGGGATCAGGTAAGCCCGGTCCTCCACCACCCACGCGCGGAAGCCTTCCAGGCTGCGCTGGAGCGCGTGCAGCCGGCCCCCGGCCACGCGGAATGGGGGCGGGCGCACCCCGCGGAAGCGCACGCGCGGCTACGTCCGGTCGCTGTAGTGCGCCGAGCCGTGCGCGCCGTAGATGTCGATGCCTACCGCCTGCTCCGCGTCGATGGCCATGGAGCTGCACACCTCGACGAGCGCGCCGCCGGCCATCTCAACGATGCCCTGCGCCACGTCCTCGACCTCGACGTCCGGGAATGCTCGGCGAGCGGTGTAGCCGACCGCGCCACGTCGAGCGGGTAGCTGCCCTGGGTGATCAGCGTGCCGCCGCCCGCGGTGGAGAGCCGCGCGTGCCAGCCTGATGCGCCGAAGTGGCTCGCGTCACGGTGCCAGGGGAGGTGGCAGCGCGCATAACGGACCTCCCCGAGTGCGCCGGCCTGGACCGCGCGGGCCAGGGCATAGCAGCCCGTATCGTACCGGTACGGGTAGTTGACGCCCAGCTTGACCCCGGCACTCTCCGCCGCGGCAACCATCTGACGGCCCTCGTCAGGTGTTAAGGCCAGCGGCTTCTCGACAAGGACCGGGATGCCGGCCGCAAGCGCGGCCTCGACCATCGGCCGGTGCAGTGGTGGGGCACGGCCAGGTACAGCGCGTCGGGGCGTGCGTCTCCTGAGAGCAGTTCCACGTAGTCGATGCAGGCCCGCGGGATGGCGCGTCAATTAGTCAGTTTGCTTGGAACGGGGCAGGCCGCAGCTCGCACGTCACGACTTCTGCCCCACGTACCTGCAGCACGACCCCGCGACCGTCAATCACGTCAAGTGGTTCTCCCGGTTCTTCGTTGAGGTTTAGCCGCCGCGCAGACGCCAGCGGCAGGCCCGAGGTGAGGGTCGCGGTCACCGGCGCGCGTTCCGCATTGTAGAAGCGCACCACCAGCCCCTGCCCGTCCTTCGTGCGGCGCACCGCGCTCAGGATGAGCGTCTGCGGCTCAATCGTGACGAAACTGAACGTGCCGGGCAGCGGCCCGCTGCGCGGCCAGGGGATCGCCTTGACCTGCGCCGGGTCGTCGCGCGTGATGTTCATCTCGCGCAGGTCCAGCCCTTCGTGCGTGTCGGCCCGCGTCACGAGCAGCG
>JAKPQT010000497.1 GCA_029555885.1 Chloroflexota bacterium | reverse complement strand
CCGCCTTCCTTGATGGTGGCTCTGACAGCCCATATATCCATCGGCTTGATCTGCGCCGGGTCGTAAGTCAGCGTAAAGGCCAGCGGGACCTGTGCGCCCTGCGGTTCGATCGTCTGGGATGCAATGATCGTGGCCGGCGCGTCCGCGCGGGAAACTTCCTGCAGCGTGACCTCCACCACGGCATCGCGCGCCAGCGCGATGCGCTCCCGGTATGTGACCGTGCCGTTCAGGACGCCGGTGAGACCTGCGGGCTGCCCGGCGCCGGCCGCGGGCGGCGGGGCGGGAGGCAGGTAAGTGCAGGATGCGAGCATCAGCATCGCCCCGGCCAGGACCAGATGGACCAGGCGAGACGGGACCAGGATATCGTTTGCGTTCATTTCTGAATTCTCCTTGTTCTCAGATACCAACTGCATCGATACATACTCCTCTGCTAGCTGAATCCTTCTCTTTCAGAAGCCCCAGTCAAATCAACACAGGGGTTGAAGCGTAATTTCAACCCCTGTGTTGACGATCAACTTAACAGGCGCAGCACCACAACTCTGTCACCGTTTGCGCTGCTGGCCAAAGAGCCGCAGAATGCGCAGGAAAATCATGATGAAGTTCGTGAACAGCGTGGCCGCACTAAGGATCACCAATCTGTCCTTGAGCTTTGGGTCGTTCTCCTCGGCCATCTGCGCGATGGTCTGGATCGAGGAAGCGGTCGAGACCGTGAACAGGATGAGCAGACCGACCGAAATCAGCCAGTCCAAGACTTGACTGCGCAGGAACACCACATTGATGATGGCAAAGACGACGATGGCGAAGCCCGCCGCCCAGAGATAGAAGCGGATATTACGTAGGTCCATCTTCGTGACCAGGGCGAACAGCGTCATGCTTCCGAAGAGCACCACGGTTGCCACAAAAGCAATGACCAGGGAAGCGGTGGTGTACTGGTTGATTACGGTTGTCAAGAAGATGCCTGTCGCCAGGGTATAAATCACAAAGAGAACGGCTCCCACCGGAGCGGGCACCGCCTTGACCAGGGGCCTGAATCCGATCGAGAAGACGAACCAGACGACGAGCAGCACCAGCGTCGGAACAGGGTTGCTCATGGCCCAATTCTTCAGGAAGTCGAAGCGACTGGCAGCCAAAGCCCCCAGCGCTGCCAGGATCATCCCGCCCAACATCCAGACGAAGGCTTTACTCAGCACCTCACGCACGGGAGTCGAAATCCCTTGCTTGCTGTCCATGTTAAGAACACCTTGTGCCATGTTTGATTCTCCTTTGACTCTTTATCCCAAAATAGCCCCGCCGCACGGCGGGGCTATTGCAGGCGATTTTAGCCGATGACCAGGCCCAGCGCAGCCAGCAGGACGCCGATGAGCCAGTTGAACACAGCGATAGCGATGGCGGCAAGGATCGCTCCCCCAAAACCGGAGACCTTCAAGTTCGGGAGGATCTTGTCGCCGATCAGCAGCACGACAGCTGCGACGACCAGAGCCACAAGAGAACCCAGGATGCCTGTACCCATAGAGACGCTCGCTGCAGTCAGCAGGAGCGCCAGCAAGAAGTTGACGAATGCGATGACGAGGGCTGCCAGAATCGCGCCGCCGAAGCCGCTGACACGCAAGCCGAGATTGAGCTTGCTGACGATCCAGATGACCAACGCGTTAACGAGCGTTGTCAGGACGAGTGATGTAACGATGCCGATTGCGAAAGCTGCCGTGTCCATGTCTTGGATTTCCTTTCTGTGTTATGAGTTAGTTGCTTCGATCTGGGCACATTCAAGCATCCTCAGACCGGTAGCATTGGTGATATACAGATGATTGCCCAACATCTTGAAGCTGCTGGCCGCACTTATAGCGGCCAAGAACGCATTGACGTGCTTCACCGCAGCAGGGTCGCACAGGTTCGTATCACCCGACAACCCGGCAACGGAAAGGGCATCTCCCTCCGCAGCGTATGTGGCTGTGAAGTAACTGCACGCCGCATATACATTGACCCTGGCATCCAGCGTGAACTCCAGGGTGAAGGCCGCATCGCCCTGGGGCGTTGCCAGGCCCGGCCCCATAGCATAGGCTGTGACAGCCCAGCGAGTTCCAGGCAGCACGTCATCGTGCGCCGGGCCGGAGCCCGGGTCGCCTGCACTACGAAGCGCCGGCTCGGACGCATCTCGCGTGACGTGCACATCAGACATACCGCCGGGGTTACGGCGGCGCAGTGCATCGACGGCTTCGAACAGCCGGATCACAGAAAAGCCTCGTAAGAGGACATGGTCCGCCCCGGCCTCCTGCATGGCCCGGAAGTGCGCGATCCGGTCCACCATCACGATACAGCCCATCCGGCTCCAGTGGGACTTGACCTCCTGCACGAGTGCCGCGGTCCCGGCACCCAACCACCCTGCATCCAGGATGACCAGGTCGGGCAGCACGTCGCGAATCGCCTCTGCCGCGGGCTGACCTTCGCCGGCCACCAGCGGCTCAGCATCGAGATACGAAGCCAGGAGGGCTTGCAGTCCATCGCGCAAGCGTCCTGGTGCGGCGAGGATCATCACGTTCACTGCGACTCACTGCGGCTAAATTCATGATTTATACACGGCCAATATGACGCACTTCGGTTACGAGCGCATCAGCAAGACCCCCGAATTTGCGAGCGCAAAAAGACCGCTCTTGCGAGCGGTCCTGGCCCGGCAACTATACGGAGGAGACGTCAGTATATTTACCGAGAGGTCAGTCGTGCAGGCTCACCAACCCCTGGCGCAGGGCGTACAGCGCGGCCTGGGTGCGGTTGGATACCTGGAGCTTTGCCAGGATGCTGTTGATGTGCGAGTCGACTGTCCGCTTGCTGACCACCAGGGCCTCTGCAATCTCCGCATTGTTCAGGCCGCGGGCCATCAGCTTCAGCACCTCGAGCTCGCGCTCGGTCAACAGGTCGGCGGGGGCTGGCGCCGGCTTGGCCCCGCCCAACTCCTGCATGAGCCGGCGAGCGATGGTCGGATGGAGGGAGGGCTCGCCCCGGTGCACGGCCCGGATGGCCTGCACCAAGTCCTCCGGCAGCGAGTCCTTGAGCACATAGCCCATTGCCCCGGCCTTGATGGCCGGAAACGCCTGGTCATCGTCTGAGAAGCTGGTGAGCACCAGGATGCGGGCCGCCGGATTCTCGCGGACGATGTCGCCGATGGCCTCGACGCCGCTCTTGCGCGGCATCAGCAGGTCCAGCAGGATCACGTCCGGCCGCAACTCCCTCGCCTTCTCGACGGCCGCCGCACCGTCGGCGGCCTCGCCAACCAATTGCAGGTCGGGCCGGGAGTCGATCAGTGCCCGTAGGCCCTCGCGCACGATGGCATGGTCATCAGCAATCAGGATACGGATGGGTTCAGTATCAGCCATCAGCCTACCTCTGGGTGAGTGACTCTCACGCGCACCTGTGTCCCCTGGCCGGGCATCGATGTAATGACCAGCGAGCCGCCGGCCTGCTCGGCGCGATAGCGGATGTTGGCAAGGCCCAGGCCACCCCCTGCGGCAGCAGCCTGGGGGTCAAAGCCTATGCCGTTGTCGGCTACAGCCAGTTCGACCCAGCCGTGGCCTGTTACCAGTTGGACCTTGACGGCCGTCGCCTGGGAGTGTCTCAGCACGTTGTTGAGGGCTTCCTGGGCAATGCGGTAAAGGGCATCCTCGACCGGGCCCGGCAGCTCTGCCGCGGCGTCGCTCGCATCCAGGGTGACATCCAGTCCGGCCCGTCGTTCGACCGCCTCGAGCCGGCGTTCGAGCGCCGCGCGCAGCCCGCCGTGCTCCAGCCCTGAGGGACGCAACTGGTAGATCAGCAGCCGCATTTCCTTGAGGGCCTGATGCGCCGTCTGCTCGATCCGTTCGAGATAATGCGACACGCGGTCGGCTTGACCGTGCCTGTCCAGCGCGCGTGCCGCGTCGGCGAAGAGCGCCAGGCTGTAGAGGGACTGGCTAACCGCGTCATGCAGGTCGCGGGCCAGCCTCTGGCGCTCTTCCAGCAGCCGGGCCTGTTCTTCGCTGCGGCGCAGCCGGTCGCTCTCGACTGCGGTGCCAAGCTGGTCGGCGATGGTGGTCAGGAGGGCCAGCTCCTCGGCCATGAATCCCTGGCCCTGCTGGCGGAACACACTCAACACCCCCGCCGGCCATCCCTGCATCCGAATGGGCACGGCCAGGCAGGCCTGAGGCTCAACCGCAACCTCAGAGGGCCCGGCCGCGACCGCCCCACCCGGCGCAGGCGGTGTGCCGAGCAGCATCTGCGGCCGGTCTCGGGCCAGCACCTGGTGCCACCATTCCGTTCCCGAAGGGGAAGCCGCCAGCTCTGCAGCAGCCTCGGGCGAGAAGCCCCGTTGCGCCACCAACTGTAGAGGGGATTCGTTGTTTTCCCGCAGATGGATGACGCCTGTCTGACAGCCCAGAGTCGCCAGCACCACATCCAACGAGCGAGCCATCGCCCTGTCCAGGGGCAGGGCTTCACCAGCAATCGCTGACACCTGGTAGAGCGTGTTGAGCTCACGCGTGCGGTCGACCACGCGTTTTTCGAGGCCCTCGAGCATGGCCTGCTCCGCGGCCAAGCGTTGTTCGAGCTGCTGGTTAAGGTGCTGTGCCTCGGCAGCAACAGCCGCCAGCTCGGCTGTACGCGCGGCCACCAGTTCTTCCAGGTGATGCCGGTACTGGGCCAGTTGGCGCTCGGCCTCTTTGCGGGCCGTGAGATCGCGCACGACGTTGAGCAGCACTTCCTGCCCCCCGTAACGCCCCGGCCGGCTGCTGACCTCCGCGGGCATCTCCCGGCCATCTGCGCATCGATAGAGACACTCGTAGAAAACCGTGTCGCTGACGGCGGATTGCCAGGCGAACTCCTCCAACGAACCGTCTCCGCTGCGAGGCACTTCGATATCGGCCAGTGTCAAGCGCAGCAGTTCATCCCGGCGGTAGCCCAGGCGGCGGGCGGCATTGGTGTTCGCATGCAGAATCCGAAAGGTGAGGGGGTCGATGACGAAAATGGACTCGCCGGAGTGTTCGAACAGCTCGTAGTCACGGACGCGGGCCGCCTCCAACTCGGCGACTTGCCGGCGCAAGGCATCCAACTCCTGCACGAGTTGCTCCCTGGTCTTCTCTCGATCCGGTTGCGCGGTCATCGTTAGCCCCTCAGTCCGACGATTTGCGGGCCAGCCAGGCTGCCCAGAAATCCCGGTGATACGGCTGGCGCAGATAAGCCGCCTGCATCTCCGGGTCAGGATGGTTGTCCAGGTCGGTCTGCAGCACCGCTGCCGCCGCGGCCAAGAGCTCATTCGCCTGGGGCCACCCCAGCTCCTGCCAAACCTGCCAGGTGAAATAGAGGGCTCGCATCGGCTCATCAGCCCTCTCGAACGTGGGATTGCCGGCCCAGACGGTCAGGAGCTGTTCGGCCCACGCCTGCGCCGCATCGAGATTGCCCTGGCGCAAGAGGGCGAGTGCCAGGCCGGCCCAGTCTTCCACCTGATGATGGACCTGGCCCAGCTCCTCGCGAATGGTCATGGCCTGGCGGTAGTAGCGCTCGGCCTGTTGGAACTCAGCCCGCAGGAGGGCCACGGCCCCCAGGCGGTTCAGGATGATGCCTTCCTCCGAGCGATCGCCCAGCTCCCGCACGATGCTGAGACTCCGTTCATGGTAGCTGATGGCTCTGTCATGTTGACCCTGGTGCCAAACCACTCTGCCCAGGTTGGTCAGCATCAGCCCTTCGGCTGCCCGGTCGCTGATCTCTTGCGCCAGTACCAGGCTTTGCTCATAGTACGCAAGAGCACTGTCATATTGCCCGAGGTCATAAGCCACCACTCCCAGGTTTTGCAGCGTCCGGCCCACTCCCGCCCGGTCGCCGATCTCCTGTTTGATGGCCAGACTCCGCTCATAATAGCGGCGCGCTTGCTCATAACGTCTCTGCCGACGCGCAAGATTCCCCAGGTTATTCAGCGTCTTCCCTGCGCCGGCCCGGTCACCGATCTTCTGCTTGAGCGCAAGGCTCTGCTCCCAGTAATCCTCCGCCCGGTCCAAGCGACCCTGTTGAACGGCCACTGCGCCCATGCCGTTCAAGGCCGCTGCAGCCGTGTGCCTGTCGCCAGTGCTACGCGCCAGCGCCAGGCTCTGCTCCAACGAAGCCATCGCCTGTGGATACGCGGCCTGCCGCCAATCGATTTCGGCCAGGTCGAGCAGGAGTTGTCCCTCCTGCGGCCGGTCACCCATCTGCCGGGCCAGCTCCAGCGCAACAAGATAGCGATTGCGAGCGCTGGCATAGTTCCCCTGGGCATTCGTGACCTGGCCCAAGCGGCGTAAGGATTCCACTTGACCCGGGCGGTCAGCGATGTCCTGCTGCAGGCGCAGGGCCGCCTCGTGATGGCGCATGGCGGCCGGGTAGTCGCCCTGCCGGTGAGCGACCTCGCCCAGGCCACTCTGAGCGCGGGCAAGCTGAACGGACGCGGGGATCGCAGCAGCAAGCGCCGCGGCGCGTTCATATCTCTGCCGGGCCAGCGCGTAGTCACCTTGTTGCCGGAGAGCCTGGCCGGCGACAATCAGGGCCTGGGCCTGGCCGGCGCGATCTTCACACGCGGTGGCCCACCGGTGCGCCTGCTCCGCGGCAGCCAGCGCGGCCGGATATTCTCCCACCTGATTATGATACGCACCGGTGCGCAGGGCAACCTCGCAGCGCTGCGCCGGCGTCTTGGCCAGGACGCCCAACTGGGCCAGGTCAGCCGCCTGGGCTTCCCGGTCGCCCTGCAGGTCGTAGACCTGCTCGCGGGCCAGATAGAGGCCGTACCGCTCACCCGCCTCTGCCTCAGGCGTGAGCGCCAGCGCTTTGCTGAGAAAGCGCACTGCATCCGCGCCCGCATATTGCGCGGCAGCATACTCCCCCGCAATGCGGGCATAACATGCCGCCCTGGCAAGGGACACACCTGCATCGCCCTCGTGCGAGCGACCCTCGCCGGCCGCTTCCCAGTGCGCCGCCAACGCCGCCGCGTAAGCGGGATCATCCGGATGCACCTGCTCGTAGGCTTCGGCCACCTGCCGGTGCAGGCGAGGCCGCTCCGCATCGTCGAGTTGGGCCAGGAGCTCGGTGCGCAGCCTGTCATGCACGAAACACCAGGAGCCTTCACGCGCGTGTAGTGCAGCCACGTTGGCGCAGTCGGCAAGCCAGGTCTCCAGGTGTACAGCGGGATCGGCGGCGTGCAACACCTCCAGATCCAGGCTGCGCCCAGCCACCGCGGCCAGCTTCAGCAAGGGGCGATGAGACGCCGGAACCCGCGCCAGGCGTCTGCGCATAACCTGCCGCACACCGCCGGGGAAGATGGTGTCCGGCAAGGTCATGGCGGCTACCTCCTGCAGCCGCCCGGCTTCTGCGGCGAGGGTGCGCACCGTTTCCACCAGAAACAGCGCGTTGCCCTCGGTCTCACGCTGCAGCAGGTCCAGCACGCGCGGCTGTTCCCCAGCCGCGCCCAACATGGAGACTGCCAACTCGGCCACGCTCTCAGAGGACAAGGGCGCCAGGGGCAGCGAAATCATCATGGGGCATTCGGCGGGCAGGTCGGGACGCTCCTCGCTGCGATAGGTGCCGACCACCAGCAGCGGCAAATCAGCGAGGCCCCGACTGAGGACCTTGAGCGGCTCGATGCCCGCCAATGCCCAGTGCAGATCTTCGAGGAGCAACACCAGGGGCCCGCCGGCGCGCGCAGCCGCCCAACAGATTTCGGCCAGGGCAAGGTGCAGGCGCCGGCGGGCCGCCTCACCTTCCAGCTCAGGCGCGTCGGGGATGGGGCGCCCCAGCAAGCCGGGCAGGTCGGGCGCGAGGGGTTTGACGACCCCGGCGGCGAGATCATCCAGCGGGACCATGAGGGCCAGCCT
>JAKPQT010000495.1 GCA_029555885.1 Chloroflexota bacterium | reverse complement strand
CAAGAAGCTCGACATAGGCAAGTCCTGCCTCCGCTTCCGCCGGCTGGACGACCTGCCGCTCGACGTCATCGGCAGGACCGTCGCCAGCACCGACCCCGACGCCTACATCCGCATCTACGAAGCGTCCCGCAACCTGTATATCCGCCCCGTTATAATCTTCAATCTTCAATCCGGGCGCAGCGAAGCTGCGCCCATCTGCAATCGCTATCCGTCTACCCCGCCGACGCCCCGTCGAACAGCGCCTCCAGCGCGCGCAGGTCCGCGGGCCGGATGGTGTCCCCCTTGCCGCCCCCCCGCAGCCACTTCTTGATGTTCTTCGGCTCCAGTACGGGCACGGGCGCTTCGGTCACATCCAGTTCCGCGCGCGCGTCAATGAACACGATGGCGGGCTGGACGTTCACCGTCACCTCCGGCAGCTTCGTGCGGATCCACTCAGTCAGCTTGGCCGCGTGCAGCCTGGCCTCTTCGGTCGGGTTGCCCAGGCCCTCCTGTGCGAACAGCATGAACATGCGGCTGAGGCTGAACTTGCTCTTCCACGTCTTCCCGTCGGACGAAATCTTGCCCGTCTGGTCGCGCGTGACGAAGGTATACAGGCCCTGGGGCGACAGCAGCACATATGGCACAGGCAGCGTCCAGGCATAGAAGTGGTACCGGTCGTCGAAGCCCTTCATGGACTCTTCGATGACCTGGTCCGGCCGGGGCGTGCGCCCCCATCGCCGCAGGTTGTAGCTGCCGAACTGCGCCAGCATGAAGCCGAGCACGAGGGCGATGAGCGATATCCATGCGATCTGGGGCCGGAACGAGGCGGCCATGCCGACGGCGAGCACGCCGATGCCGGCCAGGCTGGTGATCAGCCCCAGCTTGCTGCGGCGCTTGATGAGCTTGGTGTTGGAGGTGACGCGCATGAGGTGATTCCTTACTCCGCATATTTGCCGAGAACGATGCAGGCGTTTTGACCGCCCAGGCCGAAAGAGTTGGAGATGGCGACGTCCACGCGGCGCTGCCGCGCAACGTTCGGCACATAGTCCAGGTCACAGCCGGGGTCCGGCTCCTGGAGGTTGATGGTCGGGTGGATCGTATCCGTATAGACTGCCATGACCGTCGCCAGCCCCTCGACTGCGCCCGCCGCGCCGAAGCAGTGGCCGATCATGCTCTTGGTGCTGTTGACGGCCAACCGGTACGCGTGCTCCCCGAACACGCACTTGATGGCCGCGGTCTCTGCCAGGTCGTTCTGCACGGTGGCGCTGCCGTGCGCGTTGATGTAGTCCACCGCCTCCGGCGCGACCCCCGCGTCTTCCAGCGCCCAGCGCATCGTGCGTGCGGGACCGACGCCGGTCGCCTCCGGTTGCGCGACGTGGTACGCGTCTGCGCTCGCGGCCTGGCCGAGCAGCTCGGCATAGATGCGCGCGCCGCGACGCCGTGCGTGTTCCAGCTCCTCCAGCACGAACACCCCCGCGCCCTCGCCGATGACGAAGCCATCGCGGTGTGCGTCGAAGGGACGACTCGCGGCCTGCGGGTCGTCGTTGCGCGTTGAGAGCACCCGCATCGCGCTGAAGCCGGTGAAGAAGAGCATGTTGACCTGCGACTCCGTGCCGCCGGCCAGCACGATGTCCGTCTTCCCGCGACGGATGAGCTCCAGCCCCTCGCCGATGGCCTGCGTCCCCGCCGCGCACGCGGTCACGATGGTCGAGAGCGTGCCCAGGCAGCCGTGCTCGATGCCCACGTGAAAAGCCGGCATGTTCGCCAGGTGTTCCAGCGCCACGTACGGCGTGACGCGCACCATGCCGTCTCTGCCGTAACGGCCAATCGGCTCGATGAGGATATCCGTGCCGCCCATGCCCGTGCCCAGGATGACGCCCGCACGCTCGCGGTCCTCCTGCGCCCAGTCGATGCCGGCATCCGCCACGGCCTCGCGCGCTGCCACGACTGCAAGCTGGCTGCAGCGCGCCATGCGCCGCGCTTCCTTGGCCGGGATATATGCGATCGGGTCGAACCCCTTGACCTCCGCCGCGATCCGCGCGGGATACTGGGAGACATCGAAGCTGGTGACGTGGTCGACGCCGGAGCGTCCGGCCACGAAGGCCGTCCAGGTGTCCGGGGCCGTGTGGCCGACCGGCGTAATCGCGCCCAACCCTGTGATGACCACCCGTCGCGCCCCTGGGCCGCCCGCGCGGCGGGCCTGCTTGTCCTCTGTGATCGTCATAACTCCTGCCAGCTCTCTGGATTCCGCTGCCGGCTCAAGCAGCTACGGTTTGAGACACCTGCGAGTCTTTGATAGTTCGGCCAGCCAGGCAGCCTGAGCGGAGCCTTGCCCCCAGGGCGAGGCGTAGTCGAAGGAGCCGGGCTGGCATCCGGGCGGCGCTCCTTCGGCTGCGAGCATCCATGGGTCAGGTTACGCCTGCCCTTGACGCTCTCCGCTCAGGATGCGCCGGAGCCAGGTTATTACAGATCGGCTGGAATTAACCAGCTACGGTTTCCTGCGCCGCAAACTCAGCGCGGATGGCCTGCACCAGCTCCTGCCGCGCGCTCTTCTCGGCCATCTGGATCATGGTCTGGATGGCGCGGGCATCGCTCCGGCCGTGACCGATGACGACGACCCCGTTCACGCCGAGCAGCGGCGCGCCGCCGATCTCCCGCCAGTCCACCCGCGTCTTCAGCCCCTTCACGGTCGGCCACAGCACGGCCAGGCCGGGCAGCGCCGCGACGAGCGCGGGCAGCAGCAGCAGCAAGCCCACCTTGTTGCGCACCCCCGCGGTGAACTGCCGCTTGAGAAACTTGAGCATGAACGAGAACAGCCCCTCGCTCAGCTTCACGATGACGTTGCCCGTCAGCCCGTCGGTGACGACGACATTGGCCGCGCCGCGGCCGATATCCTTGCCCTCGACATTGCCGATGAAGTTGAGCCCGCTGGCTTTCAGCAGGGGATAGGTCTCGCGGATGAGCATGCTGCCCTTGTCGGCTTCCTCGCCGTTCGAGATGATGCCGACCTTCGGCTGCGCCAGCCCGAACATCTTCCGGGCATACAGGTGGCCCATGTGCGCAAACTGGACGAGATACTCCGGCTTGCAGTCTGCATTGGCCCCGATGTCGATGACCAGGCACGGCTCAGGCGAGGCAGGGTAGATGCTGCCCAGCGCGGGCCGCTCGACGCCGGGGATGCGCCCCAGAGCGAACAGCGCCGCAGCCATGACCGCGCCGGAGTTGCCCGCGGAGGCAAAAGCATCCGCCCGGCCCTCCTTGACGAGTCGCATCCCGACCATGAGCGACGAGTCCCGCTTCGCGCGCACGGCCATCGTGTGCTCGTCCATCGCGACCACCTCGGAAGCGTGGACCACCTCGATGGGCAGCCCGCTCGTGTCGCCGTGCTTCGCCAGCTCCGCGCGCACCTGCTCCTCGATGCCTACCAGGATCAGGGCCGTGCCGCGCTCGCGCGCTTCGGCCACCGCGCCTGCCACCACGACGCCCGGCGCGTGGTCACCGCCCATGGCGTCAACGACAATCTTCATGCTCGGCCTCCCACAAGCCCGTGCGGCTCATCTTCCCGTAAGGCATACGCGCTCAGCCCCAGCACGCCCGGCCCCGCCAGCGCCGCCAGGACAGGCCCCACGTCATAGATAAAGTCTTCGGCCACGTTAAGGGCGCGACGCGCCACGACGGCCAGTTCGTTCGCCTGCTCAGGCGCATTTGCGTGCGCGACGGCCATGCGGACGGGCCGGTCGCCCAGGGCAGTGACCGCGCGATCGAGCAGGGTCTCCAGTGCGCGACGCTGCCCGCGCACCTGGCCGGTCGGCTCCAGCAGCCCGCCCCCCGCACTGATGATGGGCTTGATGCTCAGAAGGTCGCCCACCGCGCCCCGCAGCTTGGGCACGCGGCCGCTGGCCACCAGGTGCTTCAGGCTGGCAGGCACAAAGGCCAGGAACGTGCGCTGGCGGATGTCGGCCAGCCGCGCCAGGACCGCATCCGCCGGCCAGCCGGCCTGGGCCAGTTCGCCGGCCGCGAGCGCCTGCCAGCCCGCCGCGATGGAGACGTGCTCTGAATCCCACGGATGCACGGTGACGGGCGCTTCTTCTGCCGCGATGACTGCGCTGCTCAACGTGCCGCTGAGCCGGCCCGACACGCACACCGCGATGACCTCATCCGCGCCTGCCTCGGCCGCCTGCGCATACGCGCTCAGGAAGGCGCCGGGCACGGGCTGCGATGTCGTCGGCAGCCGGTCCGCCGTCGCCAATCGCGCGTAGAATTCCGCCAGGGACAACTCCGAACGCAGGAAGCTCTCTTCCCCGAAATTGACGCTCGCCTGCACCTCGATGATGCCGAGCCGGGCCAGATACTCGGGAGGAACGCTGGTGCTCGAATCGGTGACGATCTTGAGGCTCATGCGTGATCCTTTATCGGTAGGTGGCATAGCATCGAACGATGCCAGGACAGATTGCCCCACAGTGGACCACCCCAGTATACTTTACCTCTCCCGCCTTGACAAAACCTTCCTGGATTGTAACCAGGAATTCCAAATGTACGCGAGAGTGCAGCGCAGTCGAAGAACGCCGGCACGGCCTACATCCTTCGACTACGGCCCTCCGGGCCTCCGCTCAGGATGCTGTGCCCCTACATTTGGAATTCCTGAGAGGATTTGACACCCCTTGCCCGCAATGCTAATATATCCGCACGGTGCATGGGAAGGGGTCTGTTATTGACAGGCAACAGAGAAGCGGTATAATAAGGTCACAATGCCCCCGTGGTGGAATTGGCATACACGGCAGGTTGAGGGCCTGTGCCCATAAGGGCGTGCCCGTTCGAGTCGGGCCGGGGGCATTTCTGAAACGCTCCTCTTTTTCTTTGGGAACATATGCGAACGCATATCAAGACGGCCTGGCTGGGGTTCTACTCCGGAGGGCCGCTTTTTTTTGTAAGAGGAGCTGTGCCTCGCCGTGAGATGCGAGGCAAGCGGTCATAGCGAGCCACATCGTCGTAGCAGCTTCGGATACGCTGACCCGCCGCGACACCCCCTGGCTCGAGGGCGAACCGAGCCGGGAGCGTGCCGCATCGATTCGGGTGCTCCGGGTGGCTCTATATCTGCCGCCTGTCTGCGCGTGTGGCTGTGGCAGGGTAACTGTCACGACCGCACCGGACAAGGCGACAGGCCAGCGTGCCTGCGTATGTCACGCACCGCATCCCAGGCCGGCGCGACCGGCCCGGGTCCGCGGAGCATGGGCTTAATCTGTGCAATAGAACAGGATGCAAGTGTATGAAAGAAGCGCTCCTTGATAAGATTCGCGGCCACCGGGCGGTGGTCGCTGTGGTGGGGCTGGGTTACGTGGGGCTGCCGCTCGTCGTCGCCTTTGCCGAGCATGGCTTCCCTGTCATCGGGATCGATGTCGATGCGCAGAAGGTCGATGCGCTGAACCGGGGCGCATCCTACGTCCAGGATATCCCGTCATCGCGGCTGCAGGCCATCGCCCCCAACTTTCGGGCGACGACCAGCTACGCCGCGCTGGCCGAGTGCGATGCCGCGATCATCTGCGTCCCCACGCCCCTGAACAAGACCCGCGACCCCGATGTGCGCTACCTGATTGCGGCAGGCGAGTCGACCGCCCGGTACATCCACCCGGGCATGCTGGTCGTGCTCGAATCCACCACCTACCCGGGCACGACCGAGGAGCTGCTCCTGCCGATGTTGACCGGCCCGGCCACACTCGAACGGCTGCAGACGCCTGCCTTCACGGTCGGCCAGGACTTCTTCCTGGCCTTCTCCCCTGAGCGCATCGACCCCGGCAACAAGAAGTTCGTGGTCGAGAACACGCCGAAGGTCGTGGGCGGCATGACCCCGGCCTGCCGCGAGGTGGCCGTTGCGCTGTATGCCGAGGCCATCGAGCAGATTGTGCCCGTCTCCTCCACCCAGACCGCAGAGATGGTCAAGCTGCTGGAAAACACCTTCCGCGCGGTCAACATCGCCCTGGTCAACGAGGTCGCCATCATGTGCGACAAGCTGGGCATCGACGTCTGGGAGGTCATCGACGCGGCCGCAACCAAGCCCTACGGGTTCATGAAATTCACCCCCGGCCCCGGCGTCGGCGGTCACTGCATCCCGCTCGACCCGCACTATCTCTCCTGGAAGCTCAAGACCCTAAACTATAACGCGCGCTTCATCCAATTGGCCGGCGAAATCAACACCGACATGCCGCGCTACTGGGTGGACAAGGTGCAGGATGCCCTCAACAGCGCGGGCAAGGCGCTCAAGGGTAGCCGCGTGCTGGTGCTGGGCGTCGCCTACAAGCGGGACATCGATGATGTGCGCGAGTCGCCCGCGCTGGATATCATCGAGCTGCTGCGCGCTAAGGGCGCGGCGGTCAGCTACCACGATCCCTACGTCCACACACTGACCCACAACGGCCGCGGGCTGAACACGGAGCCCGACCTCCTTCAGGCGCTCGCCGCAGCCGACTGCGTGGTCATCGTCACGGACCATTCGACCTACGACTGGCCGGACATCCTGCGCCGTGCCGCCCTCGTGGTGGATACGCGCCACGTTGTGGGCAATGTAGCCTAGCCCCCTCGTGGGCGTCGCCTGAGCTGGCGAACTCGTCTTTGATAATGAACGCTTGACCTAGTACCTCACCACTGACGTTTTGATGCATGTCGCTTCTTGTGTTATGGTGGAGGCAAAGCACAAGGAGGCGAACATGCCGCAGAAAATCTACATTGTTGATCTGACCGAAGACGAGCGCACCGAACTGCGCGACTTGAT
>JAKPQT010000492.1 GCA_029555885.1 Chloroflexota bacterium | reverse complement strand
ATCAAGTCGCGCAGTTCGGTGCGCTCGTCTTCGGTCAGATCAACAATGTAGATTTTCTGCGGCATGTTCGCCTCCTTGTGCTTTGCCTCCACCATAACACAAGAAGCGACATGCATCAAAACGTCAGTGGTGAGGTACTAGTGCACATGATGCTGTTGCACACGATGCCAGACGCAATACTGCAGGAAGACAGACTGGTTCTGGCTGAATTGGCGATCACCTCCTGTGAATAACGAACGGGAGTGATATCCAGATCCATCAAGGTAGTCCCCGGGGGAAACCCATGGGAATGTACCCAGGCCAACGTCGGTGTTGCAAGACCTGGTCGACGCGCGAGGCTCAGAGAGGAACGATACAATCGTATCAACAAACTTGGGCCTGATTATAATGAGGTCCTGTGCTGCTGTCAAGCAGCCAGAATTGCCCAAAAGGTGCGGAAATGTCACCAGGAACGACCGCTCCCAACTTGCAGGCTCACAATCACTGCGCCCAGACAGGAACTGCCTTCCGCGTGTCCCATCGGTTCCGTGGGTTCCTTCGTTTGACAGAGATGACGCACAGCCCCTATAATCAGGCCGGAGATTCCCCACGGAGGTACATTCAGCATGGCACGCCGGCCTCTTTATACCCGCCTGGCAATCAGCGTCATCCTCATTTTGCAGATTATCCCGCTGCTGCTGTTCCCACCCAGCCTGTACGGTGGAGGCTCGCAGATGTGGTGGCTCCCTGCGCTGCTCGTCTTCATGGTGGTGGTGGCCGATGTGCAGCTTTTCGTGCGCCCATCGACCTCGCCCGCGCCCTGGTATTTGCTCTCTTTCGCCCAGGGCGTCAACATCATTAGCCGCCTGATGATGTTGTGGGCGAATAGCTCGCGCGCACAGGGTGAAACGGTGCTACTCGATTGGGGTTACATCCTGTTGAATGTCGTGGCAGTGGCTTTGTCGGTCTGGCTGCTGGTTTACCTGGAGCGGCCGCAAGTGCGCGAGGGCCTGCTGCCGGCGTAGCGCCGCACCGCCAAATGTGATGGTTGCTATAGGGGCGCCAGGCGAGCTTAGCTCGCCTGGCGCCCCTATAGCATTTTCTGTGCCGATGGCCTATTCGTCTGCCACCGGAATCTGTTCCCCCGGCGCGGGGCGGTCGAGCAGGAGCGGTTCCTCCTCGGCGGCCTGACGCATGACCAACTGGCCGTCGAAATGCGCGCCTTCGTCGAGCAGGAATGAGGCGACGTTGACCACGCCCCACAGGCGCCCGCCCTCGAGCAACTCCACCCGGTCCGCGGTGATGGTTCCTTTATAAGCGCCGGCTACGGATACGGTCCTGGCGCGGATGTCGGCCATCACGCGGGCGCTCTCCGTAATCAGCACGTTGCCCAGCGTCTCGATTTCGCCGCCTTCCACCGTGCCGTCGAGGCGGATGCTGCCGTCACAACGCAGCTTGCCCTCGAACGTCGCGCGGGGGCCAATCACCACTTCAATCTGATCCGGCGCAGGCCGGGCTTCGCGTCTGAATAACATCTAAGAAGTCTCCCTGCTCAGGGTTAGTATTAGGCGCCTGAGCGCCATGGGTGTGCTGGATGGGGCGCTGAAGCACCCACTACGAAAGGCTGTGCCCGTTCCCTTTCGCCCTGTCGATCGCCTGTTGTTCCTCGGTCGTGAGCGGGTAGGCCGACTCCCAGCCGGCGAGCGCCTTGCCGTAGACGCGCGTGACATCGCGGCTGTGCAGGCTGCTCAACACCACGCCGTTCCCTTCCAGGTCGGCCAGCGCGAGCGCGAAGCTCTGGTCACCGCCCGTCTCCCGGAAGGGGTTGAAGCGCAGGAAGCCGACCCGCTGGATATGGGAGCGGCTGGCGTGTTCCAGACGGCGGGCCAGCGCATCCGTCTCTTCGACACACGCCACCGCGCCGCGCAGTTCGGCCATATGGCTGTGCAACACTTCTTCCAGGTTGCCGCCATCTGTCCCCGCAGTAAGCTGTCGATAACCCCTCTCCAGCTTCTGCAGCCGCATGTAGAGCCAGACCACGCCTGCCAGCGCGGCCAGGAGGAGCACCAACAAGACACCGAGAATCGGCCCGATATAGGCCAGCAGCCAATGATACAAACTCACGAACGACTACCCTCTTGCTTTCTCGATCAAGTCACCGATGGATGAACCGACGTGGATGCGCCAGATGACCTGGGCCAGCAGGTCTGCCACCGAACAAATCTCGATTTTGGGGTGATTCCGGATGTGCTCCGGCTGGCAAATGGTGTCTGAGATGACCAGCTTCTTGATGTTGGGGTTTTCGAGCCGGGCCAGCGCGCTGTCGAGCAGCACCCCGTGGGTGATCGCCAGGTAGATTTCCGGGCGCGCACCTGCGGCGACCAACTCATTGACCTCGTCTAGCACGCTGCCGCCGGCGATGACGTCATCGATGATGATGGGAATCTTGCCTTTGATGTCACCGACGACATGCGACACCTTCGTGCGCTCGAAGCTCTCCCGCCGCTTGTGCATCAGCACCAGGGGTAGGCCCAGGTACTCGGCGTAGCGGCTGGCGAACTTGGCCCGACCCACATCAGGCGAGACGATCGCGGCCTCCGCGAACTCCGGTTTTTTGAAGTAATCCGCCAGCGAGGTCAACGCGCTGAGCGGGTCCACCGGCACGTCGAAGAAGGCCTGGGTTGCGGCGGCATGGACGTCGAAATACACCACGCGCGCGACGCCGAGCATCTCCAGCATGTTCGCCACGACTTTGGCGCTGATGGCCTCGCGTCCGCGGGCCATGCGCTCCTGGCGGCCGTAGGGATAGTATGGGACCACCGCAGTGATCTCATGGGCGGAGGCGCGGCGGAAAGCATCGACATAGAGCAATAGTTCCATGAGGTTGTCGTTCACCGGCCGCGAACAGGGCTGGATGATGAAAACATCCTGGTCCCGCACCACCTCATCGATCATCACATGCGTCTCACTGTCTTTGAGGTGCGTGGTGGTGCAGCGGCCCAACGGGGTATTCAGAATCTGCGCAACAGCCTCGGCGAGCGGGCGATTAGCTGACCCTGCGAAAATGCGCAGGGGGTGATGCGTGCCCATGGCTTCCTCCGCTTGCTTGGGTAAGTGGGCCTATGATAGCATCTAGGGCCATTCGTGGCAAAAGCCGGATGGCTGAATGTAAGCAGATGAGGGAAGATGACACGCAAGCTATTGGTCGCAACGCACAACCAGGGGAAGGTGCGCGAGTATCGCGCGCTCCTGGCAGACCTGCCGCTGGAGGTAACGTATCTCGACGCGGAAGGCATCCCCGTCGACGTGGAGGAGACGGGCGCCACCTTTGCCGAGAATGCCATTCTCAAGGCGCGGTTCTATGCCGATTTGAGCGGGCTGTGGACGTGGGCCGACGATTCGGGCCTGGTCGTGGATGCGCTGGGTGGGGCTCCCGGCGTCTACTCGGCGCGCTATGCCGGGCCGGGCGCGAGCGATGCGGACCGCTATCGCAAGCTGCTCGCCGCGCTGGCGGCTGTGCCCTGGGCGGAGCGGACCGCGCGCTTCTGCTGCACGGTCGCGCTGGCCCGGCCCGCTGGTACGGGCGGCCTGGTGGAGACGGCGGACGGCGCGTGCGAAGGCGTCATCGCGTTCGGGCCGGTCGGCGACAACGGTTTCGGCTATGACCCGGTGTTCTATATGCCGGAACACGGCGCAACGATGGCCCAGCTCGACGCGCAGGTGAAGAACCGCGTCAGCCACCGGGCGCGCGCGGCTGCGGCCGCGGTGCCGCTCTTGCAGCGGTGGGTGGCGGAGACGTGACGTGACAAGGTGACAAGGTGACAGGGTGACAAGGTGATGTTGGAGTCGAGGCTTCAGCCGGTTAGGTAGTGTAACAGCAGGCACAACCTCAGATGGATTCTCACATGAACGCTTCTTCGTCCGTCGCCTGTCCGTCGTCGCCCTGATACAGCACTTCGCGGGAGCGACCGCTCCCTTCGCCGCTGGCGACGTAGCCTTCTGCCTCCAACTGATCCATCAGGCGGGCCGCGCGCGGGAAGCCGATGCGCAACTGGCGTTGGAGCACCGACGTGGAGATGAAGCGCTTGTTTGCCAGCAGCCGGAGCGCCTGATCCATCAGTTCGTCATGGCCCTTGTCCTGGCCGCCGAGGAAGCCGGCCCACGGCGCGAGCAGCGATTGGGCCGCCGCTTCGACTTCCGGGTCGTCTGCCGTTGCGGGCGCGGCCGCGCGCCAGAACGCAGTGAGCGCATCGATCTCCCGGTCCGAGACATAGCAGCCCTGGATGCGCTGGAGTTTGGCCGAATCGGGGGCCATGTAGAGCATGTCGCCCCGTCCCAGCAGTTTCTCCGCGCCCGGCGTGTCCAGGATAACCCGGCTGTCGATCTGCGAGGTGACGGCGAACGCGATGCGCGAGGGGAAGTTCGCCTTGATTAGCCCGGTGATGACGTCCACGCTGGGCCGCTGCGTCGCCAGCACGAGGTGGATGCCGGTCGCGCGGGCCATCTGCGCGAGGCGGCAGACCTGGCGCTCGATGTCTTCTGCCGCGGTCATCATCAGGTCGGCCAGCTCGTCGATGACCAGCACGAGATAGGGCAGGGGCTTATGATCCTTGCCGCGCGCAAACTTGCGGTTGTACTCGACGATGTTGCGCGCGCCGCGGTTGGCGAACAGGCGATACCGCTCATCCATCTGCGCCAGCAGCCATGCCAGCGCACCCGTCGCCTCAGCCGGGTCGGTGATGACGGAGCCGAGCAGGTGCGGGATGCCGTTATACGCGGGCAGCTCGACCATCTTCGGGTCGATCATCAGCAGTTGGACGCTCTCCGGCCCGTTGCTCATCAGCAGGCTGCAAATCAGGGCATTGATGCACACCGATTTGCCGGAGCCGGTGGCGCCGGCGATGAGCAGGTGGGGCATACGGACCAGGTCCGCCACGATGGGGTCGCCCGCGACATCGCGGCCCAGCGCCACAGCCAGCGGCGCATTGAGCCGGATGAACTCCCGGGATTCAAGCACACCGCGCAGGCTGACGAGCGATTTGCTGGGATTGGGCGCTTCGATGCCGACGTAGGGCTGGCCGGGCACAGGCGCCTCGATGCGCAGCGACGCAGCCGCAAGCGCCAGCGCCAGGTCATTATTGAGCCGCAGGATGCTGGATACGGGCACACGGCGCCGCACGACTTCGCCGTTCCTCAACTCACGGACAATCTCGCCCGGCTCTAGCCCGAACTGGGTGACGGTCGGGCCTTCTTTGATGCTCACCACCTCGACGGGCACGCCGAACTCGGCCAACGTCTGCTTGAGCAGTTGCGCGCGCTGCCGCGCGTCCGCGCTGTTGGTTGCGCTGGCCGCGGGGTCGGCGGTCAGCAGCTCAAACGGCGGGAGCCAGGCCGGCCGCGCGGTGGGCCGTGGGGGGCGGGCCTGGCTGCGGCTCCGACCGGCCGGTTTGGCCGGCGGCGGTTCGGGCGCGGGGGCCGCCGTTTTGCGCCGGGCCGACCGCCCCGTGATGGGGCTCTGTGCGGTGCGCGGCGCGCCTGCGGGGCTGGGAATTTCTGGCTGCAATGCAGGGCCGCGCCTGCCCAACAGGCTCAAGGCAGCGGATTGCAGCCGCTGCGACAGCCCGGCAAGCGCGGTCGCGACGGTTGCGACAGGGTGTTGTGCCGCAGTCTGCTCGGCGCGTGCACTCACAAACTGATCGATGGGCCGGGTCCAGGCCGGCGGCACGGTCAGCCACAGGAGGCCGAGGCCCGCGAGCGCCAGGAGGGTCAGCAGGACGCGCGCGCCGGTTACGCCGCCCACGCTGGATGCGAACAGGCTGATGGCCCAGCCGATGATGCCGCCGCCTGCGCCGGTCCGTGCTGCTTCCAGCGAACTGCCCGTGTGCGACAGCGCGAGAACGGCGAGGAAGAGCAGCTCCAGTCCGGCAATCGCGGCCCAGCGTACCTGCCAGCCGAAACGCCCGGCGAAAACGATGAGGACGCCCCCCAGCACTGCCGCCGGTACGAGGACCACTGCACCCCAGCCGAGGGCCACGCGCAACAGGCCCGGCTCACCGCTCCCGCCCGGCAACAGCAGGAGGAGCGCGAGCAGGCCCAGGCCCGCAATGACCATGCCGAGGAGCTCGTCTCGGGTGAGGCGCATGGTCGGGTCTAGGGTTGCGGTGCGGGGCTGTCGGGCCGCGGCCGGTTCGGATCGGCCGCGCGGAGCGTCAGCGCAATGCGCCGCTTGGCACCATCGACGAGCAGGACGCGCGCCCGGACGTGGTCGCCCTCGCGGATGACGTTGCGCGGGTGCATGAAGCTGCCTTCCGCCAGCTCGGAGACGTGAATCAGTCCCTCCAGCCCCTCCTCCAGCCGGGCAAAGGCGCCGAAGTTTACCACGTTGGTCACGACTCCTTCGACGACCTGGCCCACATGATACCGCTCATCCACGCCGCGCCACGGATCGGGGCGCAGCCGCTTGAGGCTGAGCGCCACCTTCTGCGCCTCCGGGTTGACTTCCAGCACCAGCAGCTCCAGCTTCTCGCCGGGCTGCACGACCTCACCGGGCGAACCCACGCGGCCCCAGGAGAGTTCTGAGATATGGATCAGCCCTTCGAAGCCGCCCAGGTCCACGAAAGCGCCGAACGGGCAGAGGCTGGTCACGATGCCCTGGCGACTCTGGCCCGGTTGCAGGCTGGCCAGCAGGTCCTCGGTCTCATCCTGCGCCCGTGCCAGTCGCTCCGACAGGATCAGGCGACAGCGGTCCCGGTCGATTTCGGCCACACGCACGGTCAGTTTGTCGCCGATGCGGGCTGCCAGGGCCGCGGCGCGCTGCTCGACCGACTGGCCGGGGATGGGTGCGAGCAGGTGGGATGCCGGGATGAAGCCCTGCAGCAACCCGAAATCCGCGAGCAAGCCGCCCCGGTTGAACCCGGAGACCTTTACTTCAGTCGTTTCTCCGCTCGCCAGCAACCCTTCAGCTCGTTGCCAATCCGCCTCGCTGTCCGCGCCGGCAGTGCTTGGCCAGCGGCGCAAGCCACTGTTCGCGGCCAAACCCGCAGGCCCGGTCAGGTCATCCGGATCACTTACCGGCACAGGTAGGTCAACTTCTTCCTCTACCTCACGCAACAGTGCCGCCCAAAAACCATCTTCCATCTTGGCTCCTTCAGGTGTTTCATCACGCGATTACAGGCCGCGCGCCCCACATACTCAGGTCGCGTTGCGCTGTGTTAGGCTCCGCGGTCCACCTTAGTTTCATTTCGTATCTGCCCATTCGTCCCGTTGCCCCCCGGCGCAGCGAGGTCCTCCGCGTTCAGCATCCGTTCCATCTCTGCCAACGTCTTCGCGACGGCCGTCACGGCGACGCGTTGTTTGCGGTATAAATCCGATTCGCTTATGGCCAGGCGCCGCGCAATATCCAGCACGCGCAATCCCTGCACGAAACGCATATCCAGTATATTGTACACCAACCATTCCGAAGACGTGAGTTTGCGTTCACCGGCAGGCCGCTGGCGCTCGATGGCTTCCTGCAAGGTTGCGCGCAGCGCGCGCGTCAGGTTGCCGTCGTTCGTCTTCAGGCGCTGGCGTACAACCTTAAGTTCCAGCAGCGGGCTTTCCGTCAGCTTGGGCCCGCCCCAGTAATGGCTCAGGGCATCCTTGACCCACTGCTGCCACGTATGCTGGAAGAGCGCCTGTGCCGCGTCGGAAGGTGGTTCTGCTCCGGCTGTGGGCGGCACGGGCAGCGGCGACGCATAGCGCACCGCGCTGCGCCACTCCTGGATGCGTTCCAGGTCCGGCAGGATGCTTTGCAGCGTGGCGAAGACGCCCTCCTGCACGTGCCGGTCGGCCACTGCGGCGGCGGCGCGCACGAGCATCAGTTCGACCTCGACGCTCTCTTCCTCCACCATCGCGACCGTGGGCGTGCGCGCGGCGATGGCCAGCAGGCCCAGCATCTTCTCGCCATCCTGGCTGCGCAGCGGCGCAAACCAGTAGCCCGTGTCTGACCGGAACGACGGCATCTGGCCCGGCTCGTCGGGCGGCTCGTTGGCGAAGCGTGTCCAGACTTCCTCGGCTGCTGGGCTGTTCGCATACCGTTGCGCACGCTCCGGGTCACCGACCGCTGCCTCGACCCGCAAACCCTCGTTCGTCTGCATCAGCACGAACCCATCGCGCACGCGCAGCAGCTCGCACAGGCCGATCAAGAGGTTGACGAGAAACTGCCGCAGGTCACTGCTCGTCAGCAGGCGGCGGTCCAGCGTCTGAATCCACGCGATTTCCTCGCGGTCCTCCGGGTAGAGCAGCCGGTCGATCCACGGTTTTGCGGCGTTGACGGCCAGTTGCCCGAGGACAATGACGCCGACCACGGCGAAAATCAGCGCGGTGTCGCGCGGCAGACCCAGGATCAGCTCCACGCGCGGGATGACGAGCATGACGACGATGACCACGATGCCTACCAGCGGTCCGCGCAGCAGGTAGTGAATCAGGTCGTGCTTGATGATCCGGTCGGACGAGAGCACGCCCAGGTAAGTGACAGCGTAGGCCATGACGACCAGCATGGTGCCGACGGCCAGGTTTGCTGCCATGTTGAGCAGTAGAATCAGAACGGGGCTCAGCCGCTCGACCAGGCCGGAGGTCAGCAGGTACGGAAAAACGCCCAGGCCCGGTGCCGCGAACGCGCCGATCAGATAGGCCATGCGCCGGCGCGATGTGGGCGTCAGACAGCGCCGGCGTGCCCGGATGACGTTCCATGCGCCGTACGTCGCGGTGCTGAAGAAATAGGCGACGAAGAGCGGGAACAGCGGTCCTGCGCGCAGATGGGTGACCGGCGGGCTGAAGTCGCCATTGTAGACCAGGGCATCCGTGAACAGCGCGACGACAATCAAGATCAGGCTGAACACATAGCTTGTCACGACGACCAGGCGACGGCGGGCCGAAAAGTGGCGTGTCGTACGCAACACGGCATCGGAAAAGTGCAGATAGCCGGCCGGGACGAGTGCAATGCCGATCCACTGGACGCGCAACCAGATTAACACAGCCGGGAACGATTCCACGCGGGGAATGATAATATCGGCGCCCGACACCACCAGTACGCAGACCAGGAGGACACTGAACGTCCGGATGACCTCGCTGCGATAGTTGCGGGTGACGGTGTAGCCGAGCAGCGCAAAGGCCGTGATGACGATCGCGGAAGAAAATATGAGGTTGCTAAATGACAGGATCACGGGCCACGTCAAGCCCGCCGACTCAACCATAGCTCACAATCCGCGCACGAAATATAGGCCGATGTCCCGGTTTCGATAAAAACGTTCATTGTAACCGCAAAAGCGGAAGCCCTGCTTGGTCAGAAACTGGATGGCCGGGTAGTTTTTGCTCTGCACCACGGTCATCATGTGGGTGAGCCCATGCTGGCGGCCATGCTGAATGCCGCGGGCCAGCAGCGCCGTGCCCATGCCCTGCCTCCGGTAGCTGGGCGCCACGACCAGATGATGCAGCCAGGCAATGCCCTGGTCCGGCTGCGTCTCCTGGTCAAGATAGCCCCGCACGTCACCGACCTCTGCGGCCACCAGGATGAGGTCCCCGCGCTGCTGGTGGGCCAGGAGCGCCTCGCTCCAGCCTGGATACTGGACGTGCATGGCCCGCGGTAGGCGCACGGTCTGAAAGCGCGTGACCACCTGATCCGCGTCCTGCTGTTGGGTCACCTGCCAGACATAATCCGTCTCGTAGGAGCCATCGAGGGCAAGGCACGCGGCCAAGTCACGCAAGTCGGCCCGATAGATGTGCATAAACGCTTGTCTGCTCCCCGGCAGATTATAAGGATTTTATCATCCCCGGATTGGTTTGGCAAGCATGGCACGGTGTTGGCTGATATCGCGTCCCCATGCTAGAATCAGCCAACCTGCGGCATGGGCCGCGTGCCACCTGGCGGTCGTCCTGGTTGCCTCATCGGGAGGAAGCGCATGAAGAAGTCGTGGCTGCGGTTATTACTGGTCCTCGGACCGCTTGTCTGTGGCCTCATGCTGACCGGCTGTGGCAGCCTGGCACGCGCCACGCCCACGGCCATCCCCACGC
>JAKPQT010000486.1 GCA_029555885.1 Chloroflexota bacterium | reverse complement strand
CGCGGCGCGGCAGTTCCTCAGCGACACCCGCGAGACGCTGCGCAACCAGGGCTTCAACGTGGATGCCTCGGCGGAGAGCGTCGTCGCCTGCACCATCGTCGAAATCAGCCGGGGCATCACCCTCGGCGCGGTCGAGCCGTTCATCCACTGCGAGCCGGAGTATCGCAGCAAGGTCAACCGGGGCCGCGAGAGCATGCACGTCTTCTCCGAGGAGCAGTATGCGACCGAGCTGGAGCAGCAGATTCCGACCCTGGGCGAGACCGAGAACCAGCAGCGCATGCTGGCGCCGGAGCTGGTCGTGGCGATGGGCGACCCCGATAAGGTGCGCGCGTTCACCCTGGCTGCGGCCTACGGGCTGATTTACGAGGATGCGTTCTTCGATGCCGCAACGGGCCAGGAAACCACTGAGTTGTGGCTGCGCCTGGGCGCGAACGGCGCGCGGCGCATGCCGCTCAGCCAGAGCCGCATCGTGCGCGAGCTCAACCCGACCTTCATGAGTCTGCCGCCCGACGCGCGCACCGCGCTGCTGCACGTCAACGCGCTGCAGAACCTGGCCCTGAAGATGACCGAGCCGCCCGGGTTCAACTCGGACCTGGTCGCGCGGGTGCAGGCGGAGCTGGCGCGGCGTGCGGTGCCGTTGGCCGGCATCGAGCGACCCTTCACGCTGAAGGTTGCGGACCTGTACCGGGCCATCAACGAGGCCACGGTCGCGCTCGGCCCGGAGGACGGCGATCCGGAGGCCCGGCGCATGCGCAACGCAGACCGGCGCCTCGATTGCATCCGATCATACATCACGGGCCGGGTTGCCAGCTTCAAGCAGAATCCCGACCCGCAGGTGGTCGACCTCGGCACGGTGATGCACCTGATCCTGTCCGAGGAGATGAACTCGCTGAATCAGTTGGTCCGGCGGGGGCGGTAGCGCCTTACCCCCGACTCCCTCTCCTGAAAGCACAGTTTTCAGGAGAGGGGAGAAGGGGGTGAGGTCGTCAGCGATGCCAGAGAACGCCTTGCACCTGCGCCGGTTCTTCCGTGTCGGCTCCGCCGTCCACGCTGTTGCGCTGGCGGACGCAGGCGAGGTGTGGGCTGGCTCTGAGCGTGACCTGCGCCTGCTCGATGTGCATGGCCGTATCCGCTTCCGGCTCGGCGGAGCGCACGCGGTCCGCCCCTTCAATGCTGTCGCCTGCGGCGCGGAGGGCCGGGCATTCGCGCTGGAGCGCACGGGGCGGCTGCATCGCCTCGACCCGCTGCACGGGGATGCGGACGGCGATGTCACCTGGACGCCGGAGGCGCTGTGGACTGCGGACAATGACCTGTACGGGCTTGCAGCGGCGGATGCCGGGCAGGAACGGGGCCTCGTCGCCCTCGGACACCTGGGCACAGGGCTGACGGTGCTCGACAGGGATGGCGAGCTGCGTTGGCGCTGCGGCGCGGGGGATGGTGAGTCGCCATGCGGGCGGACGTGGTCCGTCGCGTTCAGCGCAGATGCCGCCACCCTGTACGCCGGTTGCCTGGCGGCAGCGCGGCGGGCCAACGATGCTGCCTGCCGGCTGGTGGCGCTCGATGCGGCGAGCGGGCAGGTCGTGGCCGAGCATGCGCCCGTTGAGCCGGTGAGCCAGGTCGTTGCGTTGGTATCGGCATCCGGCGTGGCTGCGGTCCATGCGACGCAGCGCGGCTGTCGCATCGTAGGCTACGATTCCGGACTGCGCGTAGTGATGTGGTCGGTCACGTGCGCGCCGGGCGAGATGGTTACAGCCCTGGCGGTGGATGCCGCCTCCGGGTGGCTCATTGCGGGGACGAATGCAGGTCGCGTGTGGCTGCTCCACGGGCAGACGGGCGACCGGCTGGCGGAATACGACCTGTTGTACTACTCAACGGTTCTGAGTGTGGCCGGCATGAATCTGTCGGCTGCAGACGGCGTGCTGGTGGCAGGCCTGGCGAACGGCCAGCTTGCGTACCTGGACCGCCGGAAGGCTAGTGGGCACTATGAAGATGAACGAGAACGAACTGAAAGCCAGGCTGGCTGAGGCCGAGGCGCTGTTCAGCCGCTACCGCTGGGAGGAGGCCATCGCGAGCTTCGAGGCGATCCTGGCCGCGCGGCCCGACCATGCGGCTGCCTCTCAGGGGCTGGCGGATGCGCTGGAGCAGCAGAAGACCGATCTCGAGCTGGCCGAGACCATCGGCGGCGCGCGCCAGGCGCTGGCCGCCCACCAGTTCAGCGACGCGCTGGCCGCGCTGAACCGCGCACAGACGCGCGGCGCGATGCGCCACATCCTCAAGTATCACGGCGAGATCGACGGGCTGCGCAGCCAGGCCCAGGAGGGCCGCGAGCTGAAGCGCATGGCCGACCAGGTGCTGGAGCGCGCGGAGGGATTGGCCGGTCAGCGCAAGTTCGATGCCGCACTGCAGGCCCTCGATAATGGATTGCAGGAACTCAGCGCGCGGGGTTGGGAGAGCCTCGGCGGGAAGCTGCGCGCGGCGCGCGAGCGGCTGTGGGCCGAGCGGGATGTGGACGAGCGCGTGCGGTTTGCCCTGGCTGCGTTCGAGCGCCAGGACTACCAGACCGCGACCGAGCCGGCCGAGGCGCTGCACCGCCAGTTCCCGAAGCGCGACGACATCGCGCGGCTCCACGAACGCAGCCACGCGGCCTGGGGTCGGATGCAGGAACGGCTCAAGGCGGTGCAGGAGCAGCTGGCCGAGGCGCGGCTGGACGATGCGGTCGCGATGCTCGCGCACCTGCGCGACGAGTACCCGCACAACCCCGACTGGCAGGCCCTTTGGCTCAAGGCGCACATGGACCACGGCCGCAACCAGGTGTCCGTCGGCCGCCGGGCCATTGCCAACCATCGGTTTGATACGGCCGTTGAGACCTTCGCGGCAGCGGTCGCCGCGTTCGACGCTGCGTTGAGCGTCTTCGACCGCCACCCGACCGCCAGTATGGAGCGGATGGAGGCCGAGGCGCTGCATGCCGTCGCCTCGTTCGCTGCTCAAGGCGAGCGGGACTCCGCCGCGGGCCGCTGGGAAGCCAGCCGTCGCGAGTGGGACGCCGCTCGCGCGCGCCTCACCCAGGCCCGGGAGGTTCGCCAGCGCGATTTCGGTGAGATGGTCGCGGTCGTCGATACGATGCTGGCCGAAGTGCGCGGCACGGTGTCCGACCTGGAACGGGCGCGGTTGCTGCTATTCGAGGGCCGGCAGGCCCTGGATGAGCGCGACGCGGGTCGGGCCCGCGAGTGCTTTCGCAATGCCCTGAATCACGCGGAGAAGAGTCCCGATGGGCTGCGCGAGCAGGCTGCGTCTGGCCTGCGGGAGGCGGAGGCCGCGCAGCGCGAGGCGAAGAAGCTGGCGGCCCAGGCCGGGCACGCCGCAGATGTTGCGGAACGTCTCGCCTTGTTGCGTAGCGCGTACGAGCGCTGGACCGGCGCGCCGGGTGTGGTCAACCAACTGGTCGACACCCTTCTCGTGGTCGCGAATGATGCGCTCGCGGCGGGCGATGAAGCGCTGGCCGCGGACTACTGCGAGCAGATTGGATCGATTCCAAACGCGCCGGATGCCCTGCAGGCCCAGGCCGCGCGCATGGCGGCGGGCATCGCCGCGCGGCGCGACCTGCAGGCCGCCCTGGCTGAGGCGACGCGGCTGCTGGCCGAGCTGGAGCGCAGCCCCGCCCCGACGGCTGCCGGCTATGGACAGATTGTGGCGCTGCTGGCACGCGCAGACAACCGCGCTGGTGACGCATTCGATGAAACGTCCTCCCTTGCTGCGCGGGTGGCCGAGATGCTGCGCCAGGCGCGTGACCGGCATGACCGGCTGGCTGCCGTCGAGCCACAGCTAGCCCGTGCCGAGGCGTTGCGCGAGGCCGGCGACTGGGCCGGTGCGGCGCGCGAGCTTAGCCAGGCGGTCGAGCAGCTTGGCGACCTGCCCGCCCGTGAGCTCGTGAAGCGGGCCAGGCGCTACAACGCCGTCGCCGGGCAGGTCGAGACCCGCATGGCGCGTGCGGAGGCCTATCTCGCGCAGGCAGAGGCCGCGTATGCGGTGGCCCGCGATGGTGACCTGGGCCGGGTTGCCTGGAGTGAGCTGCAGGCCGCGCTGGACGGGGCGCAGGCGGAACTGGGCGACCCGCCGGCCCGTCCGATGTCCCCCGCGTGGGAGGAACTGCACGCGCGCGTCGAGGACCTGGCCGAGCGGGCTGCGCTGCTGCGCCAGGTGGCCGAGCGGGTGCGCGCCGGCCAGGCCGTCGATGCCCTCCCGCTGCTCCAGGGCGACTCGACCGACCCGGTACTGGCCGCAGTTCGCACTGTGCTGCGTCGAGCATCCGTGGGGGCCGCCCACCAGCGCGCGGCGGCCTGTCTTGCGGCCGCAGAGGCCCACTTCGCTGCGGGCGAGCTGCCGGCCGCGGCGGCTTCGCTGTCAGAGGCAACAGCCTACAGCGCGGCTGCACCCGAGCTGAGCCGCCGCGTGCGTTGGCTGGAAACGCGGCTCTCCCTGGTGGCCCGTGCGCAGGAACTCACGGCCGAAGGCCGCCGCTACCGGGCGGAAGACCGGCCCGACGAGGCGCGGCGGGCGTGCCGCCTGGCGTTGGAATTGCTGGCCGCGGCGGAGGGCAATCTGCCCGCGGATGCGCGTCAGGCGCTGAACGCGCTGCTGCTGCTCGAAGAGGAACTGTGGGAGGAGGAGGCGCGCGCGCAAGGGGAGGCGCTCTACCATGCGCTGCTGGCCGGGGCAGATTCGGCGCTGCTCAAGGTCTGCCTGCCCGGGCCGCTCCGCATCTGGTGGCGGCTGACCTGTCGCAGCGTGGACGTCGCCTACATCGAGGCGCAGATGGCCCTGGGCCGTGACCTCCCGGCATTTGTCCGGGCGGAGCGCGCGGTGGCGACGCATCCCATGGACGCGCACGTGCGCGAGCTGTACGCCCGCACGCGGCCGCAGATGGCGGAACGCGCGGCTGCGGTCCTGCGGCGGCGGCTGGAGCGCGTGACGCGGTTGCGCGGGGAAGGTGCGTATGCCGCCGGGCTGGCCGAGCTGGCTCGCATCGAGCGGGAGCTGCCGGCCTCGTTTGCCGGGGCTGCCGGCGACATCGGCCATGACCCGGAGGTCGCGCCGCTGCTCGAAAGCGCAGCCGACCTGCGGCTGGAATTGACCGGCCTGCACGCGCTCGCGGAGCGGCTGCAGCCGCTGGCAGAGCAGGCCCGCGCGGCCGGGCTGGCCGGTCAGCACGAGGCGGCCCAGGCCGCGCTTGCGCAGGCCGACCTGGTTGACCCGACCCGCCGCGCCGCGGTGCTGTGGACGGAACTGGCCGCTTTGGCGGGTGTCGTGACGGCGCAGGTCCGGGCGGCCACGCGCTCCCGCCTGGCCGCGATCGTCACGGAGACCGATATCCGCCTGGATCTGAATCCCGCGCCGGACGAGCTGCGCGAGCTGATCGTGCAGTTAGCGCAGGCCGGGCTGTCCGTGCGGCTGCTCGACGGGCCGGAGGATGAGCCCCTGCGCAAGCAACTGGCACAGGTCAAGACGCGGGCTGCGGCCGCCTGGGCCCGGCTGGGTCAAGGGCAGGACCTCTTCCCGCCTGCGCATGACGCGGGGCACCGCGCTATCCCGCCGCAGCCGGCCGCACCCACTGCCCCGAACAACGGCCATCCGGCTGCGGCATCCGAAGGGCGTTCGAACGGTCAGGCACAGCCGGGCGCGGACCGACCGAACGGGCGTCCGCTCGACGGTCCGCCGTCGAACGGTCACAGCCGGCCGCCCATCGTGCCTGCGCCGCCTGTCGAGCCGCTCTCTGCGCGCAAGAACGGCGAGGAGTCTCCGGCGAAGGCGACCAGGGAACCTGTCGCGGACGCGGCGTTACCCAGGCGCACGAATGGCAAGCCGCTCGCCGCGCCGGTCGAAGAACCGGAGCCGGACCTGCCGCCCCTGCCGTTCGATTTCGATGACTGGGGCAGCAACGTCACGCCGGTTGCGCCCGAAGACGGGGATGCAGGCTGATGGGGAGCATACCGTGAAACAGGCTCGATTTGTCATCTTCTGCCTTGCCCTGCTCCTGGCGTTCATCTCGCCGCCGCCTGCGTCGGCGCGGCAGTTCACGCCGGAGCGGGACACCTTCGGCAACGCGGCCATCGAGGTCGATGTCAGCGCGTTCAACCAGTTCACCATCGGCTCGGTCGCAGGCGACCCGAGCACGCCGGACGACGACCAGAAGCGGCTGATGTTCGGCCACGGCGGCGGCGGGTTCACCTCCTTTACCTCCATGCGGGTCATCCGCGACGGCACGCAGGTGGATGCCCCGCTGCTCCGGCGGAGCGGAGCGCGGCCCGAGGTCGGCCCGGACAAGGCGACCCTGCACTGGACCGTCGAGGATGTCGCCATCACCCAGGAGCTCATGCCTGCGCTTAACCCGTACACGGACCGCGACGACACGGTCAGGATCGCGGTCACCGCAGTGAACGAGGGGAGCAGCACGGCTCAGGTCGGCATCCGTGTGATGCTAGACACGATGATCGGCGGGAATGATCGCGCGCCGTTCTTCGTGCCTGGCACGGGCAACTTCGACGTGGAGCGGGAGTATGGCCGCGAGGAGATGCCGGCCTACTGGAAGGCTTTCGAGGCGCGCGATTACAGCCCCGCCAGCCTCAAGGGGCAGGGCATCCTGACGGGCTTCGGCGCGACGACGCCCGACCGCTTCGTCATCGCCCGCTGGCCGCAGATCAAGGACAGCGTGTGGGATTACGCCATCACGGACGGCATGGCCGTCGGAGATAGCGCCGTCGCCATCTACTGGTTCCCGGTCGAGCTGGCGCCCGGCGCGTCGACCACCTGGGTGACGTACTACGGGCTGGCCGGGACGGGCGGCGGCTCGGCCTGGTTCGATGCGCCGGTCAATATCACCAGCGAGGCCCCGGAGTTTGCGGCCACGCTGTGGGTCTCGAACCTGTCCGATGCGGACTTCACCGGGGGCGAAGCGCGGCTGGCGCTCTCGCCGGGCCTGGAACTGGCGGCAGGCGAGACGCTGACCAAGCCGGTGCCGACCGTGCCGGTCAACGGGGGCGCGCAGTCGGTCATCTGGCAGTTAGTCGGCACGGGGCAGGCGGATGCCGACTTCGACTACTCGGCAGATATCACATTCGCCGACGGCTCGCCCGCGCTGTCGGCCGCGGCCAGCGTGCATTACCAGTACATCGCACCCGTGGCTATGGGCGAAGAACCGAGCGCCACGCTGACGCCGGCGCCGACGCCTACCGAGACGCCTGTTCCGGTCGTGCCTGTTGCGCCCGCCCCGCGCGCGGAGCTGCCGTGGTGGCCGCTCTTGTTGCTGCCGCTGCTAGCCGTGCCGCTGTTCTGGCTGCTGGCGCGGCGCAGGCATGCGCCCGTCCGCACCCCGCCCCCGCGCACCGCGCCGCGGTCCGCGCCCCCGCGCTTCGACCCGCCGCCCGCGCCCCGCGCGCCGCGCCCCGGCGCCGATGTGACCCACGGCCGCAAGAAGCCGCCCTCGCGCGATCTCTGATCGCGCCCGCGACCTGTACCAAGCGGACCGCCGAGCCGCAGCCTGGCGCTGCACTTGGTGCGCCGGCAGCCAGCCTGACCTGGTAGTCCCGCGACTCATGGCTGCTGAAGTGGCTTCGCGTGAACTTGCGCCACTGTGATGTATGGTATAATTGACGCGCGTGGTGGCGGGGCAACCATCACGTTGTTGCGCGCGATCACCCTCTAGCAGCGCACCACCGATGCCACCAGCTTGGACGAGATTGAGCTTTGGCGGATCGTACAGCCATGAATGACCAACTATCGTTTCGCTCTCGGATTCGGGAACTGATCAATGGACATTTCAACGAGGGTGAACTGCGCAGTCTGGTCTTTGATCTCGGCATTGATTACGATAATCTGCCTGGTAACACCAAGGATGACAAGGCAAGGGAACTGATTCGCTACTGCGAGACACGCAACATGATCGGCGAACTGCTCAACGGCATCAAACGCGAGCGGCCAGAAATCGATATCGAACTCCCATCAGTTCCCCAACCGGCTCAACACAACCCCCTTGGTCGTAACACGAAGAGAGTTTTCGTCATCGTAGCGCTGACAACAGTCGCGATCGTGTCTTCATTGTTGATTTTGTTGGTTCGGAATCCTGACAACACACCGTCTAACGACATGGCTTTTGTTGCGGCTGGAGATTTCATAATGGGTGACGACCAGGGAGAGTCAGATCAGCGTCCCGCCAGGAGAGTTTACCTTGATAGTTATTGGATTGATCTCTTTGAGGTAACCAATGAGCAATATCAGGAATTCGTCGTGCAGGACGATCGCAGGGTACCTGATCACTGGGAAAATGGTCGCTATCGAAGTGGATATGATAAGCACCCCGTTGTAGGGATATCCTGGTATGATGCCAGTGAATACTGCAGGTTCGTCGGTAAGCGGCTTCCGACCGAGGCTGAGTGGGAGAAAGCGGCAAGGGGAACAGAGGGCCTCATCTGGCCTTGGGGCAATGTTTGGGATCCCGAGAAGTCAAATACGGACGAAAGCGTCGGGAATACAACGCCCGTGGGCAGCTACAAGGCTGGAGTCAGCCCATTTGGCGCATATGATATGGCGGGCAACGTATGGGAATGGGTGGACGACTGGTATCTGGCGACTTACTATAGATCTGCGCCGGTCAGGAATCCGCACAACGCCATGTCCAGAACAAGCGATGCGACCAAAGTGGTACGGGGTGGGTCGTGGGTGGACTATCAGGATATGGCTACAACTTATTTTCGATTGGGCATATACAGGCCTGAATATCCTCATGAAGTCGCAGAACGGCGCTCTGATCCGAATGTGTACATTGGGTTTCGATGTGCTTGTGACGACTGTTGCTAATGGTCAAAGACAGATTACTTGAACAGGGGGTGAGGTAATGGACGCGTCTAATATTGTCAGTTCGGCGCGAATTCAAGGATTCCGTATCTCGAAGTACCTGGGCGTCGTTTATGCTGGCCCGTTTGCCTCATATCAGGACCTGCTCGCGGATGTTGTCAGCCAGGGCAACTCACTGAAGGCCGACTGGATTGTGAGTTTCTCTGTGCAGAGCAGCATGTCCGAGAGTCGAGTGGATCGCACGTTTTCGGGCTTCGGCACGGCTGTCCGGGTGAAGCCCCGATCGTAGGGCGAAACCACAGACTCACCGCGGAATCAGACAAGGAAGGTCTGCCTGCGCGGCTTAGGGCGCGTACGGTTGCAGGTGCGCGCAGTGTCGCTGCAACGCACGCCGCCCGTGCGACCATGGGGCTTTCCTCAGCGCGCCTGCCGATGCAAGACGCCAGCTCCCCGCGTAATCCCTCTCACTGACAGCCAAAACCGTGCTATAATGACCTCAGTCGACAGGCGTCCCCCAGGTGCAGCCACATGGAGGTGCAGCATGGCCGTCATCACCCTTTCGCGCGAGCTCGGCAGCGAAGGCGATAAGATCGCTGATGCCCTCTGCCAGCAGCTCGGCTACCGGCGGATCGACAAGGAGATGCTGTCCGAGGTTGCGGCGCGCGCGGGCGTGGATGTCGATGCTGTGCTCGCGATGGAGCGCAGCTTCGCCCGCCGCGCCAGGCTGGTCAGCACGGAAATGACCTCGCTTTACAGCAAGTCCCCGACAGCTTTCGACAAGCGCCTCGCGCTGGACGACAAGACCTATGCGGAGATCGTGCGCAAGACCCTGGAGGAGTACGCGACCGAAGGGAACGTCGTCATCATCGGCCGCGGCGGGCAGATGGTCCTGCGTAACTGGCCCCGTGCGCTCCACGTCCATCTGTACGCGTCACCGGATACACGCGTCCAGCGGCTGACCGCACGCTATGGCATCACCGAAGGCGAGGCGCGGCGGCGCATCACCGACTCGGACGAGGAAAAGCGCCAGGCCATCCGCCACATGCACAACAACGTCGAGTGGAAGGACCTGCGCCATTACCACCTCGCCATCAACACTGCGGTCATTCCGCCCGCCGCGGCCGTGGAGATGATCGTGCTGGCAGTGCAGGCGGTCGACCGCGAGCAGTCAAGCTGACGCGTTTTCTGCGATATGAGGCATGATATGCTGTGGCGAAGCGCCAGCACATTAGGCAAAACTGCCGGGCCGTCCTCAGAGGACGGCCCGGAGCATTTTAGCCCATTAGCGCAACCTGCAAGGTCACGCCATTACTTCAGGCGGATTATTTGCGCAGGCCCCAGGCCAGATTGCGTGTAGTAGACGTTGCCCATACCGTGTACTGCGACGGCGGTGGGCACAGGGATCTCGGTGACCACCGCGCTGCACGTCCACGTCCTCGAGTCGCATGCGTTGACCGTTCCGCCTTGCAGCACATCGGGCAGGCCGAAGAATACACCAAGTTCGACTGCTGCCGCGCTTGCTTCGTCAAGCTCGGTCACGAACAGCGTGCCGTTCGATCCGAAGGCCAGGTCCACGATCGAGGTAAAGCCATCGGCCACGATGCTGCACTGGTCGCTGGTCCCGCACTCGGCATGACGCGCGCCGGACTCGATGCGCCAGATGCGTGATTCACCGGTTGGGAAGGGGAAACCCTTCAGCTCGCTCACGTAGTATGCGCCGTCCGGCCCGATTGCGACGCTTGTAGCTACGGGCTCTGTCGGCATCGTGTCCGGCAGTCCGCATGCAAAGGCGAGATCGGGGACGAGTGGAGTGGGACAACCTGCCAGGCTCTTGATGTTGGCCGTTGAGACAATCTCCAGCGGCAGCGTCGCAATCCAGTCGATGTTGCCGGCCATATCCACGATGAGGAGATCGTTTCCCCCTGCATCGGCCACCAAGGCCGTGTTTGCGTCAAGCGCTTCTACATCGTAGGGATTCGAATCCGGCGGTTCAATGCCATCCGGGTTCACCGAGTCCTCATATGCGCCGAGGTCGGCGATCTCCTGCACCGTGCCATCCGTGGATACGAGGTACAACTTACGGTCCGGCGCACCGGTTACGGCAAACATGGCATTCTTATTGATGGCAGAGACGTCGCTCACGCCGGGGAGAGAGGCAACGAGCGTGCCTGCTCCGCTGCCGCGGCTGAGCTCTACGATGCCCGCACCGGCATCCGCTACCCAGAGGTTGCCATTGGGCGCGGCGTCCATCCCGAAGACTGGCCCAGCGAAGGTGTAGTTTGTGAACGTTCGGATCCGGTACCGCGGGCTGCGCGCCGGTTGGCAGTTAGGGGTGCGGCGATGAGGCGC
>JAKPQT010000452.1 GCA_029555885.1 Chloroflexota bacterium | reverse complement strand
GCGAATGCGCCAGCCAGCCGACCACGATCTGGGCGACGGCAAGGCCCTGTCCATCGTCGCAGCGGCACAGGGGCTGCGGGAACTCATTGTCCAGCTGCGCGCGCAGGTGTGCGGCGCAGACGCGCAGGCGCTGGCCCAGTTCAAGGTGCATCTGGTCGCGCATTCGATGGGCGGACTGGTGTGCCGCTGCTTTTTGCAGAACGACACCGTCAGCACTCCGGGCGACCGCGCGCTGGTGGACGCCCTCCAGCCGCGCGTGACGGCGCTGCTGGACTATTTCAAGCCCTTTGAGAACAGCGACGGCCTGCTGGAGAAGCTGGAGAGCTGGGTCTTTGTCGAGTGGTCGGCGGCGAACGACTTCGTGCAGGACGTCAACTACCCGAGCAACATGCTCTACGCGGGCGTGCTGGACACGGCGGCGCGGCTCTACGGCCGCGATGACCTGCGCGACAAGGCCGCCGCCCTCCGGGAGACCATCCGGAAGCAGTCCTGCAAGGGCGGCCTGTTCTACTCCGACAACGCCCTGCGGAAGGACGGCGCGCTCACCGTGACGGACAACACGACGGAGGTCTGCCAGTACTTCGCCTTCTACTTCGGCGTGGCCACGCCCGAGCGCGACGCGGAACTGTGGCGCGTGCTGCTCGATGAGTTCGGCCCCGACCGCGTCAAGCAGCGCGGGCACCGCTCCGTGCCCCCGGCCAACTCCTTCATCGGCAACATGCTCCGCATGGAGCTGCTGTCCCGCGCCGGGCGCTCCCGGCAGATCATGGACGAGTCCATCGGCTACCTCAAGTACATGGCCGACCGCACGGGCACCCTCTGGGAGAACGTGCAGGACAACGCCAGCCTCAACCACGGCTTCGCGTCCCACGCGGCCGTCACCTTCTACCGCGACATCCTCGGACTGCGCCGCGTGGACGCCGTGAACAAGACCGTGGACATCCTCATCCCCGACGTGCCCCTGGAGCGCTGCGCGGGCACCGTGCCCGCCGGCGCGGACATCGTCCAGCTCACCTGGCTCCGCGACGGCAAGAAGGTCCGGCACACCGTCAACGCCCCCGCCGGATGGACCGTGAACCTGGCGCTGGCCGCAGGCCTGGAGGAGGAGAAGTGATCCGCAGATCGCGCAGATGAGCGCAGATGAAGACAAAAGGGAAAG
>JAKPQT010000743.1 GCA_029555885.1 Chloroflexota bacterium | reverse complement strand
TATCCAGAGCATGGGCACGCGGCAGGCCTTTGTTGCGGGGCGGCTGGCGATGGTGGAGGATGGGTCCTGGGCGCTAAAGGATATTCTCAGCAGCGCGCCGTTCCGCGTCGGCGTGGCGCCCTTCCCCGCCGGTCCCGTGCGCCGTGCCACTATTGCCACGACCGATGGATTCGGCATCTACCGGCGCACGCGTTACCCTGACGCAGCCTGGGAGCTGCTCAAGTTCCTCATCAGCAAGGACTACGGCCGCGCGATGGCAAGGGCGCATTTCCTCCAGCCGGCGCGTGCCTCCCTGGTAGATGAATGGGTCGGGTATGTGCGGGAGGAATTTCCGGACAAAGCGAAGGATGTTGATATCGACGCATTTGCCGACGGACACCTGAACGGTTACTCAGTCGTCGCGGAGATTTTTGCCGAGCAAGCCGCCGCAAAGCGCCTGGCAGATGTCGCGTGGGAGCGGATTTATACACTGGGTTCAGCACGGGTCGAGACGCTGGCCGCGACCAGTGCTGAGATCGAGCGAGCGCAGAGCGCCTCGTAAGCGCACGCAAGACGCTGCATGGCAACCGCGTCGCCAGTGTCTGCTAGGGGCCAACCGGGTCATCATGCAAGCCACCAACACGCCCGCTCCCGCTGCGGGAACCTCGTCCTCCTCTGCTGCACCCCCCCTGCCGCGCGGCACCCTGCGCGGTCAGATTCTCGCGTGGTCCTTCATCCCCGCGGCCATCATTCTTCTGGCCGTGGCGCTTGTGGCCTTCTATTCCTATCAGCGCGTGACTGGCGACCTGGCAATCGAGCAGGATCGTGAGCTGGCGCGGCTGTCCGCAGGCCAGCTTGCCACCGAGCTGACCGAGTACACCGGCAATCTCACTGCGCTGGGGCGCAGTCTGGCCGGCAACTGGCAGGACCGCGATGTGCTGGCCGGCGAACTGGCCGCGGCCGGCAACCGGCTGGTCGTGTTTGATCGCGGGGTCATCCTGCTCGACAACTACGGTACGGTCATCGCCGCGCATCCCGAACGTCCTGCCATCCTGGGCCAGAGCTGGTCAGACCGCGAATACTTCCATGCCGTGGTGCGGAATGGCACACCGGTATTCTCCAACGTGGGGGAGGACGGCCCCGCGGGCGAGCCCGTGGTCATCGTCGCCGTGCCGGTGACGAGCGACAGCGGGGAACTGCTGGGCCTGGCCGCGGGCTTGTTCGGCGTCAGCGCGACGGCCAATAATCCCCTCTACGGCAGCATCGTGCGCATCCGTATCGCGGAAGGCAGCGCCAAGTACCTGGTGGATGCACGAGGCCATGTCATCTACCATACCAGCCCGGGCCTGATCGGCGCGCAGCTCTCGGATCAGCGGGCCGTCACCGAGCTAATGAACGGTCGTCCCGGCGCGTTTCGTACCACTGATATCACCGGCCAGCAGATTGTCGCGGCCTTCGCGTCCGTGCCCGGTACGGGCTGGGGCCTGGTCACGGAGACGACCTGGGCCGCGCTGCTGGCGCCGAGTCGGGCCTACAGCCAGTTCCTGGTCTTGCTGCTGGCGCTTGGCGTGATCGTGCCGGCCATCGTCACTGCGATCGGCGTGGGGCGCATCACGGCGACGGTGCGCCATCTGACGGACGCCGCGCAGGAAGTCGCCAACGGCAAGTTCGGCCTGCCAATTCCGCCTGCCTCGACCCGCGACCTGCAGGAACTCGTCAGCCAGTTCAACCGGATGTCGGCCCAGCTTTCCGAGTCCTACGAGACGCTGCGCAATCAGAACGAGCAGCTTTCGCTGGTCATGCGGGCCACGAATGATGGCGTGTGGGATTGGGATATCCGCACCGGGCATGTCTACTTCTCCCCGCGCTGGAAGGACATGCTGGGCTATGCAGAGCACGACATCGAGAATCGTATCGAGACGTGGCGTGACTTGATCCACCCCGACGACCGCGCCCGCGTGGAGCGTGACCTGAAGAGCTATCTGGCCGGCCAGTTGCCCATCTACCAGGTGGAGCACCGGCTGCGCCACAAGAACGGCTCCTACCGCTGGATCCTGACGCGCGGCATCGTGCTGTATGACGTGGATGGCGCGCCCTATCGCATGGCCGGCTCGCACACCGATGTGACGGAGGGGAAGCGGGCGCGCGACCTGCTCGACGGCCAGCGGTACTTCCTGGAGATGCTGGCGACGGGCGAGACCCTGCCTGAGACCCTGGATGCGCTTGTGCAGGTTTTGGAAGACCAGTGGCCGGGGATGCTGACGCTCGTGCTGCTGCTGGATGATGAGAAGCAGCAGTTGTTCGTGGGCTCCTACGGCCGGCTGCCGGCCGCATTTGCCGATGCGCTCGACGGGATGGAGGTTGGCGCGCGCGCGGATGCGCCGGGCGGCGCATGTTTCACGGGCGAGCGGGTGATCGTCTCCGACATTGTGCAGGATGCGCGGGCCGTACGGCTGCAGCCGTTGGCCCAGGAATATGGGCTGGCTGCCTGCTGGGCAGAGCCGGTGCGCTCATCCGTGGGTGAGCTCATCGGCGCAGTTGCGGTCTATCACCGCGAGCCGCGCGGCCCATCGCCCGAGGAGCTGCAAACCCTCGAAACTGCCGCCCATCTCGTCGGAGTCGCCATCGAACACAAGCGGGCCTATCAGACGCTCGAACGCCGCGTGGCCGAACGGACCAAGGAGCTGTCTGCGCTGAACACCATCTCGACGGCCGTCAGCCGCTCGCTGGACCTGGAGGAGGTCCTCGATAATGCGCTGGCCGAGGTCATGCAGACGCTGAATGTCGAAACGGCCGCGCTCTATCTGCTCGACGTTACAGGCGAGAACTTCGTCGGCGTTGCCGCACGCGGCCTGTCACCGGAGTTCACCGATCGGATCGGCGTCCTGCCGGACGCAGTTGCCAGGGCTGGGAGAATCTTCTCGCCCGACGAACCCATCACCTGGACCATCGCAGACTATCCTGCCGGGCCCATCAAGGATGCGATCATCAGCGAGGGCATCGAGACCATCCTGGGCGTGCCGTTGTCTGCGAAGGGGATCCTGGTCGGTGCGCTGGCATTGGGCGCGCGACAGCGCCGCGTGCTATCACCCGAAGAGGTGACGTTGCTGATGGCCGTCGGCGGGCAGATTGGCGTGGCCATCGAGAACGGGCGCCTGTACGAGGCGGAGCAGGCCCGCCGCAGCGAAGCCGAGCGCCGCCGCCAGGTGGCGGAGGGGATGCAGGAAATCCTCGCAGTGCTCAATTCACGGCAGTCGCTCCAGGAGACCCTCGAGTTCATTGCAGGTCAGGCGTGTCGGGTGCTGGGCTGCGATGCCGCAGCCATCATGTCGCTGGACAAGCCCACGCAGATCCTTTCGGTGCAAGCACATTGCAGCCTGCCCGACTGGGTTGCCAGTCGCATGCAGTTCAGGGTGGGCGAGGCGGGCGCGGGCCGCGCGGTGGCGCTGCGCCGGTCAGTGGTCATGTCGGACACTGCGGTGGAGCTGGAGAAGATGGTGGCGGCCGGCCAGATGCCGGGCAATATGCCGCAGGACTTCGTTGAGACGATGGCCCACAGCTACAAGTCGTTGATATCGGTGCCGCTGCTGGTGCGCGGGGAGCCTTACGGCGCTATCAGCCTGTATTACCGTGAGATGCGCCAGATCACGGACGAGGATGTGCGCTTGGCCGAGAGTGTCGGCAACCAGGCCGGCCTGGCCATCGAGAGCGAGCGGCTGCGCGAGCAGGCCGAGTCTACGGCAGCCATCACCGAACGCAACCGTTTGGCCCGCGAGCTGCATGATTCGGTCACGCAGAATCTCTACAGCGTCACGCTCTATGCCGAAGCCACCGCGCGGCTGATGGAAAACGGGAATGCGAGCCAGGCTGCGGAGTACCTGCGCGACCTGCGCGATACCTCGCAGGAGGCCCTGCGGGAGATGCGCCTGCTCATCTTCGAGCTGCGCCCGCCGGAACTGGCGAAGACGGGGCTGGCCGGTGCGCTCCAGATTCGTCTCCAGTCGGTCGAGGCGCGCGGGGGCATGGAGGCCAACCTGCAACTGGACGGCGTCGAACACGAGGCTCGCTTGCCCTTGGCGCAACAGCAGGAGCTCTACCAGATTGCGCAAGAGGCGCTGAATAACACGCTGAAGCACGCGCACGCCAACCGGGTCACGGTCACCCTGCACTATACGCCGGCAGTGGTCACACTGGAGATTGCGGATGACGGGGTCGGCCTGGAGCTGGTCGAGGCCGAAAACACAGGCGGCATGGGACTGCGCAACATGCGCGAGCGCGCCGCGCGCATCGGCGCCCACTTCGGCATCGACGCCGGGGCGGATAACGGCGCATGCGTGCGCGTCATCCTGCCCATGCCGGCCGCTGAAGCTCATGTGAGGTGAATTCGATATGCCACCCAAAATACGCGTCCTGATTACCGACGACCATGCCATCGTGCGCAAGGGCATCCGCGCGTTGCTCGCCACCGAACCGGATATCGAGGTCGTGGGCGAAGCGGGTGACGGCGCTGAAGCGGTCGCGCAGGCCCAGGCGTTGAAGCCCGATGTGGTGCTGATGGACCTCGTAATGCCCAGGATGGACGGCATCGAGGCGACGCGCACGATTACCGGCCTGCTCAAGGACACGCGTATCCTGGTGCTGACCAGCTTTGCAGCGGACGAGAAGGTGTTTCCCGCGATCAAGGCCGGTGCGCTCGGCTACCTGCTCAAGGATTCGGGGCCCTTCGACCTGCTGCAGGGCATCCGGCAGGTGCACCGCGGCCAGCCGACGCTCGAACCTTCGATTGCCAGCAAGGTGTTGTTCGAGCTGGCCCATCCGGCCAAGGATCCCCTGACCACGGATCCTCTGACCGCGCGCGAGCTGGATGTACTGCGCCTTGTCGCGCAGGGGCGCAGCAACCGGGAGATTGCCGAGAAACTGGTCATCACCGAGCTGACGGTCAGCACGCACGTCAGCAACATCCTCGGCAAGCTGCACCTCGCCAGCCGGACGCAGGCCGCGCTCTTCGCGCTGCGCGAGGGGCTGGCCTCGCTGGACGACATCCCCACGTTCGGGGAGGCGTGACCTGTCCTCTTAACGGGGTTTGGGGCCGCTTTGCGGCCCCAAACCCCGTTAGTCAACTCATACCAGAAAAGTTGTAGACCCCAGCTCCCACAAAACCACTAGTTAATCCACCAGTTTGCTTGGGCCTCTCCGTAATGTGAAATGCAACATTACCCCGATGTCGGTTTGCCGCGCCTGCGATATGCTGTCGCCATGCTGATGACAAGAAGGAGTTTTCCGATCACAGGGCTGTCCCGTGAGAGGATGTGAGCGACCCCATGAAGGTGCTGATTGTTGATGATATGGCCCGAGCCCGGCGGAGCATCCAGGCGCTGCTGGCGACCTGCCCCACTGTGACAGAGATGTGTGAGGCCAGCAACGGGAATGTAGCGCTGGAACTGGTTGCTCAATGGCTCCCCGATGTCGTGGTGATGGACGTTCAAATGGCCGAGATGAACGGGTTGGAAGCCACACAGATGATCAAGTCAAAGTGGCCCGCAACCAAGGTGATTGTCTTGTCGATGTACGGTGATTACGAAGTGCAAGCCCGTGCTGCCGGCGCGGATGCCTTCGTCAACAAAGGCGACCCGCCCGCGTGCTTGCTCCACGCCCTGGAGTGCGTCGCCGGAAACCAAAGCTGAGTGTGCCACATGTCAGAATACGAAGTTATCGCGCAGGCCCGCAAGGGCGATCAGGGTGCGTTCACCGCTCTCGTCCATTCTTACCAAAACGCCATCTACTCACTGTGCTATCGTATGCTGGGCAACGCTGAACAGGCGGAGGATGCCGCGCAGGAGACCTTCCTGCGGGCCTACACCCAGCTTCACCGCTACGACCCGGAACGACCGTTCAAGACCTGGCTCTTTGCCATTGCCAGCCATTACTGCATCGACCGGCTGCGCCGCCGCCGCGTGACCTGGCTGGACATCGACGATGAGCCACTGGCCGGGCACCCCGCGCTGCGCGAGCACCGCGCCGGTCCCGAGGAGGCCGCGCTCCATCGCGAGCGCGCCATCGATGTGCAGGCGCTCTTGGAATACCTGCCGCCGAAGGATCGGGCCGCGGTCGTGATGCTCTACTGGTATGACCTCTCCTATCAAGAGATTGCTGAGGTCACCGGCACGACGGTCAGCGCGGTCAAGAGCCGGCTGCACCGGGCGCGGGTTGCACTGGCCGAGGCGATGAGCGGCAACTCATCTGGCAAGGCGACCGTCCAACCGGCTGCCCGGCCGCAGACCGCGCCGGCGGCTCCGGCCCTCACGCTTGCCTGGGCATAGCCACGATGTTTGATCTGCACTCGTCGGACCTGTCTTACTACGACGGCAACCAGCCAGACCAGCGGCATCAGTCTGAGGGCATGCGCTCCTTACGGCGGGCGGCCAGGGTGTACGAACGCATCATCTGGCTGGCGCAGTTGGGCCGCGCCTGGGGCTGGCTGACGGGGCAGCCTGCATATCTGCTCGACCTGGCCGCGGAGAAGCCGCGGTGCGTGATGGGCAGTGCGCGGCCGGGCGGTTTGCAGACGGTAGAGGTCATGCGCATCCTGGGCAGCGAGGGCCGCAGCCGCGACTTCGACCGTCACTTCTTGCCGCTGCGCAAGTGCACGCGGGAACGCTGGACCAGCATCGCGGCAGCTCAGTTGATGGGCATCCCCCTGCCGCCGGTCAGCCTCATCCAGGTAGGCGAGCGTTATTACGTGCGCGACGGCCACCACCGGGTTTCGGTCGCGCGTGCGCTGGGGCAGGAGTACATCGAGGCAGAGATTACCGTGTGGGAGCTGGTCGAGGCGTGCCAGCCGGCAGGTGCTTCCATACTGAGCCCGCTGCCGGTGCTCTAGAATCGAGCTGACTTCGCATCCTTTGCGTCTTCGCGGCTCAATCACCGCAGGGACGCAAAGGACGCGAAGTCTTTTTTGTTACTTGCTCAACCGCACCGTCTTGACCTCGAACGGGCGGAAGTCCAGGGCCAGTTGGCCGTTCTCGAACGGCAGGTCGGCCTGGTGTTCCTCCAGCATGTTCGTCTGGCTCGCACGCGCGAAGGGCAGCGTCGTGGTCAGCGTGCAGCGGGTCGCCGTGCGCTTGGCCTCGAACAGCCTCAGCACCACGTCGCCGGAACCATCCTCCGCAGGTTTCACCGTGTCCAGGAAGATGTTGGCTGCGCTGAGCGTGAACAGGGAACGCGTGGCCTCCGCCGGCGCGCCCGCGGCAACCATCACCGGCACGTTCAGGTCCGCCGCCTCTTGGACCACCTCGCTTTCGTAGAAGCTGCCGTTCCAGACGTACAGCGAGTAGGTGAACTCCTGCATGCCTTCGTCAGCGTGCGGGTCCGGCGCCATCGCGGACTTGAGCAGGGTCAGCCGGATGGCATTCCCCAGCACGTCCACCCCGTACTTGCTGTCGTTGAGCACCGCGGCCCCGCGGCCCTCTTCGGCCAGCGCGGTCCAACGCTGCTGCGGTACCTCGAAACGGTCCGCATCGTAGCGCCGCGAGCGGTGGTTGGGCCGCCGCACATGGGCATACTGAATCTCGTGGATGGCCTCGTCCGCATGGATGGTCACCGGGAACGCGACCTTCAGCAGCTTGTGCTTCTCCTGCCACTCGACGGAGGTGGCGAAGTCCAGGCGGCGGCTGCCGCGACACAGACGGATTTCCTGGGTGACCGGTGAGTTGTGCAGCGTGCGCGTCACGCGCAGCGCAGCCATCAGGGGGCCTTCTGCGGCCACTTCGAGCGTGGCCTCCCGGCCCAGCTCGACGGGCTGGTCGACATAATTACTGTCGATGTCCCACGCGTCCCACATGCGCGGCACGTCCTTGTACATCAGGAAGGCGTTGCCCGGCCCAGCCATCCACTCGCGCTCCTCGGCCTTGTCCCACAGGCTGACCAGCTCGCCCGCCGCGTCGAAGGTCGCACGGATGAGTTTGTTTTCCAGGATCGCGCCATCGTCGGTCAGCGCGGCGCGTACCGCGCCATCCGGTGCAGGAGCTGCCTCGCCCGCCGCCGCCGTCACCTTAAGCGTCGTCCAGCCGCACGCGGGCGTGGTCACCTCGACCAGGGTCTTGTCGCCGTGCCATTGCGCGGGCAACGGTTCGCTCTGTGCGCCGGCGGCCTGGCCGCGGCTTACGGGCACCTCAGCCAGCACCGTGCGCGGGAACGAGAGCGAGTTGAAGACCGTAACTGCGTCATTGCCGCCGGAGGCCAATTGCGCGGTGGCTGCGGTTGCGATGTTCTGGCCGGTCGCGACGGCCTCGGCCAGGTCGCGCTCTGCCTCATCATAGACGCGGCCGATGGAGGAGCCGGGCAGGATGTCGTGGAACTGGTTGAGCAACACCAGCTTCCAGGCGTGGTCCAGCTCGGGCAGGGGCACGGTGTAGCCCTTGAGCGCATTGGCGGCCACGCTCCACAGTTCCGCGTCGCGCAGCGCCAGCTCTGCGCGGCGGTTGAGCCGCTTCGTCTGCGCCTGCGAGGTGAAGGTGCCGCGGTGGGCCTGGAAATACAACTCGCCCACGTAACGGGCCTTCGGCTTGCCGCGCTGCTCCATGTCCTCGAAGAAGGCCAGGGGCGAGGCGATGACGGTGCGTGGGACGCCCTGCAGGTCGCGCGCGCGGCGCAGATACTCCAGGTGCTCGCGCGTCACGCCGCCGCCGCCGTCGCCATAGCCGAACGGCAGCATCAGCGTCGGCATGTCGGTCTTCTGCCGCCGGTCGCGCCAGGTCTCGATGAGCGTCTTGGGCGAGGTCTCGTAGGAGTAGCCGTGGAAGATGTGCGCCCAAACCTCAGTGCCGTCCACGCCCTCCCAGATGAACTGGTTGTAGGGGAAGGGGTCTGCCGCGTTGTACTCCCACATGATCTTCTGCGTGCCGAAGTACTTCAGCCCGCAGCCCTGCATGATCTGGGGCAGCGCCGCGGAATAGCCGAACACATCGGGTTCCCAGAAGATCTGGCAGTCGATGCCGAACTCGTCCTTGAAGAAGCGCTTGCCGTGGATGAACTGGCGGATGAGACTCTCGCCGGAGGGGACGTTCGTGTCCGGCTCGACCCACGCCGCGCCTTCGGCAATCACGTGCCCTGACTGAATGCGTGCCTTGACGCGTTCGTACAGATCGGGGTAGTCGTGCTTGAGATAGGCGTAGAGCTGTGCTTCGCTCTGCAGGAAGATGTACTCCGGGTATTCTTCCATCAGCGCGAGCTGGTTGGAGAAGGTGCGTGCGGTCTTGCGCTGCGTCTCCTGCAGCGGCCACAGCCAGGCTACGTCGATGTGCGCATGGCCGAAGCCCCAGAGCACCGGCGCACTGGTGCCGTTGGTTGCAGCCAGCACGGGCCGCAGTCGGTCGCGCGCGGCCAGCGCGCCTGCCAGCAGCTCGATGCGCGGGGCCTCGACATCGGCCAGCAGCGTCATCTCCTTGAGCGCCGCGTCGATCTCGTCCACGCGCAGCGCGTCCGGATCCAGCATCTCGCGCAACTCCCAGAGGGTGTTCACATCCATCCAGAGCTGGAACACGGTCTCGTCCCAGATGCCGTAGGTGGACACCTCCATCGTGGACTGCTGGGCCGGGGTCTCCGGCAGCCAGGTGCGGCCATGCGCGATGGGGCCTTCGCCCACGGAGATGAAGCCGTGTCCGGCGTAGCTCTCCGCCAGGATGTCGAAGTGGCTGCCTGGCGCGCCCTCGGCCTGCAGGGTGATGTATTTGTGCTGGCGGTCCACCGCGCCGACCATCTGGCCGTTGACCCAGACGATGCCTTCGCTGCCGGTTTGCAGGTGCAGCGCGATGCGCTCGCCCGCGGCCTCCGCGGGCAGGCTGAACGCGCCCCGGAACCAGCCGTATTCCCAGTCTGCGCCCCAGGCCGTGCCCGCGGGCATGGGCTGGAATGGCCCTCCTGCCGCCTGCTCAGGCCGCAGGTAGTCCGTTGTGGTGAAACCGCTCAGTTCCACTTCGCCCAGGGGCCGGTAACACAGGGTCTTCAATACGCGCCGCCAGTGGAGGATGCGGTCGCGCCATTCAGGGTTGAGTGCCATCATGGTTCCTTTCTGAACGTCGATTATTGCGCGCTAAGTACGGCTCATTCTATGCGAGAAACCCGTTTTCTGGAAGAAAACGGGTTTCTCATGCCATTGTGTTTGCCCGGGCGCGCAAACCGGTGTAGACTTTCCCTGTTCACTGTCCCTCATCAGGAGCAACTATGTCCCCCTACATGCCATCCGACTTTGCTGCAACCAACCTGGCTATCTTTCGCGGGCAGGACCCGGGCCGCATCCTGTGGCAGCCCCGGCTGGAGTTCTGGTATGCGGTCAACCACAAGCGCGACACGCTGCCCGCCCACCTGAAAGACGCCACGCTGCTGGACCTGTACGACTATTGCTATGCGTCCGTGCGTTATTTCGTCAGCCCCCTGCGCCACGAGTTCCAGGACGTCGAGGTGCGTGTGGACTGGCCGGACGAGAAGAGCCGCCGCATCGTGTACGAGACGCCCGTGGGGCGGCTGCAGGAGATGGTCCACTACGATGCATGGGGCCTGTCGGCCTACCACAGCGAGTACCGGCTCAAGACCGCGGCGGACTTTCGCGTCTACGAGTACATGTTGCAGCACGAGACCTGGCGCTGGGACCAGGAGGCGTATGAGCGCCAGATTGCTGCGGTGGGCGGCCGCGGCGCGCCGCAGTTCTTCTTCCGCCGCTCGCCCATCCAGGGCTTGTTCATCGAGAACATGGGCTTCGAGCCGACGATCTTCCTGATGGCGGACCAGCCGGAGGTCATCGAGCACTACTTCGAGGTGGCAGCCGCGGCGGACGACGCGTTGTACGACGTCCTGTGCGCCGCGCCCATCGAGATTATGAACTTCGGTGAGAACATCGACCACCACATGGACCCCCCGCGGCTGTGGCGGCGGTGGCTGGCGCCCTACTACAACCGCCGCGCGGCGCAGCTCCGCGCCGCGGGCAAGCGCACCCACATCCACATCGACGGCGCGATGAAGCAGCTCATCGGCCTCATCCGTGAGAGTCCGTTCGATGGCATCGAGGCCGCGACGCCCATTCCCCAGGGCGACGTGACGGTCGACGAGATCAAGGCCGCGCTGGGCGATAAGATCCTGCTCGACGGCATCCCCGCGGTCTACTTCCTGCCGATGTACCCGCTCGAAGAACTCATCGACTGCACACGGCGCATCATCGACCTCTTTCACCCGCGCCTCGTCCTGGGCATCTCGGACGAGATTCCACCGGACGGCGATATCGAGCGCGTGCGCCTGATCGGTGAACTGGTGCAAACCCTGTAACTATCCTTCGGAGGCCATCTTGTCATTCACATCCTTTTCCGCCCCCATCACGCCCGATTGGGAGGCCTTTGTCCGCTGCATTCGCCGCGAGGGCACGCCGCGCCGCGTCCACTATATCGAGCTGTTCCTGGACGGCGAAGTCTGGCAGGCCGTCGGTCAGCGGTTCGGCTTGTTCGACGGCCTGGACCCCGCCGACCCGTACTTCCTGCACAAGGCTAACATCGCCATCCAGCGGTATCTCGGCTACGACTACGTGCGCTGCGGCGTCGAAGGGCTGGACATGCCCATGAACTATCACCGGACGGATGACACCGCGGACCTGCAGCGGGATGGCGGCCGGCGGTACATGGACGAGCACCGCGGGCCGATCACGACCTGGGATGAGTTCGAGGCCTACCCCTGGCCCGACCCCGCTACGGCGACGACCCGCGCGCTGGAATTCTACCAGCGGCATCTGCCCGACGACATGTGCATCATCGCGGGCGGCGGCTTCGGCCACTTTGCCGAGCATCTCACCTGGCTGATGGGCTACGAGTCGCTGTGCTATGCGCTGTACGACCAGCGCGATCTCGTCCGTGCGCTCGCAGATAAACTGCTGATCATGCAGGAGGCGATCCTCCGCACCATCTTGCAGTTTGACCGGGTGAAGGTTGTCTGGGGCAGCGACGACATGGGCTTCCGCACAGGAACGCTCATCAGCCCGAAGGATTTGCGGGAGTTCGTGCTGCCCGGCCATAAGCGGATGGCGGAGATGGCGCACGAGCGGGGCCTGCCCTACCTGCTGCACACCTGCGGCAAGATGGAGGCTATCATGCCGGACCTCATCGACGACGTGAAGATCGACGCGCGGCACTCGTTCGAGGATGTCATCGAGCCGGTCATCGAGGCGAAGCAGCGTTACGGCGACCGTATCGCGCTGCTCGGCGGCATCGACCTGGACTTCCTCTGCCGGGCTGACGAAGCAGCCGTGCGCCGCCGCGTGCGTGCGACGCTGGACGCCTGCCATCCGGGCGGCGGCTACTGCCTGGGCACAGGCAACAGCGTGGCGAACTACATCCCGCTGGACAACTACCTGGCGATGCAGGACGAGGGCCGGCGGTACTAAACGGAGGCGGAGTTGTTCATGGTATCACCCTACCGCACCCTGTTCATCACCGAGCGCGGCCTGTTCCACCAGCAGGCCGCGCTGCACGACGCGCCGCCGGAGTTGGCCGTCATCATGCTCCGCCAGCCCGAGCGCACCGAACTCATCGCCCACCTTGCAGACGCCGATTTCCTTATCAGCGAGCGCACGGGCATCATCGACGCAGAGCTGCTGGCAGCCGCGCCGCGGCTGAAGCTCATCGTGCGGCTCGGCTCATTGGCGCACGACATCGACCGGGCCGCAGCCGAGGCGCGCGGCATCCGCGTCGTCATCTGGCCGCAGCCCGGCGTCATCTACGTCGCGGAGCACGTCGTGCTGCAGATGCTCGCCCTGGCTAAGCGGCTGCGCGAGGTGGAGGCGGTCGCGCTCGCGGCGGGCGATTGGGGGCCAAGCCGCCGCACGGACGAAGACACCTTCGCGTACAACTGGTCAGGCCGCCAGGGTTTGGGTGGGCTGTGGGGTCAGGCGGTCGGCATCCTGGGATTCGGGGAGATCGGCGCGGAACTTGCCCGGCGGCTGCGCGGGTGGGAATGCCGCGTCAGCTATCACCGCCGCCGCAGGCTGCCCGCCGAGGTCGAGGCGGAACTGGGCATCACCTATGCGATGCGGGATGAAGTGCTGGCAGGCAGCGACTTCGTGGTGAACCTGCTGCCCTACTTCCCGGAGACCGATTTGGCGCTGGACGCGGCCGCGTTGGGTCGGATGCGCCGGGGCGCGTGCCTGGTAAGCTGCGGGAGTGGGAGCGTGGTCGACGAGGGGGCGCTGGCCGAGGCACTGCGCGATGGGCGGCTGGGCGGCGCCGCGCTGGATACGTACGAGTGGGAACCCTTGCAGGCGGATAACCCGCTGCGCCGGCTAGCCGTGGAGGACCCGCACGCCAACGTGCTCCTGACGCCGCACATCGCCGCGGGTGCGGCCCGCGCCGGCGAAGTGGCGTCGCGGCGCCGGGACTATGAGCCGATTATGCGATATCTGCGCAGGGCCGTCAACTAATGCCGCTACGCTTCCAACGAATAAACGAATTGCCGCTTGCCGCGCCCGACCACAATTCGTTTATTCGCTCAATAATTCGTTGATGGCAGCCCCTTACACCCTCACAAACCGGTCGGCCTCCAGCACAAACACGGTCGCGCCATACCCCGGCATCCCCTTCTCAATCGGGTTAGCCTCCGTGCGCGGCCGGCAGTTGTCATTGATCAACCCAAGAACATCGTCTACCTGGCTCTCTTCCACGCCTACGAGCAGCGTCACATTGCCTCTACGGAAGAAGCCGCCCGCCGTGTTCATGCGTGTCACCCGGTATCCGCCACCGATCAACGCGCGCGTGACCTGGTCGGCATCTTCGTTCGCGACAATACTGAGTACCAGTTGCATGGCCTGTGCTCCTGTGCTGGATGGTGCGGACGCTGCGCCGGTTGCCTCCGGTGCAGCCCTTTCATCGGTAATGGGTGCATTGTCACCCGCCGCGAGGCGGCAGAACCGCTTGACCGGGAAGGAAAAGACGGTCGCGCCGCCCACCAAGACCTCCAACGGCAGCGCAGGCGCAGTCAGCGCCAGGTGTGCGGGCTCCGCGCCGGTGGGCGTCGGGTTGATGTAGCGCTTGCGTGTGCGGCAGGTCTTACGGATGATATCGAGGACGGTGTCGATTTCCTCCTCCTGGACGCCCGCTAGCACGGTGACGTTGCCGCGCGCCAGGAACCCGCCGATCGTATTCAGCCGGGTGAGGCGGATGCCGGCCGTGTTGAGTCGCTTGCTCAACAGGTCTGCATCCTCGTCCTGTATGATCGCAAACAAGAGGTGCATCATTGGAATCTCCCCTCTACCTGCCCCGTGCCGGCAAGAAAAACTATTTCGCCCGCTTGACCGCCATGAAATCTTTTGCTATTATACCTGATAAATGCCGTATGTGTCAAGTGTTTTGCCCGTGCGGCGAACTGAGGGAAGGCCATGCAAGAGGCTCCACACGGGGCGCGGGATAACCTGCTCCTCGCAATTCGTGCCCTGCTGCCCGCACTCAACGAGCAGGAGCAGAAGGTCGGCCAGTACGTCCTGGATAACCCCGAGGACGTGCTATACCTGGCGATCAGCGAGCTTGCCCAACGCTGCGCAGTGAGCGATGCAACCGTATTCCGCTTCTGCAAGCGCGTCGGCACGGACGGCTACGGCGACCTCAAGATCCGCCTGGCCCAGGTCCTCGCAGCCAGCCGCACCGTGACCTACCCCGCGGTGCAGCCCCAAGACTCGCTGGCCGAGGCCGCGCGGAAGGTCATCACTGCCGACCTCAAGGCCCTCGAAGACACCCTGAGCATCCTCGACCTGGCCGCGCTGGAGCGCTGCGCCGACACCTTGCTCGCCGCGCGCCGCGTGGATATCTATGGCTCGGGGGGCGGCGCGGTCGCGGCGCTCGAATTGCAGTACAAGCTGCAACGGGTGGGCGTGCGCGCGGTCGTCCACACCGATCCCGAGATGCAGGTCATCTCCGCGACGCTCCTCACCGTGGAAGACGCAGCCGTGGGCATCTCGCACTCCGGCGCGTCGGACGAGGTGCGCCATGCGCTGTCGGTCGCCAAGCAATCCGGCGCACGCACCATTGCTATCACCAACCACCCCGTTTCACCCATTGCCGCGCTGGCCGACATCCAGCTCCGCACCGCCGCGCAGGAGGCGCTGGCCCACGGTTACCCGCTGGGCGCGCGCGTCGCGCAGGTCGCGCTCATCGATGTGCTCTATGCTGTGCTGGCGCAGAAGCGGCCCGATGAAAGCGAGCGCAGCCTGAACCGGATCGCCGAGGTGCTGTACCGCCGGCGCAGATGACCTCTTCCGGCAAATGTTGTGCTTTGGCTTGTGCCACCCTCTTGACAAGCACCCCCGGATGGGTGTATAACACGTGATATGTAACGCGTGTTATCTCGCACTCGACATCTACGGCAGCACTTCTTTCTTCTCACAGGCGACCCGATGAAGCGTCCGACACAGGCAGATGTAGCCAAACTGGCAGGCGTATCCAGAGCAGTGGTCTCGCACGTCCTGAATGCGCGGACGGACGGCCCGATCACCATCACGCCGGAGACGCGGCGCCGCGTGCTGGCCGCCATGGAGCAGCTCGGCTACCAGCCTGACGCCGCGGCCCAATCCCTGCGCCTGGGCCGTACCCGCAGCGTCGGCGTCCTCATCCCGGATGCACACAACCCGCACTACTGGCAGATTGTCCAGGGCATCGAGAGCGAAGCCCAGGCCCACGGCTATGACCTGTTCTTGAGCAGCACCTCCCTCGACCCCGATCGTGAGCTCGCGGCGGTGCGCGCGCTGATGCGGGGGCGCATCGATGGCCTCATCCTGTTGTTGACCTATCGCGGCCTGCTCGACCCTGAATTGCAGATGCTGGTGCACACCCGGAATCCCCTGGTGCTCGTGGGCGGCGCGCCGCGCGCTGAGTGTCACTATGATGTGGTGATGACGGGCCTGCCTGACGGTGCGGCGGAGATGATGCGCCACCTCATCGGCCTGGGCCATCGCCGCATCGGGCTGGTCTACGGCGTCGCGGCCCCTGACCTGGGCGCAGACCGTCTGAATGCCTACCTTCGTGAGCTGGCCGCACTTGACGAGGCTGCTGATGACTCCCTGGTGATGCGCTGCGGTCCCCGGCTGGAGGACGGCTACCAGGCCACCTTGAGCCTGCTGGACCGTGCGCCGCGCCCCACCGCCATCCTGGCAATCAAC
>JAKPQT010000735.1 GCA_029555885.1 Chloroflexota bacterium | reverse complement strand
GTCAGGTCGAATTTAGCGGTGCCGCTGTGGGCTTCTACCGGACTGATGGTGACTTCAGGTAGCTCCTGGGCCCGCAGCGGCGCGTTCTGCACTGCAAACATGACCTGGAACAACGGTGAGTGGGCCAGGTTGCGCTCCGGCTGCAGCGCGTCCACGACCATCTCAAAGGGCAGGTCCTGGTGCGCGTATGCGGCCAGGGTCGTCTCCCGCGTGCGGCGCAGCAACTGGCGGAAGGACGGCGTGCGGCCCGTGCCCGCGCCGTCGAAGCGGGCGCGCAGCACCAGGGTGTTGACGAAGAAGCCGATCAGCCCTTCGATGTCGGCCCGGTTGCGGTTGGCAATGGGTGAGCCCACGGCGAAATCGGCCTGCCCGGAGTAGCGGTGCAGCAGCGTCTGGAATGCGGCCAGCAGCGTCATGAACAGGGTGACGCCCTCCCGCTGGCACAGGCCCCGAATCTGGGTGGAGAGCGCGGCCGGCAGAGCGAAGGTGACATAATCGCCATCGAAGGTCTGCACCGGGGGCCGCGGCCGGTCGGTGGGCAGCTCCAGCACGGGCGGGAGACCGGCCAGCGCCTCCTTCCAGTAGCCGATCTGCTGCGCCAATACATCGCCGGAGAGCCAGTCCCGCTGCCACGCGGCGAAATCAGCATACTGGATGGGCAGTTCGGGCAGGGGCACGGGCAGGCCCTGGGCAAACGCGTTGTACAGGAGGCCGATTTCCTGCACCAGCACGCTGCTAGACCAGTCATCGCCCACGATATGGTGCATGGTCAGCAGGATGATGTGCTCGGTGGAACTCAGACGCAGCAGCCGGCCGCGTATCAATGGCCCGGCGGCCAGGTTGAATGGGGTTTGCGCTTCGGCCCGAGCCTGCCGCGCGACCTCAGCCTCGGCATCGGCGGCGGGCAGGTCGCTCAGGTCCACCACGGGCAGGGCGAGCGTGAGCGCGGGCGCGATGACCTGCCGCGGCTGCCCGTTCACGGTGGGGAAGGTGGTGCGCAGCGCCTCGTGGCGCCGTACCACCTCGTTCAGGCTGCGGATGAGGGTTGTCTCGTCCAGCGGGCCGCTCAGGCGCACCGCCTCGGGCAGGTTGTAGAACGGGCTGTTCGGCTCGAGTTGATCCAGGAACCAGAGGCGCTGCTGGGCAAACGACAGCGGCAACTCACGGTCGCGCGACACCGGTCGGATGGGCGGGGCCTGGACGCCGGATGCATTGCGTTGCGCTTCCTCAACCCGTTCGGCCAGGGCCGCGATGGTCGGTGACTCGAAGATGTTGCGCAGCGGCAGGTCGACCTGGAACGCATCGCGCAGCCGCGAGATGAGCTGCGTGGCCAGCAGTGAGTGCCCGCCTAGCGCGAAGAAGTCATCGTGGATACCGATCTGTCCCACGCCTAGAACATCCGACCACAGCCGGGCCAGGACTTCCTCCACGGGCGTGCGCGGCGCAACGTAGGTCTCTTCCGTCCCGCGTTGCGTCCAGTCGGGTTCCGGCAGGGCGTTGCGGTCCACCTTGCCGTTGGGGGTCAGCGGCAGGCGCGAGACCTCCACGAAGGCCGACGGCACCATGTAGTCAGCGAGGCGTTCCAGCAGGTAGCGGCGCAGCTCGCCGCGCTCCGGCGCCGGCGCATGGGCGGGTACGATGTAGGCGACCAGCCGCTTTTCCCCATTGGGTGCGGTCCTGGCCGCAACGACGGCCTGACGCACGCCGGGATGCCCGCCCAGCGCGGCCTCGATTTCGCCGGGTTCGATGCGGAACCCGCGAATCTTCACCTGATAATCGCGCCGGCCCAGGAACTCGACGTTGCCATCCGGCAGCCAGCGGGCGAGGTCGCCGGTGCGGTAGAGACGGGTTGCAGATGTGGAAAGCTCGGCTGCGCCAAGATTGAAGATGTGCGAAGCTCGGCTGCGCCAAGATTGCGTGCCTGTCCCCGGCGAATCTTCAATCTTCAATCTGCCATCTTCAATCCGGGAAAACGGGTCGGGCACGAAGCGCTCGGCGGTCAGGTCCGGCCGGTTCTGGTAGCCGCGCGTGACGCCGAGGCCGCCGACGTAAAGCTCGCCGATCACCCCGACGGGAACGGGCTGCTCGTGCGCATCCAGGATGTAGAGCCGGGTGTTGCCAAAGGGCCGACCGATGGGCACGAGGCGGTCCGCCGGCATGTCATCCAGTGCACCCTCGAAGTAGCAACTGTCGATGGTTGCTTCGGTCAGGCCGAACGAGTTGATGAGCCGCGTCTGCGGCCCGCACAGCCGCTGGAAGCGCTGGTACTCGCCCACATACCAGCTATCGGAGCCGCACAACAGCAGGCGCATGAAGTCCAGCGTCTGCCGCGTGTCTTCGAGGTACTGCACCAGATGGCGCAGCACCGCGGGCACGAACTCAGCACAGTCTACCCGTTCGTGGCGCATGAGCGCGTAGAGGCGTTCCGGGGCCAGCAGCAGCTCGCGCGGGGCCAGCACCAGCTTGCCGCCGGAGCACAGGGCGCGCACGAGGTCGCCGGTGAAGACATCGAACGAGAAGCTCGCCATCTGCAGGTGTACGGACGCGTCGGTGCGCAGCCGGTAGTCATCTTCCCAGGCCAGGTACGCGTTGACGATGCTGCGGTGGCTGACCATCACCCCTTTTGACTGGCCGGTGGAGCCAGAGGTGTAGATGACGTAGGCGAGCGCGTCTGGAAGCTGGAAGCTGGAAGCTAGATTATTGGATATGGGCTGGCGCGCGATCTCGGGCCAGTCCACATCCAGCCGGACCACCCTGCCTTGTCGCCCTGCACCACCAGTTTCTAGCTTCCAGCTTCCGTGCGCAGCGAAGCTGCGCCTATCCAGCTTCCAGCTTCCAGCTTCCAGCACCCGCGCCTGGGTGAGCACGATCTGCGCGCCGGAGTCTTCCAGCATGAAGGCAATGCGGTCGGCCGGATAGGTGGGGTCGATGGGCAGGTAGGCGCCGCCGGCCTTCAGTACGCCCAACACGGCGACGATCGTCTCCAGCGATTTCTCGGCTGCGATGCCGACCACGGTCTCCGCCCCAACGCCGAGTTTCCGTAAGTGATAGGCCAGTTGGTTGGCGCGCGCGTTCAGCTCCGCATAGGTGAGAGATGCGCCGCCGGCGACGACCGCAGGCGCATCCGGGGTGCGAGCTACCTGCTCCTCGAACAACGCGTGCAGGAGCGCGGGCCGGTCGCCCAGGTAGTCGCGCGCGGTGTCGTTCCATTCGAACAATACCTGCTGGCGCTCCGCAGGGCCGAGCAGCGGCAGGCGCGAGATGCTCTGGTCAGGCATGGCGACGGCACCTTCGAGCAGGTTGCGGAAGTGGCGCAGCAGCCGCTCTATGGTGGTCGCGTCGAAGATGTCGGTGTTGTACTCGACCGAGGCGTCGAAGCCGTCAAGCTCTTCCGCTATTGACAGGGTGAGGTCGAAAGTGGCGGTGCCCATGTCCACATCGAGTTGTTCCAGGCGCAGGCCCGGCAGCTCCTCTGCGCGGTTGGGCGCGTTCTGCAGGATGAACATCACCTGGAAGAACGGCGCGTGGCTCATATCCCGTTCGGGCTGGAGCTTTTCAACGAGCATCTCGAACGGCAGGTCCTGGTGCGCATATGCGCCCAGGGCTGTCTCGCGCACGCGGTGCAGCAACTCGCGGAAACTGGGCTCGCCCGCCAGGTCGGTGCGGAAGACCAGCGTGTTGATGAAGACGCCGATGAGGCCCTCGATTTCGGCCCGGTTGCGGTTGGCGATGGGCGAGCCGACGCTGATGTCGGTCTGGCCAGAGTAGCGGCCGAGCAACATCTGAAACGCGGCCAGCAGAGTCATGAAGGGGGTGCAGCCCTCCTGCCGGCTGAGCTTCTTGATCCCTTCGGTCAACCACTTCGGGATCTTGACCGACAGCGAGGCCCCGCGGTTGGTGATGACTGCCGGTCGGGGCCGGTCGGCCGGCAGTTCCAGCACGGGCGAGCCGCGGCTGCCGCCATCCGCCGAGGCCAGTTGGTCGCGCCAGTAGGCCAGGTGTTGGTCCAGCACCTCACCCTGGAGCCAGTCCTGCTGCCACGCGGCGTAATCCGCATATTGGATGGGCAGGTCGGGCAGGGGCGAGGAGGCAAGCGCAGCTTGTCCCTGGTCCTGACTGAAGGCGTTGTAGAGCGCAGCCAGTTCAGCCACGAACACGCCGATGGACCAGCCGTCGGACACGATGTGGTGCATCGTGACCAGCGCGATGTGCTCTTCCGGGCCGAGCTTGAGCAGGGTCACGCGCAGCAGCGGGCCGCGGGCCAGATCGAAGGGCCGGCGCGCCTCTGCGACCGCGCGGCGTTGCGCCTCAGCCTCGCGTTCGGCATCGGGCAGGTCGCTCAGGTCTACAACGGGCACGGAGATGGTGAGGCCGGGCGCAATGACCTGCAGCGGTGTGCCGGCCGGGGCGGCGAACGTGGTGCGCAGCGCCTCATGCCGGCGGATGATCTCGTTCACGCTGCGGCCCAGCGCGGCGGTGTCCAGGTGCCCGCGCAGCCGTACTGCCGTCGGGATGTTGTAATACGGGCTGTTCGGCTCGAACTGATCCAGGAACCAGAGGCGCTGCTGCGCGTAGGAGGCCGGGAAGACAAAGACATCTTCGGCATCCCACGCGGCCGTAGGGTCGGCGCGCTCGTCGTCCGGCGGCAATCCAGCGATAGTATCGGTCATTTCTGCCCCAGGTCAGATCGTTTCATGCGCCGCGCATCCCGTGAGACGGCGGTAATAGCCGGCGCCTGCGGCGCGGCGCTTGTTGCGGCCCCGCTGGTCGCGGCATCCACCTCCGCGGCCAGCTCCGCCACGGTCGGGTGCTCGAACAGGGTGCGCAGCGGCAGCTCGATCGTGAACGTCTCGCGGACACGGGAGATGAGCTGGGTGGCTAACAGGGAATGGCCGCCCAGGTCGAAGAAGTTGTCGTAGACGCCAATTTGCTCGACGTGCAGCAGTTCCGCACAGATGGCCGCCAGTTGCGTTTCGGTCGCGGTGCGCGGGGCCACATACTCCGTCTCCACCGTCTCGCGGCCGCCCTCGGGCGCCGGCAGCGCCCGGCGGTCGATCTTGCCGCTGGGCGAAAGCGGAAAACGCTCCAGCATAACGAAGAAACTCGGCACCATGTATTCGGGCAGCAGGCGGCGCAGCGCGGCGCGCAGGTCCGCGGCGGTCGGCGCAGCCTCCGGCTGCTGGGGCACGATGTAGGCCACGAGCCGCTGATCCGCGTCGGTGCCCGCTGCGGCTGCGGGCCGCCAGGCGACGACCACGGTGTCGAGCACACCGGGCTGTTGGCGCAAGGCGCTCTCGATTTCGCCCAGCTCGATGCGGAACCCGCGCACCTTGACCTGGGTGTCGATGCGGCCCAGGAACTCGATGTTGCCGTCTGCGCGGTAACGCACGAGGTCGCCGGTGCGGTAGAGGCGGGTGTGCGAAGCTTCGCTTCGCCCTGGTTGCAGGTTAGCTGGTTGCATGTTAGCAGGTTGCAAGTTGTGCGAAGCCCTGCTTCGCCCAGATTGGCTGTCAGTCGAGGCATCGTTGTCAACATTCAACTTGTAACCTTCAACCGTCAGAAACGGATTCGGCACGAACCGCTCCGCCGTCAGCTCCGGCCGACCCCAGTAGCCGCGGCCGACATTGGCGCCGCCGATGAGCAGCTCGCCGGGCACGCCGATGGGCACGGGCTGCATATGGCTGTCCACGACGTAGAGCTGGCAGTTGCCGATGGGCCGGCCGATGGTCGGGTCGCGCGGGTCGGTCGGATCGCACAGGGTCATGGAGGCGCAGACGGTGGTCTCGGTGGGGCCGTAGGCATCGAAGAACCGGCGTCCTTCGACTGCGTCCGCCCCAGCCAAGCCTTGCTTGGCCGGCTGCGGACTCCGCTCAGGAGGCCGGCCAGCCCACTTGCGGACTATCTCTGCGGTACACTTCTCACCCGCGGCGATGACAACGGCCAGGTGCGGCAGGTCGCCCGGCTCGAGGACGGCCAACACGGAGGGCGGCAGCGTCACGG
>JAKPQT010000734.1 GCA_029555885.1 Chloroflexota bacterium | reverse complement strand
CTCAGTCGAAGCGCAGCATCGTCAACTCCTGGGTGATGTACGACTGGGCCAACTCGGCCTTCGCGACCACCGCGATGGCTGCGGTGTTGCCCGTGTTCTTCAGCACCGTGGCCGCCAAGGGCGTGCTGACGCCCGTGCAGGCCAGCAGCACCTGGGGCATCATCAGCACCATCGGGATGCTGCTCGTCGCCGTGGCCGCGCCCGTGTTAGGGGCCATTGCGGACTACGGCGGCTCCAAGAAGCGCTTTCTCGCCGCGTTCGCCATGCCGGGCATCCTGGCTGCCGCGTTGATGGTTTTCATCGGCACCGGCGACTGGGTGCTGGCCGCAGTGCTCTATATCATCGGTGAAATCGGCTTCTCCGGCTCGATCATCTTCTATGATTCGCTGCTGCCCCACATCGCCAAAGCCGACGAAATCGACATGGTTTCCGCGCGCGGCTACGCGATGGGCTATCTCGGCGGCGGCATCCTGCTGGCCATCAACGTGCTGATGATCCAGATGCCGGACGCGCTGGGCATCACGGCCCTGGGCGCGCGCTTCGGCATCGGCGGCACGGAGATGGCGACCCGGCTCAGCCTGTTCAGCGTCGGCCTGTGGTGGGCCATCTTCTCGATTCCACTCTTCCGCAACGTGCCGGAGCCGCCGACTTCGCGGCTGCTGGCGGAGCGGCCCGCCAACCCGATACGCGGCGGTTTCGCGCGGCTGGCAACCACGTTCCGCGAGCTGCGCCTGTACCGCCAGTTGCTCGTCTTTATCATCGCCTTCTGGATTTACAACGACGGCATCGGCACGATCATCAAGATGGCGACCATTTACGGCGCGGAGATCGGCATCGGCCAGACGGACCTGATCGGCGCGCTCCTGCTGACACAGTTCGTGGGCATCCCGTTTTCGCTGCTGTTTGGCCGGCTGCCGCGGCGCGAGGACCCCAACCAGGCCTTCTTCCTCAGCATGGTGCTCTACAACGCGCTGACCATCCCGCTGATCGGCTTCCTGGCCCCGCGGTTCGGCGTCACCAGCGGGCCGGTGGCCGTGGGCATCGTGCTCGTCAATCAGGTCGTGGCCTTCTTGCTGGCCCACTTCGTGGGGCGCCGGCTGCTGGCCGGCGTCGCGCAACGCATCAACACCAAGAACGCCATCCTGGTCGCGCTCGCCGTCTACTGCCTGGTGTCCATCTGGGGTTACTTCATGGCAACCGCAGTCGAGTTCTGGCTGCTGGCCGTCATGGTCGGGCTGGTGCAGGGCGGCAGCCAGGCCTTGAGCCGCTCGTTGTTCGGCAACATGGTCCCCAAGGCGCAGACCGCGGAGTTCTTCGGCTTCTACGACATGAGCTCGAAGTTCGCGGGGCTGGTCGGCCCGCTGATGTTCGCGGTGGTCGGCCAACTCTTCGGCAGCAGCCGCCTGAGCATCGTCTCGTTGATTGTCTTCTTCATCGTCGGCGGGCTGATCCTGAGCCGGGTGAACGAGGAAGAGGGGATGGTGCTGGCCCGTTCGATGGATGCGCGGACCGTGGCGGAATGACAGCTTCGGGAGCGCGCAGTAGGCTGGCGGGCGGCGGCATGTTACAATAGCGCCCTGGCGCGGATGTATGGTTGTATCGAAGCGAGGAGGTTCGCATGGCAGAGTTGCCCGAGCGGAATCTGGCATTGGACCTGGTGCGCGTGACTGAGGCGGCAGCACTGGCCGCAGGCCGCTGGATGGGCCGCGGGGACAAGATTGCGGCAGACCAGGCGGCCGTCGATGCCATGCGTCTCGTATTGAACGAAGTTGAGATGGATGGCGTCATAGTGATCGGTGAGGGCGAAAAAGACGAAGCGCCCATGCTCTACAACGGCGAGCACCTGGGCACGGGCAATCCGCCGCAGGTGGATATCGCGGTAGACCCGATTGACGGGACCACGCTGACCGCCACGGGCCGCTCCGGCGCGCTGGCCGTGGTGGCGCTGGCCCCGCGCGGCAGCATGTATGCGCCGGGCAGCCTGTTTTATATGAACAAGATCGCGGTCGGTCCCGAGGCCGCGGATGTGATCGACATCAATGCGCCGGTCGCCGTGAATCTGCAGGCCATCGCGCGGGCCAAACGCCGCGATGTGGATGACCTGACCGTGTTGATCCTCGACCGGCCGCGCCATACGGGTCTGATTCGCGAAATCCGGCAGACCGGCGCACGCATCCGGCTCATCGCCGACGGCGACATCTCCGCGGCCATCAGCGCGAGCACGCCGGACACGGGCGTCGATGCGCTGTTCGGCATCGGCGGCTCGCCCGAAGCGGTCATCACCGCGGCCGCGATCCAGTGTCTCGGCGGCGCGCTCCAGTGCAAGCTCTGGCCGCGCAACGATGACGAACGGCGACGCGCGCTGGCACAGGGTGTAGAACTGGATCGCGTGCTGACGCACGGTGACTTGATCGACAGCGATAACGTCTTCTTCGCGGCGACCGGCATCACCCGTGGCGAGCTGCTGGACGGGGTGCAGTATTTCGGCGGCGGCGCGCGAACCTCCAGCATCGTGATGCGCTCGAAGTCCGGTACCATTCGTCAGGTGGTGGCGACCCATCGCTGGGACAAGCTGATGCGCTTCAGCCAGATCAAGTTTGACTAACTCAGAACAGATCAGAGTTGCATGACAGAAACGAACGAACATTTACAGCCAGATGGACAGACCGGCGATGAGCGGCGGTTGCCGCCCGCCGTCCTGGTGGATTCGCGCGCCTCATTCAACGAGATGATGGCTGCCCTGCGCCAGGAACCAGCACTGGCGCTCGACACGGAATCCGATAGCCTCTACCGCTACTTCTACCGGGTCTGCCTCATCCAGATCAGCCTGCCCGACATCGACTATCTGGTGGACCCGCTGCGCGTGCCCGACCTGGAGCCGCTGGGCGCGCTGCTGGCCGATCCTGCGCACGAGAAGGTCTTTCACGCGGCGGAGAACGATATCCTCATGCTGAAGCGCGACTTCGGCTTCAGCTTCGCCAACCTGTTCGATACGATGGTCGCGGCCCGGATTCTCGGCTGGCGGCAAGTCAGCCTGGCCGCGCTGCTCGAAAAGCATTTCGGCGTCACGCTCGACAAGCGGACGCAGTTGACGGACTGGGGCCAGCGCCCCCTCAGCAAGGCGCAGCTCAGCTATGCGCGGCTGGACAGCCACTACCTGCTGCCCCTGCGCGACCTGCTCGCCGTCGAACTCAAGCGCCGCGGCCGCTGGCGCGAGGCCCAGGAGAGCCTGGCCTCTCTGGTCGAAGTCACCTACGTCGAGAAACCGTTCGACCCGGATGGCTTCTGGCGCATCAAGGGCGCGCGGGACCTGCGGCCCGCTGAGCTGGCCGTGCTGCGCGAGCTGTACCTGTGGCGCGATAGCCAGGCGCGGGCAGCCAACCGCCCGCCGTTCAAGATCATCGGCGACGACTCGCTGCTGCGCCTCAGCCAGCGCCAGCCGCGACACCTCAACGACCTGCGGCTCAGCGAACGGCAGGTGGACCACTATGGCGACAGCCTGCTCGCCGTCATCCGGCGGGCCCAGGATGCGCCACCGCCCCAGCCGCCCGCGCGCCCGCGCGGGGGCAATGGCCGCCCCGACCCAAACGTGACCGCAGCCTACGACCGGCTGCGCACCTGGCGCGCGAATCGTGCTGCCGAACGCGGGGTGGAGGCCGATGTGGTGCTGACCAACGACGCGCTGATGGGGATTGCCCGTGCTGCGCCTACAACTCTGGAGGAACTCGCCGGACTGGGCATCCTCGGCCCCTGGAAGCTGGAGGAGTATGGCGCCGAGCTGCTGGACGTGCTGGCAACGTAGGATGGCGTATGCCTGATCCCTCGTATCACGAAATTCGCCTGGGCGATGTCGTGCGGATGCGCAAGGGCCACCCCTGCGGCAACGACCAGTGGGAGGTCGTGCGGCTGGGCGCGGATATCGGCATCCGCTGCCTCAAGTGTACCCGGCGGGTCCTGCTCCCGCGCAGCCAGTTCGTGCGCCAGGTAAAGGCTCTGCTGCGGCCCGGCCCCGAACCCGCGCGCAATCCCTTCGACGCGCAGGACGATGGTCCCTTCTCCGGCGGACCGACCGAACGGTACGACGGCTGACACGCATGTCTCAACTTACCGGTCGCGGCTTCCGTCCCGTGCTGGCCAACCGGCCCTTCCGCCTGCTCTGGCTGGCCCAACTGCTCGCGCTCGTCGCCCAGCACGCCATCACCTTCGTCCAGTTGGTGCTCGTCGAAAAGCTGACCGGCTCCACTGTCCACCTGGGCCTGACCATCCTGGCTTTCTCCCTGCCCGGCGTGATTCTGAGCCCGATCGCCGGCGTGACGGTGGACCGCCTGCCGCGCAAGTGGATCATGGTCGGCTCCAACCTCGTGCGCGTCTTCTTTGCCCTCGGCTACATCCTGATCCTACAGATGCCCGCGGGCACGTGGCAACTGCTGTCTATCTACTTCATCACCTTCCTGACCTCGACCGTCGCGCAGTTCTTCGCGCCCGCGGAAGGCGCGACCATTCCGACCCTCGTCGGCGAGCAACACCTGCTCGCCGCAAACTCGTTGTTCACGCTCACCCTCATCCTGTCGCAGGTGCTGGGGCTGGTCGTGTTGGGCCCGCTGGCCATCAGCCTGCTACAGATCGAAGGCGGGTTCGCGTTGATTGCGGCCATGTACCTGGGCGCCACGCTGCTGCTGACGCGGCTGCCGCGGGATATCCCCCACGAACACGGCGCGGCCAACGCGGCCTCCATCTGGCAGGCGCTGTGGGCCGATCTGCGCGAGGCGCTGCGGTTCCTCTCCGGCCATCGCCGGTTGCAGGCCAACCTGATTCAGTTGCTGACGATTGCGACTATTATCGTCCTGCTGGCGATGCTGGCCCCCGGTTATGCAGCCCGCGTCCTGGGCATGGAGCCGGAGAACGCCATCATCGTCTTTGCGCCTGCGGGCTTCGGGATGCTGCTGGCCACCGCGGCGACGGGGCGTTGGGGCCACGTGCTGCGGCGCATCGGCTTCAGCCACCTGGGACTCGCGCTGGGCGGGCTGGCCTTCGCAGGCCTGGGCTGGGTCAGCCTGGACTACCACCATCTGATGCAGCCGCTGCTGGCCGTCTATCCGCAAGCTGCGTTCAGCCTGACCACGATGACCATGATCCTGGGGCTTGTGATCGGCGTCAGCCTGGCGATTGTCAATATCCTGGCGCAGACCTCGGTGCAGCAGGAGACGCCGTCCGAAATGCGCGGGCGCGTGCTGTCGCTCCAGTTCATGCTCAATAATCTGCTTGGCATCCCGCCGCTGCTGGGCTTCGGCGGCCTGGCAGATGCCATCGGGATTCCGCGCGTGATGGTGATTATCGGCCTCGTGACCGTCGCGATGGGCGGCCTCAGCTTGCTCTTGACCCATCTGCCGGTCAGCCGGTCAAGATGAATTTGACACGGAGGCCCGGACCTAATATAATTCTACAGCTTGAGCGGGTGAGACCCAACGTCTGTCTCGCCTGCTTTTTCTGTCTGCAATCAAACTGATAAACTGTCAGGAGCTCTATTCATGGCAACCAAGCGAACGTATCAACCGAAGAGCCGCCGCCGGGCGCGCGTGCATGGCTTTTTCAGCCGCATGAGCACCCACGTGGGCCGGCGTGTGCTGAAGGCGCGCCGGGCGAGAGGCCGCAAGCGACTCACGGTCTAGAGTGCGAGAACCACGGTGGAACGCCGGTATCGGCTGAGCGACAAGGCGCGATTCCGGCAGGTCAGGCAGGAAGGCATCAACTGTGCGCACCCTTTGATGGTGCTGTGTTACCTGCCCAACGGGTTGACTGTCAGCCGATGTGGATTCACGGTCAGCAAGCGAATCGGGAATGCGGTAGAGCGGAACCGGGTGCGCCGCCGGATGCGTGAGGCGGTGCGGCTGATATGGGAACGGGTGGAGCCGGGCTACGATCTGGTCTGGATTGCCCGCTCAGGGGTTATCGGCGCTGAATTTGCTGAGTTGCAGAGTGCCTGTGCCCGTCTGTTACGGCGGGCACGCTTGCTAACGAGCGATGGTCAAAAGCCTGTTCCTGACACTGATCCGGTTTTATAGGCGCTGGATTTCGCCAGCGTTACCGCCCTCCTGCCGCTTCTACCCGAGCTGTTCGGAGTATACCTACCAGGCGATCGAAAAGTACGGAGCCTTGCGCGGCGGCTGGATGGGTGTGCGGCGCATTGTCAGATGTAACCCCTGGAACCCCGGCGGTTACGATCCTGTGCCCTAACAATCAGGAGTTTCTAAAAGCGTGAATAAGAAGCGCCGAACCTTGCTCTTGCTGGTGGTCATGGCGGTAGCCGCGATGATCCTCTCAGGATGCACCCTGCCGCAAGGTGAAGTCGATCTCAACAATCCATCAGGTCTGTGGAACACCCTCGTCTACCTGGTGGCCAAGCTGCTCATCGCACTCAACCGGGCCATTGCCTCCATCGGCATTCCCTATAGCTGGGGCTGGGCGATCATCATCTTTACGATTGCGATCAAGATCGTCACCCTGCCGCTGACCCTCAAGCAGCTTCAATCCACTAAAGCGCAGCAGGAACTCCAGCCCAGGCTGCGCGAACTACAAGAGAAGTACGGCAAGGATCGCCAGAAGCTGTCCGAAGAGCAGATGAAGCTCTACAAGGAATCTGGCATCAATCCGCTGGGCGGCTGTCTGCCGCTGCTCATCCAGATGCCCGTGCTGTTTGCGCTGTACCAGGCGCTGTACATCCTGGCCAATCCGAGCGTCAACGAGCTGACCAACGCGCGCTTCTTCTGGATTCCGGACCTGTCCTATCCCTCCCTGCAGGTCGGCACAAGCTGGATTGGCGCGAGTTTCACCGAGGGGAACTGGGCCAAGCTGATTACCTACTTCAGCCTGCCCGTGGTCATGCTCATCACGCAGTTGCTGCTCCAGAAGATGTCGCAGCCGCGCAAGGATCCTAAGGGCGGCGCAGCCGACCCGCAGACCCGCATGATGAGCCAGATGATGCTCTTTATGCCCATCATGTTCGGCTACATCACCCTGGGGCTGCCCTCGGGCCTGACCCTCTACTGGACGGTATCGAACATCCTGGGCATGATCCAGCAGTACTTCATCACCGGGTGGGGCGGGTTGGCCGATTGGTTCGCGTTCCTGCGCAAACCCGAACCTGCTGGGGCGGTCGCGATGACCGCGGCCAGTCCTGCGGCGACGATTGAGCCTGAGCGGCAGGTCAAGCGACGCAAGCGCCGGAAGTAGTGCCTGCAGCAGCCCGTGTCATGTTATTCGAGGTAGTTACAGGAATGATGTCAGATAACGAACACAGCGGAGAGTTCCGCGGAAAAACGATTGAGGCAGCTATCAGCGCGGGCTTGGCCGCGCTGCGCGTGTCGCGTGAAGAGGTCGAAGTCGAGGTCGTGCGGCCAGGCAGCCGCGGGGTTTTGGGCATCGGCGCGGAAGACGCCATCGTGCGCCTGACGCCCATCCGGCCTGAGCGCCCGGCGCCGAAAGCCGCCGCTCCCGCGCGCCAGCCCGCTCCGCCGCCTGCAGAGCCGGCCCGGCCCGCCCCTGCGCGCACCGAACCGAAGCCCGCAGCCACTCCGGCGCCGCAGCCCAAAGCTGCCGCGCGCCAGCCTGAGAATCGCCCCCTGGCAGTAGGCGATGACAAGGCCATGGTTGCAGCGCAGAAGGGACGCGAGATTCTCGCGGGCCTGCTGGAGCGCATGAACCTCCGCGCCACGGTCGAAGTTGTGCCGCAGAGCGCCGCGGAGACGGACGAAGAAGATGAGTCCGTGCTGGTGCTGAATATCCAGGGCGAGGACCTGGGCGCCCTCATCGGCCGCCAGAATGAAACGCTGTCCGCGCTGGAATTCCTGACGCGCCTGATGGTGAATCAGCAGGTACACATGCGGACGTCCTTCGTGGTGGATGTCAACGGCTATCGGGCCAAGCGTGCCGAGGCGCTGCGCAAGCTGGCACTGCGCATGGCGGAACAGGCTATACAGACCAACCGCACCGTCTCCCTGGAGCCGATGCCGCCCGCCGAGCGCCGCATCATCCACATCGCGCTCCGCGAACACCCATCTGTGACGACGCAGAGCGTGGGCGAGGGCGACCGCCGTAAGGTCACCATCGTGCCGAAGCGCAGCTAACGCGACGGCGCACGCCATCCAGGTGGGGCGGGCGTCGAGGCTTCAGCCGGTGGGCCATAGCACGGCATGTACATGCACAGCCAGGCTAACCGAGCTAAAGCCTCGACGCCATTTGCCTCCATGACGCGCCTTCTGGCATGGCTGCCCGCCGCCCTGCGACCACATTCGAACTGCCAAAACGGCCCTTTCATCGCGCCGGCCCTTAGCCATAAGGGCCGGCGTTTTCATACAGCCCGCCCGCTGTGTTACAATAGCGCCAGGCTACCACGATAAGAGGTCTCGCGTGCCCATAGATTTCCTGACCATCGGCCACATCACCCATGACCGTACTCCCGAGGGATTCCGTCTCGGCGGGACAGTGTCTTTTGCCGCCGTTACCGCGCGGCGGCTGGGCCACGAACCGGCCATCGTCACCCGCGGTTCAGCCGAATTGCTGCACGACGGCGCGGACACCGCGACGCGCGGCTACCATGTCGCGCCGCCGGGCAGCCCGCTGGCCGGCATCCCCATCCGCCTGCTGCCTTCACCCGTCAGCACGACCTTTATGAACACCTATCGCGGCGGCCAGCGCACCCAGATTCTCGAGGCGCTTGCTGACCCGATTGCACCCGACGAACTGCCCGAAGAGTGGCGCAACGCGCCCATCGTCCTGCTGGGCCCGATTGCCCGCGAGATTCCGACCGAGTGGGCCGATGTTTTTCCTAACTCCCTGGTCGGCATCACCCCCCAGGGCTGGATGCGCCAGTGGGATGAGGCCGGGCACGTCCGCCCTGCGACCTGGCACAATGCGGGGCCGTTCCTGCGTCATGCAGATGCCGTCATCCTGAGCCGCGAAGATGTCGGCGGCAATGACGCCTATCTCTATGACCTGGCAGAACAGACGAAACTGCTGGTCGTGACCGACGGCTATCACGGCGCCTGGATTTACACCGGCAGCCACAGCTATCACATTCCCCCGCGACCCGCACAGGAAGTGGACCCGACGGGCGCGGGCGATGTCTTTGCCACGTCGTTTCTCATCCGCCTGAGCGAGACGGGCGACCCCCTGGCCGCGGCACGCTTCGCCAACATCGTGGCCTCCATGTCCATCGAAGCGCCGGGGATGGATGCCATTCCGGAGCGGGCGCAGGTAGACGCCTGGTTGAAACAGCAACCGACATGACGCGCATTTATGCATTTGCCAACCAGAAGGGCGGCGTCGGCAAAACCACGACCGCGGTCAACCTGGCCGCGTATCTGGCCGATGCGGGCCGGCGCGTGCTGCTCATCGACGCCGACCCGCAGGCCAATGCCACCAGCAGCCTGGGGGTGGATGCGACGACCCTGCCCGCCTCCATCTACGATGTCCTCGTGCGCCGCATCCCGCTGGCCGACATCATCATGCCTACGGATTTGCCGGGGCTGGACCTTGCGCCCAGCGCACCGGCCCTGGCCGGCGCGGAGGTGGAGATGGTCTCCATGCTGGCCCGCGAGCACTTGATGCGGCGCGCGCTCGATGGCGTCAGCGAGCAGTATGACCACATCCTGGTGGACTGCCCGCCCAGCCTCGGCCTGCTGACCCTGAATGCGCTGACCTGCGCGACCGACGGCGTCATCGTGCCCATCCAATGCGAGTACCTGGCGCTGGAGGGCCTGGGCCGGCTCTGGCAGACCATCCAGCTCGTGCGCGAGAATCTCAACCCGCAGCTATACATCAGCGGCCTGGTCTTGACCATGTTCGACTCGCGCACCAACCTGGCCGAACAGGTTGCCAACGAAGTGCGCACCCATTTCAGCGAGCAGACGTTCCGCACCGTGATTCCGCGCAGCATCCGCCTGAGCGAAGCCCCCAGCTATGGGCGTACGATCCTGCACTACGCGCCCCAATCCGCCGGTGGGCTGGCCTACCAGGCGCTGGCGCAGGAGTTGCTGGAACGGGAAGCAGCTATCAGCAGAACCGCGGTGTGAGGGAGGAGGTTGACATGCCACAACCGACACGTGGACTGGGTCGGGGCCTGGGCGCACTGATTCCGCAGGCGGGCCGGGCCGGTGAGCCGCCGGAGGAAGGGACCCAACCGGTCCCCGGCATCCTCCAGGTTCCGGTAGGCGACATTCTCCCCAATCCGCGCCAGCCGCGCGGCAAGATTGCTCTCGAATCGCTGAGCGAGCTGGCCGCGTCCATCCGCGAACACGGGCTGCTCCAGCCGCTCATCGTCACCCGCGGCCGGCCCACTGACCGCGCGCCGTATCAGCTCATTGCGGGCGAGCGCCGCTGGCGCGCCGCGCAGCTTGCCGGGCTGCCGACCGTGCCTGTGCTCGTCAAAGAGGCCACCCCCCAGCAGTTGCTCGAAATTGCGCTCGTGGAGAACATCCAGCGCGCGGACCTCAACGCGCTGGAGGAGGCAGAAGCCTACCAGGCGCTCATCGAGGATTTCAAGTTGAGCCAGCAAGAGGTGGCGGACCGCGTGGGCCGCAATCGGGTCACGGTCACGAACGCGTTGCGCCTGCTGCGGCTGCCCGATGCGGTCAAGGCGCTGCTTTCGGAGGGCGAGCTCACCGAAGGTCACGCGCGCGCGCTGCTGGGGCTGGACGATGACGCGCTCATCGAACGGGCTGCGGAACAGGTGACGCAGCGCGGGCTGAACGTCCGCCAGACCGAGGAACTCGTCCGGCGGCTGCTCGCGGCACAGCAGCGCGAGGTCGAGGAGAGTGACGCAGAAGCCACGCCGCCCGATCCCCTGACCCGCCAGCTCGAAGACGCCTTCCGCGGTGCGCTCGGCACGAAAGTCGCGCTCACGCGCGGCCGCCGCGGCGGCCGCCTGGTCATCTCCTTCTATTCGGACGAAGAACTCCAGACCATCTACGAACGGATTGTCGGGAACGAGTGATGCCCACCCACGCGCTCTACGCTGACCTGCTCTTTACCGGCGGCCCCGTCTACACCGCCGACCCTACCGGCCCGCGCTGGGCCGAGGCCGTCGCCGTGCGCGAGGGGCGCGTCCTGGCCGTCGGCACTGCGGTTGAGCTGGCCGACCTGCGCGGGCCGCAGACCGAGGTGGTTGACCTCGCGGGCCGCCTGCTGCTGCCCGGCTTCACCGAGAGCCACGTCCACTTCATCGAGCTGGCCCTCCGCGCGGTGCAGGTGGACGCGACCACTGCCGTCTCGGCCCACGAGGTTGCGGGCATGGTGAGCGATGCGCTGGCGCAGCGCCGTGACGCTGCGAGCGGCGGTTGGGTCCGCGGCGGCGGCTGGAACACGAATATCTGGCCCGGCGGCAGCCTCCCGCACCGGCAAATCCTCGACGAGGCCGCGCCCGACATCCCCGTTGCGCTGGACAGCAAGGCGATGCATGCGGTGTGGGTCAACAGCGCAGCGCTGCGCCGGGCAGGCATCACGGCGGCGACGCCGGATGTGCCGGGCGGCGTCATCGAGCGAGATGCAGACGGCGAGCCGACGGGCGTGCTGCACGAAAACGCGGTGGACCTCGTGGCGCGGGTATACCCGAAGCCCGCAGTGACGGACACGACCGCGGCCGTCCTGGCGGCGACGCCGGGCATGTGGCAGACCGGCATCGTCGCGCTGCACAACGCGAACGACTCCGAGGACGGCCTCTCGTTCCGCACGTACCAGGCGCTCCGCAGCGAGGGGCGGCTCGGCCTGCGCGTCGTGCAGCACATCCCCGTCTGCAACCTCGCCCATGCCGCAGCGCTCGGCCTGCGCAGCGGGCTGGGGGACGCGTGGCTGCGCGTGGGCGGCGTCAAGATGTTCGCGGATGGTGCGCTCGGCAACCGCACGGCCAGCATGTTGCAGCCGTTCACCGGCGAGCCGGATAACTGGGGCGTGCCGACCACCGACCCGGAGGAAATGCTGGAGCTGGCGCTCACGGCGTCTGCCGCGGGGCTGAGCCTCACCATTCACGCGATCGGCGACCGCGCCAACCGCGACGTGCTGAACGTGCTGGCGGAGGTGCGGCGGCAGGAGGCGCTGCACGGCAGCGCGCCGCATCTGCGTCACCGCATCGAGCACGTGCAGGTCATCCATCCGGCCGACCTGCCGCGGCTGGCTGCGCTGGATGTCCTCGCGTCGGTCCAGCCCATCCACGCGACGTCGGATATGCTGATCGTGGATCGCTTCTGGGGACCGGAGCGCGCGCCCGGCGCCTATGCCTTCCGCAGCTTGCTCGACTCCGGCGCGCACCTCGTGTTCGGCTCGGACGGGCCCATCGAGCCGCACGCGCCGCTCACGGGCATCCACGCGGCCGTGACGCGCCGCCGCGCGGACGGCACGCCTGGCCCGGCCGGCTGGCAGCCGCAGGAGCGCATCACGGTCGCGGAGGCAGTGGATGCGTACACCTATTGGCCCGCGTATGCCGCGGGTGAGGAACGGTACCGGGGCAGCATCACGCCGGGGAAGGCCGCGGACCTGGTGGTGCTGGGGGCCAACATTTTCGAGGCGGCCCCGATGGCCATCCGCGACACGCCGGTGGACATGACCGTGCTGGACGGCAGGGTCGTCTGGCGGGCTGGAAGCTAGAAGCTGGAAGCTGGGCGGAAAGCCGAGCTGGTGCTGGACGTTCCTACATCAGCGGCCGTACACGGAGACGTGCATGCTGCTGGTTGCGGTAAAGGGTTCGCCGTCCCAGCCGCCCCAGCGGTTCTGCAGGCGCAGCCCGGCCAGCCGCGCCATCAGGTCGAGTTCGCTGGGCCAGGCATACCGCTGGACCACGGGGTTCAGCCGCACACCGGCCGCGGAAAGCGACACATGGCTCTCCTCGATGATTTGCGTCGCCGCGTCATGGCGCAAGACATCGAGCCGCACCTCATCGACCTCGATCGCTTCGGCCTCCACATACTGCTCGTTCTGCAGCCGGTAGAGGAACGCCGGCACGTACGCCTCAATGACAAAGCACCCCCCGGCGGTGAGATGAGCGGCGACGTTCTCGAAGCAGCGCACCTGTTCATCCTGGGTGAGCAGATTGAAGAACGAGTTCCACACGACATAGATCAGGCGATAGCTGCCCGGCACGGGTACATCCGCGAAGTCACCGACTGTGACCGAGAGCTCAGAGCCGCCTGGTTGGGCCTTGAGTTGAGCGAGTACGGCGGGGGAAATATCGATGCCATCGACGCGCACGCCCCGCGCGGCCAGAGGCAGCGCAATCCGTCCGGTGCCGATGGCCAGCTCCAATGCCGGACCATCGCCTGCCAGCCGTTCCAGGCACGCGACGGCGGCGCGCTCATCGCCACGCTGAAAATCCCGCATTTCCGCGGCGACTTCCGCGCCGAAGCTCATAACCGGCTGATATCCCTTCATGCCAACTTGTCTCCTGACGGCAATAAACCGCGTTACCGCAACACGCGCTCGTCGCCCACGCGACGGGTGACCTTCTGCTCGTCCAGCCGCTCCATCAACGCCAGGGCATACTTGCGGCTCGTGTTGTAGCGGTCGCGCACCTGCGCGACGGTCATGCTGCCATGCTCCTTGATGTGGCCGATGATGCCTGCCACCATCTCGTCGTAGGTTTCGCGAAGGAGCAGCACGTCCTCGCTCAACCGCACGAGCACATCCTGGTACATCAACGCGCTGATGATCTCCGCATCCGTCATGGCAACGCTCTCGGCCATCGAGGGCGGGGTGTACGGCTGGCGCCGGAACGCGGCCAGCAGCGCGTCCACCCGGGGCCGCTGTGCCGGAGTGAAGACGATCTCGTGGCCGGGCCGCGCCAGGTAGTCCCCGCGCTCGACCAGCACACCCTCGCTGACCGCGCGCGCCAGCAGCTCGTTGTACAGCTTGCCCGACCACCGGTCGCGACCCTGGAGGCGGCTCTTGAGTTCCTCCCGCGCCATGCCGGGGCGCAGCGGGTACTGGGCATGGAAATCGGCCAGCATGTCGGCCATCCGTGCGGCCAGGAGGCCCCAGCCCCCGAGCGAGATGACCGGGGTCAGGCTCTTGCTGAACGGCGGCTGCACCGCGCCCAGCGGAATGAGTTGGCCGCCGGCGACCATACTCGCCAGCACCGGCTCAGCAGCCGCCGCGTCCAGCCCCGACGCTTCGACGAGCGTCTTGAATGGGGCCGGCTCCTGCCGCGCCAGGCCGTGCAGCACAAGGTCTTCCGGCGTGCCGCGCGCAAGCGTTTCAAGCTGCGCCAGCACGTCCGGCTGGAGCCGCCGCCAGCGCCGCCGCGGATGCGGATTGACGACCGTCCCGCCGCCGAGCGTCAGGCTGGGCGACGCCTGCCGGATGATGAACCGGTCGCCCGCCGCGACGACCACCGGCGCAGCCAGCACCACCTGCACCCAGCCGGTCTGCCCCGCGTTGAGCTGTTCCGCGCTCAGCAAACGCGCACGGCCGGGAACTTCCGCCGCGCCGCTGAAGAAATCTACAGGCTGGCTGTGACGCAGGGGCGGCAGAGACGCATCCCCGCGCACCATCCGCAGCCGCACATCGACCATCGTCGTCGGCTGTACCGTCCCCGGTTTAGCGACCACCATGCCGCGCTGCAAGTCGTCAGGATGCACGCCGGTCAGGTTCATGGCCAGGCGGCTGCCCGGCAGCGCCAGCTCGACGGCCTTCTTGTGCGTTTGCAGCCCGCGAATGCGGGCGGACAGCCCGCCGGGGAGGATGGCAACCTCATCGCCCACGCGAAAGTGCCCATCGCTGAGCGTGCCGGTCACGACCGTCCCGAAACCGGCCACGGTGAACACCCGGTCAATCGGCAGCCGGGGCTGGCCCTTGTCGCGGCGCGGGGGCACGGCTGCCAGGGCATCCGCCAGGGCCTGCTTGAGCTCTGCCAGCCCCGTGCCGGCGCGCGCAGACACAGGCACAATTGCTGCGTCTGCCAGGGCGGTGCCGTGGAGCGCCGCGCGCAGGTCCGCCTCGACCAACTCCAGCCAACCCTCCTCGGTGATGGTGTCTGTCTTGGTCAGCGCGACCACGCCTGCGGGGATCTGCAACAGGTCCAAGATCGCGAGGTGCTCGCGCGTCTGGGGCATGACGCCTTCATCCGCGGCAACGACGAACAGCGCCGCGTCGATCCCGCCGATGCCCGCCAGCATGTTCTTGATGAAGTCGATGTGGCCCGGCACGTCGATGACGCCGACCGTTTCGGCGCCGACCGTTTCGGCACCGACCGTTTCGGCGCCGACCGTTTCACCCCCCAGGGCCCCAGCCCCCGCAGACCCAGCGGCCTCGCTGCGGGCGGGCGGCAGGGTGAGCCAGGCAAAGCCCAGGTCGATCGTCATCTCGCGCTCTTTTTCCTCGCGCAGCCGGTCCGGATCGATGCCGGTCAGCGCGCGAACGAGCGTGGATTTGCCGTGGTCTACATGCCCGGCGGTGCCGATGACACGCATAGGAGCCTCCACAAACACAGGCGACGAAGAGGCGGGCGCGCCTGCCTTCGTCGCCTGCGAATCACAAGCCTGGGGCGTCAGTCGGTCTTGGGCCGTGCAGCCAGCGACCCGCTGATGGCGTCCAGCAGCCGCTGGGCATTCTGCAGTTGCAGCCCGCCCTGCCCTTCATACGCACGCCACAAGGCCTCCACCTCGCGCACCAGCAGGGCCAGTTGCTTTTCCAGGACCGGGAAGCGTTCCATCACCTTCTGATTGACCTTCTGCTGCTCCTGGATGGTGTAGTCCCAGCGCAGGGTTTCTTTCTTCCACCGCTGCTCGTTTTCGGCCTGCCACTCGGCCAGTTCCTTCCGCTGCCGTTCTTCGGCCAACCGCTGCAGCTCGGACACCTGCTTCTGGCTGTGTGTCACCTGCGCCTGGAACTCCTCCAGCGCCTTCAATGTTCGGCCCACTGCCTCGTGTCGCGCTTCGAATTCGCGCAGGCGCACGGCTTGCTTCTCGATGAGCGTCCGCTGATCGACGAACTCCTGCTCCCAGACGGTCATTTGCCGCGTGCGTTCAACCTCACCGAGCTTCTGCGCCTCGATGAACACCTGCTGTTCCTGGCGCAGCGCTTCGGGGATCGGCTGAATCCTCTGGAGTTCGCGCTCCAACCGCTGGACGCGTTCCTCAACCGGCGGCATGCGCGTACCGATCAGTTCCGTACGCTTCATGAGGTCAACGTGCTCGGCCTGAAGCTGGGCGATGCGCTTGTTGTCCTGGGCGCGCTGCTCGATCATGTAGGGCAGGCTGCGCGTGCGGTCGTCGATCTCCTTGCTGACATTGGCGACCGACTGGCGCAGCGCGAGCAGCATCTCACCGAGACGCTGATCCTCGGCCTGCCGCGTGACCAGTTCTTCCTCCAAGCGAGGAATGCGCGTCAGTTCCTTGCGCACTTCCGCCACCCCGCGGCTGAGGGCTTCGCGGTCCGACAGGCGCGCCCGCTCAGATTCGCGCTCGGCCTGCACGCGCGCCTCGGTCTGCTTATCCAGCATGACCACGACCTCGCCCCTGAGCTGCTGAAGCGCCTGCTCGATCTGGGTGAAACGCGTGAGTTGAGCCTGCGTGCTCGCCAGCCGGCTCTCCAGGTCCTGGATGCGACGGGCTTGCTCCTGGCGTTCGATCGCCAGGCTTTGCAGGCGCTGGTCCAGCTTGGCAATTTCCTCACGGTCGCGGCGGTGCTCTTCATCGAGCCAGGCCACCATCTGGCTGAGTTGGGTTAGGTCCATGTGTCTCCGTCCAGGAAGCAAGGATGGGAAGCTATTTGAACACGGCGGCGTCCGGCATCCTCAGATGCGAGGCAGCCCCGCAGATACCGCAACGGTCATTCGTCCAGTTCGACAATGGCGTTCGTCCGCATGAAGACCACGCGCTCACCGATGTTGGTCGTCCGGTCTGCAAACCGTTCCAGGTTGTGGGCCACCCACAGGAGATAGGTTGCGCGGGTGATGGTACGCGGGTCCGTCATCATGATCATCAGGAGTTCGCGATAAACCTGGTCGTTGAGCTGGTCGATCTCGGCGTCACGCGCGGCCAGCGCACGGGCCGCATCCACATCGCCGCGCAGGAACGCGTCAAGCTGTCCCTGCAGCATCTCGCGGCCGATCTCCGCCATGCGCGGCACGTCAATCAACGGCTTGAGCATGGGTTGGTCGGCCAGCCGCAGCGCAATGACGGCGATGCCCTTGGCGTGGTCAGCCATCCGCTCCAGTTCCGAGGCAATCGACGCGATGGAGAAGATCAGCCGGAGGTCACGCGCAACCGGCTGCTGGCTGGCGATCAGCAAGAGGCACTGCTCTTCGATTTCATGCTGTGCCCGGTTGATGTTCTGATCATCGGCAATGAGCTCCTGAGCCAACTGCCCATCGCGTTCTGCCAGCGCGCGCACCGCCTGTTCCTGGGCATGCGCCACCATCAAGCCGAGGCTGACGAGGCGCTCCTGCAGGGCTTTCAACTGGAGATCGAAACTCACACGCGTCACCGTGCTGCTCCTTCCAAAGCGGCCACGCGGAAACAGAGCCGCAGCTTGTTGCTCAGTGCATTATAGCATCCTTTAGCCAGCGCCGAAAACTACACCAGCCCCTCAGGATGCGTCAGCTCTGCCAGCGACAGCGCACAACGGCAAACTGAAGTCGAGGCTTCAGCCGGTTGGCCTGGGCTGAAGGGAACCCTACCCCAGCCGGCGAAAGCCTCGCCTCCTTGCTGGAAGTCCTGGCAAGCGCCTTTGGCCTACAGGCTCAACCGTGCTAAGATAAACCGATGAGCGTGTTCGCTGTACGGGGAGGACTGCATGGAACCAACTTTGGCCGTTATCGACATCGACATCATCAGCGGCCAGGATGAACTTGCGCGGGAAGGCCTGCTCGCAAACCTCAGGCAGCACTGCGAGCCCTGCCTGACGGTCTTATGGGTCAACTGGTTGCGCGAGCGCGCGGACCTGCGCGTCGTCTGCATGATCCATGACCTGGCCGAGCTGGATAACTTCCTGATTGACGTCGTCCGGACGGTGCCGGGAGTGCGCGGCACTTCCGCGCAACTCGCCTTCGATGGGGTGGTCTATGCCGACCCCATCCTCGACGTCTCCTTGATGGAAACGGGCTGGGATCGCCGCGCCGCCGCCACGGTCCTCGTCAAGCTGCAACCGGGTCGCGACCGCGAGGCGTTCCAGTCGCTCATCAGCCTGCCGGCGCACGAGCAGGTGAGCGTGGTCTGGGTGCTCAAGCTCTTCCACCGGACCGACGCGGACCTGATGATCCTGCTGCTGGGTGAACGCACCGCGGCCCTGACAGGCTATGTCATGAGCTGGATTCGCACAGTGCCCGGCGTCATGGATACGCAGCTAACCAGCGTCCTGGACTGGTCCATCCTCGGCGAGCCGGAGAGCTTCGTCGCGCTGTCTGAACGGTTCCCGATGCCGGCCATGCAGGCCGAAACGCCGGCCGGGCAGGCAGAAGCCCAGGCCTGAACGGAGAAGGAAGATACTATGCTTGCGCTTTCATGTGATAAATGCAGACGCCGGTTCACCCTGCCGGATGAGGAGCTGCAGGGCTACGTGCAGCAGGCCGAGGGCAAGAAGCACGCGCTGGTGCTGTGCCCCCACTGCGGCAAGGGCAACAAGGTCGCGCTGGTGCGCCTGACGCAGGCGTTGAGCCCCGCGCGCCGCGCCCCTGAAGAGAAAGCGGCTCCTGTGGAGCCCGCGGCGCCACAGGAACCAACGCCCGCTGAATGAAAGTCGCGCTCGTCCATGACTGGCTGAACCAGGTCGGCGGCGCGGAATATGTGCTGGAAGTACTGGTGAGCATGTTTCCGGCCGCGCCGGTCTACACCAGCATCTATGCGCCCACCCGGATGCCGCCCGCCTACCAGTCATGGGACATCCGGCCCACCTTTATGCAACATCTTCCCGGGGTGATGGCGCATCACCAGGCCTACCTGCCGGTCTATCCGCTGGCATTCAGCCGGATGGACCTGCGGGGCTATGACCTGGTGTTGAGCAACAAGAGCGGCTTCTGCCACGGGGTACAGCCGCCGCCGGATGGCCAGCACATCTGCTATTGCCTGACGCCGACCCGCTTTCTCTGGCAGTACGACACTTACCGGCAGCGTGAGGCCATCCGGCCGGGAGTGGACCGGCTGCTCCGGCCGCTGATCGCCGCGCTGCGGCGCTGGGACTATGCTGCGGCCCAGCGCGTCCACCACTTGATTGCGATTTCGAGCGAAATCCAGGAGCGCATTCGCCGGTTCTACGGCCGCGAGAGCCGCATCATTTATCCGCCGGTGGACATCGCGCAGTTCCAGCCGGACGGGGAGCCGGTGGGCGACTACTTCCTGGCCGGCGGGCGGCTGATTCCCTACAAGCGGCTGGACCTGGCCGTGCGGGCCTGTTCGGAGCTGGGGCTCAAGCTGCTCGTCTACGGGACAGGGCGCGACCGCCCCGCGCTGGAGCAGGTGGCCGGGCCGACCGTGACGTTCCTGGGCCGCGTGCCCGCGGATGAGCTGGCCCGCCTCTACCGCGGCGCGCGGGCATTCATCTTCCCGGGCCTGGAGGACTTCGGCATTGCGCCGCTGGAGGCGCAGGCTGCGGGCCGGCCTGTTATCGCGTTCCGGGGCGGCGGCGCGCTGGACACGGTGATCCCTGGCTGCACCGGCGAGTTCTTTGACGAGCAGACGCCGGCAGCCCTGATGGGGGTGCTTGGTCGCTTTGACCCGCGGGCCTATGACCCGGCCGCGTGCCGCCGCAATGCCGAACGCTTCAGCCGGGAGCGGTTCGAGCGCGAGTTGAGCGAGTATATCGCAAGGACGGTCTGATGGAGCTGCGTGCCTACTGGAACATCATCATGCGGCGCTGGTGGCTGCCCGTGGGGCTGGCGCTGGCGGTCGCGGCCCTGACCCTGGTCATGCAGCGGCCCTGGCAACCCCGGCCGCCGGTGTACACAGCCTCGATGCGCTTCAACGTCGGCGTCCAGCCCGAACGCATCCCCGGCGTCTATACCTACGACCGCTACTATACCCTGCTGACGTCCGAATACCTGGTGGACGACCTGGGCGAAATCGTGCGCAGCGGCGCGTTTGCCGCCGCGGTGAGCGAGCGGCTGGCCGGGCAGGGCATCACCGTGGCGCCCGGCGCCATCGGGGCCAGCACGCAGCCCGGCAAGCTCCACCGTATCCTGACGGTCAACGTGACCTGGCCCGACGCAGAAGTCCTGGCGGGCATCGCGAACGCAGTGGCGGCCACGCTGACCGAGGGCAGCGCAGAGTTCTTCGGCCAGTTCAGCGCGGAGGAAGCCGACATCCGGCTCATCGATGCGCCGTCGGTCAACGCAGTGGGCCGGCCTGCGCGCGAGCAGCTTGACCTGCCGCTGCGCGTGCTGCTGGCCCTGGCCGCGGGCATCGGCCTGGCATTCCTGTTGGATTATCTTGACACCTCGGTGCGTGAGCGGCGTGACCTGGAGGATCTGGGGCTGCTGGTGCTGGGGGAAGTGCCGCGGCACTGAGAACTATCCACAATGGCCCGAACTGGCGGCTGGATGCCGCCCACTAGGGGTAGGGGCCGCCTCGTTACAGCAACCTAATTCTGCCCCGCGTCCTGCCGGTTATCCACACAGTGCCCCTGTTATCCACACAGAACGGGGGAGTTATCCACAGAAATGCCTTAAAAACCACCTGGGGGCGCCTGCATCGCGGATGCAGGTGCCCCCAGGTCACGCGTACAAATCGTGGGAAGCTCAGGCGCGCGCGTGCTCATTCTGGCGCACGCGCGCCGGCTCATACAGCCGGTTGCGCAGGTCGTTGACGGTGCGCGCGAGATCGGAGTCAGTGTCCAGCTCGCTGCTCACCCGCTCGCAGCCGTGCAGGACCGTGGTATGGTCGCGCCCGCCCAGCACCAACGCAATCTGCGGCAGCGAGGCGCCCGTCTCTTCCCGCATGACATACATGACCACCTGGCGCTGCAAGGCAATGCGCGCGCTGCGATTGCGGCCCTTCAAGTCCTCGACCGTGATCCCGAAGTGCTCGGCGGCAACCTGGAGGATCGCATCGAGGCTGAGCTTGCTCTGCACAGGGGCCAGATAGGCCAACGCATCCTCCACCAGTCCTGCGTTGAGCGGCCGGTGGAAGAACTCGGCGTGTGCCAGCACCTTGTTCAATGCGCCTTCCATATCGCGGATATTGCGGTAGGCGCGCTGCGCAATCAAATGCAGGACATCGTTCGGCACATCGCGCCCCAGCGAAGCCGCCTTCGCCTGCAGGATGGCGATGCGCGTCTCCAGGTTGGGCGGCTGGATGTCGGCAATCATGCCCCAGCCGAAGCGCGAGCGCAGACGCTCTTCCAGGGTCGGGATGGCCTGGGGCGGGCGATCGCTGGTCATCACAATCTGGCGGTTGGCCGCGTGGAGCGCGTTGAAGGTGTGGAAGAATTCCTCCTGCGTCTGCTCCTTGCCCGCAATGAAATGGATATCGTCCAGCAGCAGCACATCGATCGTGCGATACTTCGCCCGGAACTGGTCGGTGGCCTGCATGCGGATGGCGTTGATGAGGTCGTTGGTAAAAACCTCCGACGTGACATACAACACGCGCTTGCCCATCGTCTGCACGGTGTGACCGATCGCCTGCAGCAGGTGGGTCTTGCCCAGCCCGCTGCCGCCGTAGAGGAACAGCGGGTTGTATGCCGTGCCGGGACGTTCGGAGACTGCCAGAGCGGAGGCGTGCGCCATCCGGTTGGATGGCCCCACGATGAAGGTGTCGAAGCTGTAACGCGCACTCAGATCGGCCCCATAGGTCATCTGCGGCTCGACAGGCGCCGGCTCGGCCTGGGTGTCGTAGGCCAGCAGCGGCGCCGGCGGCGCGTCCGGGTCGTCGGCAACGGGCGTAGCCTGAACCACAAACGTAACTTCCACGGTGCGGCCTACGATGCCGGCCAGTGTGCGCTTGATGAGGGGGCGGAGTCGCAGCGAGAGCCAATCCTTCGCGTATGCGTTGCCGACCCCGATCACAAAGGCTCCGTCCTCATGGGCCAGGCACTCGGTATCCCGAACCCACGTCTCGTAGGTGCTCCGGGGCAACTGTAACCGCAACTGGCTACGGGCGTTGTCCCAGATGTCCCTGGCGGATCTATTTGTCGGCACTTCAACGGCACACATGGCTATCACCATCACCCTGAATTGTCCAAATGAGAAGGCGTTGCACGCCAGTCGGCGCTGACCGCGCCGGTCAAACTGGTCTGAACCCCACTGCACATAAAGTTAGCAGGCGAAATCAAAGCTGGCCTGGCACGCGGAGCGTGCAAGCATCTGGGTCATCCCGCCTACAAAGATACAACCGCGTTCGTTTTTATCAGGACGGCAAGTGGACCGCCCACAGCAGAAAGCCGGAGGAACTCATCATAAGCTTGCAGCACCCAACTCGGGGGTGCGGATGCGATACCGATTGTCTATCCTTTTGCGGGGGGCATTCTAGCAGAGGGGCCAGGGGCAGGCAAGGCAGCAGTAGGCGCTCTACTGCTGCCTGGTGAATGCTTATGTAGCGCGGTCGGCGCGCGCACTCCTGTTCTACGCGACCGGTTGTGGCGGGCTGGCAGCCTACCACAGCAGGCAGGCGCAAAAAGTGGGCGCGATGCCGACCTTAAATTTAGAGCGCGTGCTAAGTCGTTAAGGTGCGTTATGCCAACCGCTTTCAGGCGGTCAGGGCGCCTGCTCCACCTGGATATCGCCCACCCGTGAGCGCAGGACGAGCTCCGTGCCGCCGGGCTCCCCAACCTGCCCGGTGATTTCCTTGCCCGTGAAACCGGGCCGTTCCTGCTGGCCGATGACATCGAAGTCCACCGTGGCATCGCCGATGTCGCTGCGCGCCTCGATCTGGAACGCGCTCTCCGGCGGCAGTTGCAGCAGGATGCGCCCCACGTCGCTGGTCATCCGATACGTGGCGCCGGTCGTCAAGGCGCCTTCGAACCGGATGCTGGCGACCCGCGACTCCACCTCCAGGGTGGTCACCGGCTGGACATCCGTCAGCTCGACCTCGCCCACATCGGCAGTGATACGCACATCGCCGCGCACGCCATTCACCGCCAGCCGTCCCACGCCGACCTTCAGGTCGAGCTGCGTCTCCTCAGGCACCGTCACCACCAGGTCCACCTGGGGGGTGCGTGGGGTCGTGCTCGCCCCTGCCTGCCAGTCCGGCCCGGTCACCGCCACACGCACGCCGGCGGCTGTCGGCTCGATGGCAACCTCGATGCGGTCGAGAGTGCGCTGCGCTTCGGCAGTGCTCCGCCCCCATGCGCGCTTCGTGGCTTCCACCGCGATCTGACCGGGCTCGCCGGTGCGGACGGTGAGGCTGCCCACGGGCAGGTCCACCGCCAGGGCGGCCGGGTCGGCTACCTCGAGCGTGCGGCCAATCGTTGCGGTGATTTCGTTGTTGGCGCTCCAGACCCAGTTCGCGCCGCGTTGCAGGTTGCGGGCAAGCAACAGCCCGCCAATGCTGGCGACAAAACAACAGACCGCCAGCACCACCAGCAGCAGGACGATCCACAGCGTGCGGTTATTCCTCATGGCTCCCCTCCGTTGACAGATGGGGCATTGCATCCGTCCCATCTGTCATTCATTACGGCTGGGGAGAGAGAAAGTTTCTCGTCGCACGTTTATGTGTTGAGCTGTCTGTCCTTCGACTCCGCTGCGCTCCGCTCAGGATGCCAGGCGGATACGTTCTGCGCAGAAGACGCTCGGTCAGCCCAACATCGGAATCTTGACCCCCATGCGCTGCGCGGCGGCGATGGCCTCCGGATAGCCTGCATCCGCGTGACGGACGATGCCCATGCCGGGATCGGTCGTCAACACTCGCTGGAGCCGGGCCGCGGCTGCGGGCGTGCCATCCGCCACTGTCACCTGGCCCGCGTGCTGACTGTAGCCGATGCCGACGCCACCGCCGTGGTGGAAGCTGACCCACGTCGCGCCGCAGGCCGTGTTGATCAGCGCGTTGAGGATCGCCCAGTCGGACACGGCGTCGGAGCCGTCCAGCATCCCCTCAGTCTCGCGGTTGGGC